>CACDUV010000008.1 GCA_902556065.1 uncultured Pelagibacteraceae bacterium
AATTTAGGTTTTATAGTTATCTCAGAAAACGCTAATGAGATTAAGATAGCTATAGATGAGAGAAGAGCATTTGTAATTAGAACAGCAATATCTGTTGGTTTTGTAATTCTAATTTTTTCTTTTGTACTTAGTAGATATTTTATTAAACCAATTCAAAACTTAGTTGGATACACAATCAAAGTAAAAGAAAAAAATCCTGGCAAAACAGGAATTGAAAATTTAAAGAATAGAAATGACGAATTAGGATTATTATCCAGTTCAATGGAGGATATGACTAATGAATTGCAAAAACGAATTTCTCATGCAGAAAATTTTTCAACAGATTTAGTGCATGAAATAAGAAATCCATTAGCTTCTTTAAAAAGCGCGTCGGAAATTTTAAAAGATACAAAAGATATAAATCAAAGAACCAAGCTTTTAGATATTCTTACTCATGATGTACAAAGAATTGAAAGATTAATTACAGATTATTCACAAATGTTGAAAGATGAAGTTGCTCTTAGTAAAGAGCAAATGAAAAAATTAGATATACAGCCAATTATCCAATCTGTTGTTGATGATTATAATAATATTTATAAATTTAAAAAAAATATAAGTATAAACTATCAAAACGATGGAAAGTCAGAGTACCTTATTAATGGAATAGAAAATAGGATTGAACAAATTGTTGCTAATTTATTAGATAATTCTATTTCATTTAGCAACGATGGTAGTGAGGTAATTGTAAACGTTTCGAATGGATTAGAAAAAAAAGTTACAGTTAAAATTTTAGATGAAGGACAAGGATTTAAAGAGAAAGATACTTCAAAAATTTTTAATCGTTTTTACAGTAATAGACCAGAAAATTTTGGTGAGCATTCAGGACTAGGTCTCAATATTGTAAAAAATTTAGTTGAACTTCATGATGGGAAAATTGAAGCATCCAATAGGCTAGATAAGCAGGGAGCATTGATAGAAATAAAATTTCCTAGTTTATAATCTTTAGTTGATAAAATAGAACTTCACTGTATAAAACTCGCTATGGATGATTTTAAAGTAAAAGATATTTCTCAGGCTGAATTTGGAAGAAAAGAAATTTCTATAGCAGAAAGCGAAATGCCTGGTTTAATGGCATTAAGAGAAGAGTATTCTAAAAAAAAACCCTTAAAAGGTGCTAGAATTATTGGATGTCTTCATATGACTATCCAAACAGCAGTACTAATTGAGACATTAGCAGATCTTGGAGCAGAAGTAAGATGGTCATCTTGTAATATATTTTCTACACAAGACCATGCAGCAGCAGCAATAGCAAAAGCTGGAATTCCTGTTTATGCTTGGAAAGGCGAAACAGAGGAAGAATACTTGTGGTGTATTAAACAAACAATTGTTGGAAAACCTGACTGGAAACCAAACATGTTATTAGATGATGGGGGAGATTTAACTGCTATCATGCACAATGAGTATAAAGATTTAATGAAAGATATAAAAGGTGTTTCAGAGGAGACTACAACTGGAATTAAAGCATTAAACAAAATGGAGAAAGATAATTCTCTTTTAGTTCCTGCAATAAACGTTAATGACTCTGTAACTAAATCTAAATTTGATAACTTATACGGATGTAGAGAAAGTTTAGTTGACGGTATCAGAAGAGCTACTGACGTTATGATGTCGGGTAAAATTGCAATAGTTGCTGGTTTCGGTGACGTTGGAAAAGGAAGTGCAGCATCTTTAAGACAAAGTGGTGCTAGAGTTCTTGTTACAGAGGCGGACCCTATTTGTGCACTTCAGGCAGCAATGGAAGGCTATGAAGTAGTTTTAATGGAAGAAGCTATAAGTAGAGCGGACATAGTGGTTACGGCAACTGGAAATAAAGATATTGTTACTGCTGATCATATGAGAGATATGAAAGATAGAGCAATTTTATGTAACATTGGACATTTTGATAATGAAATTCAGGTTGAGGCATTGAAAAACTATAAATGGACAGAAGTTAAGCCCCAAGTACATGAAATTGAATTACCAAGTGGAAAAAGAATTATCCTTTTAGCTGAGGGTAGATTAGTTAATTTAGGTTGTGCAACAGGACACCCAAGTTTTGTAATGAGCGCATCTTTTACTAATCAGGTAATAGCCCAAATAGAACTTTGGCATAATCATAAAAATTATGAAAATAAAGTTTATGTTTTACCTAAACATTTAGATGAAAAAGTAGCGACATTGCATCTGAAAAAAGTTGGAGCTAAATTAACTAAACTATCAAAAGAACAAGCTGATTATATAAGTGTTGGAACAGAAGGCCCATTCAAACCAGATGCCTATCGCTATTAAAAATAGCAAGATTGATATAAGTTCAGAAGAAACAACAAAAGTTTTAGCAGAAAGTTTTCAAAATTTTTTGCAAGGTGGAGAGATTATATTTTTATATGGTGAAATGGGTGTTGGTAAAACAACATTTATCAAACATTTGATTAATGCATTTCAAAAAAGTTCAGATCTTCCAATTTCAGAAGTTACAAGCCCTACATTTAATTTGTTAAACGAATATCAAGTAGGATCTAAGAAAATAAAACATTACGATTTATTTAGGATTAAAAATAAAAGAGATACAAATGATCTTGACATATTTGAAAAAGATAAAAATTTGATTACTTTTGTTGAATGGCCACAATTAATTAAAGATAATCAGGAGAAAGTTATAGAATTAAGATTTAATTATGAAAATGAGTTAAATAATAGAAGTGTTGAAATCATAGGTATTGATTAAAAATATACTATAATGAAAAATTCAAAAAATTTGCAAAAAATAAAAGGAGATGCATCATTTAGAACATTCTATAGAAGTAAAAAGAGGAACTCAATATTTGCTTATGCAAAAAAAGAAAAAAAGAAAAATTTGTTAATTTATGATGCTGTCAATAAAATTTTAATAAAAAATAGAATATTGGCACCAAATCTGATCAGCCATAGTTATAAAAAAAATTTTATTGAAATTGAGGATTTTGGAGATGTTTCACTATTTAGAGTTTTAAAAAATAAAAAAAATAACAAATATTTATTTTTTAAAAAAATTATTAATTTACTTAATAAACTGCAAAAAATTAAAACTAAAAAAATTAAAAATTTTTTAAACCAAAATTACAAACTTGAATTATATAAAAATAAAATTTTATATAGTGAAGCAAAACTTTTTAGCGATTGGTATGTAGAAAAAAAATTCAACAAAAATAAATCTTTATTCAAAAAAAAATTTCAAAATGAGATAAATAAATTGTTATCTCAACTAAATAATAAAAACGTTACTTTTGTACATAGGGATTTTCACGTTTCAAATTTAATGTATTTTGAAAATCAAATTGGTTTGATTGATAATCAAGATGCTCTTATTGGTAATCAAGCCTACGATTTAGCTTCATTGATTGATGATGTTAGATTGAAAACTGATAACAGATTAAAAGAAAAAGTTTTTAATTATTATATAAAAACAAATAAAAAGATTAACCTAAAAAAATTTAAAGAAGACTTTGAAATTTTGTCAATTCTAAGAAATTTGAAAATTATCGGAATTTTCACTAGGCTTGCATTTAGAGATGATAAAAAAAAATATATTCAACTTATTCCTCATGCATGGGAGATGATAGATTACAGATTAAAACACAATAAGATTTTTAAAGATTTGAAATTTTTATTAAAAAATAATTTTCCGGAATTTATTAATTAAATTATGAAAATAAATACAGCATTAATATTATGTGCAGGATACGGAAAAAGATTGAAACCAATAACATTACATACACCCAAACCTTTGTTGGAAATAAATAATGTAACAATGTTAGAAAAATGTATTCAATTGATAAAAAATTTAGGAATTAAGAAAATTTTAATAAATACATTTTATTTAAAAGATAATTTTCCAAAATTTTTAAAAGACAAAAATTTTGATATTGATATTGAAATCATAGAGGATGGAAAAGAAATTTTAGATACTGGAGGTGGAATTTTAAATTTAATTAAGCATTCAAATGAGGATGATTTCATAGTTTTTAATCCTGATACTTTATGGACCAAAAAATACGAAATTGAAATTAATAAAATGGAAGAATTTTATTTTAATAAAAAATTAAAAAATATTCTTTTACTAGCTAATAAAGATTTCAGCTTTGATAAAAATTTGAAATGTGACTTTAATTTAGAAAACAATTTAATTGATAGGGAAACAGAGAAAAATTATATTTACATAGGATGTCAAATATTAAATAAAAAGCTTTTTTTAAATGAAACTATTGAAAAATTTTCAATTTCTAAAATTTGGTTTGAATTAATTGATAAAAAAAATTTGTATGGATACGAAAGTAAACAAAATTTTTATCATTTAACTAATTTAGAAATTTTCAAAAAACTAAAAGATCTTTAGCTCTATCAGAGTCTAAATATTTAGCACTTAAAACTTTTTTCTCTTCATTTATTTCTATTAGCAAAGGATTACCTGTTGGTATTTCTAATTTTGAGATTACATTATTATCCAAATTAAATAGGTACTTGCAAAGAGCTCTAATTGAATTTCCATGTGCAGATATTAAAATATTTTTATCATTTATGATTTCAATTTTCTTTTTATAAAAATCTATTACTCTTTCATATGTATCTTTAAGAGACTCTGTACTAGGCATTCTATCTTGAGGTATATTTTTATAGATTTCTATGTTTGATGGATGGTATTGGTTTTCTTTGTTAAGAGGATCAGGTCTTAAATCCCAAGATCTTCTAAACTGATGAACCTTATCTTCTCCCAATTTTATCCTCATTTCATCCTTGTTAAGCCCAGTAAGCGCACCATAATGTCTTTCATTTAATTCCCATGCTTCAGTAGGAATTTTGTTATCCTTTAATTCTTCTTGAATAATTTTTAATGTATTTTTAGCTCTTAATTGAACAGAAGAGAAATAATGATCAATTAATAAGTTGTTTTTACTAATTAATTTACCTGCTTTTTTTGCCTCTGATTTACCATTTTCTGTCAAATCAACGTCTACCCATCCAGTAAATTTTTTCTCTAAATTCCAAACACTTTGACCGTGTCTAACTAAAACTAAATAACTCATCTTTTACCTTTTAAATTAATTTGATAAATAAAACTACAAGATTAATGAAATATTTTTTCCAAAAATATAAATATTTTTTTTTATTATTTAATTTGATTTTACTTTCTGCTTGTTCATCAATTCCATCTAACACCGCAGATGGTTGCTCAATATTTAACGAAAGGTATTTGTGGTACAAGCATGCTAAAAAAACGGAAGCAAAGTGGGGCACACCCGTGTATTTACAATTAGCTATAATAAAGATGGAATCTAGCTTTGATAGGTTAGCAAAACCTCCAAGACAAAAAATTTTTAAAGTTATCCCATACAAAAGACCTTCTAGTTCTTTTGGATATTCGCAAGCAGTCAAAGGTACTTGGAAACAATATAAAGAAGAAACAGGAAATAAATTTGCAACAAGAACAAGATTTAAAGATAGTGTAGATTTTATTGGTTGGTACACAAACAAAACTGAGGAAATTTTAAAAGTTTCAAAGAAAGATGCTTTTAGACAATATGTTGCATATCACGAGGGGTGGGGGAATTACAAAAATTATAAAAAAAATAACAAGGTTATTAATTTAGCTAAAAGGGTTGAAAAACAGTCCAATCTTTACAAAAAACAATTAACAAATTGTAAAAATAAATTGACTACAAGTAAGTATATTATTTTTTAATTTAATTGTTTTTTGAGTTCTATATCCACTGCATCAATTCGCTTAGTATTTTTCGCTAATGCCAAATACATTGTAGGAGTTACATATAGAGTAAAGAACGTTGATATAATCATTCCACCTAAAATAGTTGCACCAACAGCTAATCTTGATCCTTCACCAGCACCAGGACCTATATTTCCTATAACTAAAGGTATCATTGCAATCATAGTACTTAATGATGTCATTATGATAGGTCTTATTCTTAGCTTACAGGCTTTCAATACTGCTTCTTGAATTTTAACACCTGTTGTTCTTATTTGGTTTGTATAATCGACGATTAAAATACTATTCTTTGTTGAAATACCAATAAGAATGATAAGGGCAATTTGTGAAAAAATATTGACTGAACTGTTTAAAAATAAAATAAATACTAAACCACCGAATACAGCTAAAGGAACCGTCAAAATAATTATGAAAGGGTGAATAAAAGAGTTAAATGTTGCTGCCATTACTAAATAAGCAGTCAATAAAGCTAAAGCAAAAATTAAATATATTTCATTTGTTGTTTCTTTTAATTCTTCTGATTTTCCTTTCCAAGTAATCTGGTTTTGGGGTGCAACTTTTATCATTACATCTTCTAAATATTTAACAGCTTCAGTAAGGGTATAATTTTCTGAAAGTGCAGCTGAAATTGTAACAGCTCTTTGTCTATTGTATCTTGGTAATGCCTCCGCAGTCCCTTTTTCCTCAAATTCCACAAGACTTGCGACAGAAACTAGCTTTCCTGTTGTTTCGGATCTTACAAATATTTTTGATAAACCGTCTTGGTCACGCCTATCAGCTAAATATTGCTGTAAGATTATAGGGTATTCTCTTCCTTCCTTACTAAAGGAAGTAACTCTTTTTCCTCCATAAAGTGTCTCAAGAGTTCTACCAATATTCTCTGTAGATACACCTAAGTCATTGGCTCGATTTTTGTTAGTGATTAATTTTACTTCAGGTTTGTTTTTTGTGTAATCACTCTCAATTCTGAACATGTTTCTATTTTGTCTTAATTCTCTAAGTACACTTTTTTGAATGTCCTCTAATTCCTCATAGCTCGTTCCATAAATAACCATTTGTACTGGTTTATTGTAGCTTGAAACTCTTATTCCTTGTGGGGATATTGGAAAAGCAAAAGTTTCTGGAACTGAAACTACTTGTCCAATAGCTTCTCTTAATACAGTTTGACTATTTTTTTCTCTATTTTTCCATTCATCAAGTAAAGCAATGATTATAAAAGTGTTATAAGTCGTTGCAGATCTACCAAAGCCAGGAACTCTCATAATTAGTCTATCATATGGGCTATCTTCCGCCTGTAATAATCTTAATATTCTACTTTCAATTATCTGAGCTTTTTCTTGAGTATACTCAAATGAACTACCTTCATCTGTTGATCCTATTATTAAATATGAACCTCTGTCTTCCATAGGTAATAATTCTTTTTTTGAAAAATTAAAAAGGTATGCAGATGCTGCAATTATAAAAATAATAAATATCGAAATAGTTTTTTGTCTATTTATCCAGTACTTAAGTGAATCTATGTAAAATCCAGTAAAAGATTTAAATGCATTATTAAATTTTTTAACGAAGAAATTAATTTTTTCTTTTTTATTTAAAAACTTACTTCCAAGCATTGGAGATAGAGTTAGTGCAACAAAAGATGATACTACAATCGAAAATGATAATGCTATTGCTGTCTCTTTGAATAATGTTCCAGATATTCCTTTAATAAAAATTAGTGGTAAGAACACTGCAATTAAAATTAAAGTAGTTGCAATAATAGCAAAAGTAATTTGTTTTGAACCTTTGTAAGCAGCGACTAACGGTGTTTCACCATTTTCTATTCTCGTATAAATAGCGTCAGTCATAATTACAGAGTCATCAGTAATTATTCCTATTGCTAAAATAAAACTTAATAATACAAAAATATTTATTGAAAGATCAAAAATGTATAATCCAAGAAATGAACCAATCAAACTAACTGGAAGAGCTACAGCTGGTACTATGACAGCTTTAAGATTTCCAAGAAAAAGATAAATTATTAAAACCACTAAAATAAAAGCAATAATTAAACTTTTGTAAACTTCTTCGATTGCAGCACCAATATATGTTGCTCTATTAAAAGCTATTTCCAAATTTAATCCATCTGGTAGTGATTTATTAAGCTCTTTTATTTTAACTTTAATTTGATTTGATAACTCTACTGTTGAAGCTCCACTTTTTGCATAAATACCAATTCCAACAGTTTTTAGGTTTAGTGCATTTTTACTTTGTGCTTTGAATAAAGTTTTTTCTGAAACAGGTCCAAACTCAATATTTGCTACATCAGATAGTATTACTACTTTGTCTTTATTTTTTCTAAGAGGAAGTTGCTTAATTGTATCTATGTTTGAATAAGATTTATCTATATTTAAAGTTAAATCTTTATTATTTGCTTCTAACGTACCAGCAGGAATATTAAGGTTTTCATTTCTTAAAGCTCTTTCAACTTCTTGAATTGTCAGGTTATTGGCTGCTAATTTGATAGGATCTATCCAAACTCTTACACTCAGCTCTCTTAGTCCACCAACTAAAATTCTACCAACATTTGGAACACTTGAAAATGCATCTATAAGATATCTTTCAGCATAATCTCCTAGATCTAGATCGTTCCATGTAGGAGATGTAAGTGCTACCCACATAGTAGTCGTAAAACCTGCCGCTTGCTTTAGAATTTGGGGTGGATTAGCTTCGCTAGGTAAATTATCAACAACACGCGCAACCCTTTCCCTAATGTCATTTGCTGCGTCGTCTAAGTCTATATCAGTATTAAATTGAATATTAATTCTACTTCTTCCATTCAAAGAGCTAGAGTCTATGTTTTTAATACCTTCTGCACCGCCTATAACATCTTCAAGTTTTTGCGTTATTTCTTCGTCAACAATTTCTGCTGATGCTGATTTATAATCTGTTTGAACCTGAACTACGGGGGGCTGTATTCCATCTGGAAGTTCTCGAACAGGTAGCTCTGCAAATACAAATATCCCAAAAATAATCAGTATTAAAGACATTACCCAAGCAACAACAGGACGTTTAATACTAACTTCGGTTATATACATTTAACTATTTTTTTTCTTTTTCAGATTTTTTAAAAATATTTTTTAACCAATCAAATTTACCTTTTTTTTCTTCAGCTTTTTTGGATCCCTTTTTTTTACCCCAGCCAGAATTTCCTTGTTTTTTCTTTGCACCTTTTTCAATAGGTCTGATTGTTAAGTTTGGTCTAACTTTTTTTGTTCCCTCTGCAACAATTTTATCACCTTTATTTAATCCATCTAAAATCTCTACAAATCCTAAATATCTATCACCTATAGTAACGTTTGTTTTCATTACTTTATTTTTTTCGTCAACTTTATATATAAATATATTCTCACCTTCGACTATTGTGCTTGTATCAGGTGCACTTAAACCATCTCTTACATTGTACTTAATTGAAATTTCTAAAAATGAACCTGGTAATATTTCTCCAGATTTATTGTCCATCTTTATTCTTGTAGCTAAAGATCTGGTGTCTTGACTTATTCTGCTTGCGAAAGAGTCAACTTCACCTTTGTAAATTTTATTTTTGTATCCTGAGAATTTTATATCAACAGGCAAACCAACTTTTATAAATGGAACAAAAATTTCAGGTATATCAACATCACAATATAGTGAGCTAGTATCCTCAAGATTAATTAATAAAGAAGATTTTGATACTTCTAAATCTTCAGAGAATTCCCTTTTTCCAATAACTCCATCAAATTGAGCGATAATTTTTCTATTTTTTAGATTAGCAATAACATCACCTTTTTTAACCTTTTTGTTAAAATTTATTGATTTAAGAATTTCATACTTTTCAACCTTAAATGACTGTGTTTTAACTGGAGCTGCAGTCCCATAGGTACTAACAACATTTTCAAAAACTCTTTCTTGAGTAGTAGTTACAATTATTCCAGGAGGAGGTCTTTTACTAAATTTTTTCTTAAAATGATTTCCAATCATTGTTCGACCTATGATCACCGTAGCAATGATTAAGAAGAATATAATTACTATACTTGTTATTTTTGTAGATGTTTTCATATTTTAGTTTTTTCCATACTCCGCCCAAGAGCCATCATAAATAGTCGGCATATATTTAGCATTTATTAAAGAATAAGCTAGTGCCAATACACTTGCGGTCACTCCAGAACCACATGAAAATACTATATTTTTATCCTGTTCAAATTTAAAAGACTTAAATTTTTCCATTATTTTGTCTTTACTTACAAAAGTGTGGTCTTCATTTATTAATTCAGAAAAGGGTAAACAAAAAGAATTTTTTATTGATCCACTTCTTAGACCTTTTCTTGGCTCCACAACTTTGCCTTCAAATCTTTCTCTACTTCTTGCATCAACAACATAAAATTCTTGCTTATCGATATTTTCATCTATTTGTTTTTTATTTTTAACAAGTTCTATACTTTCTTTACATGTATACGTAGAAGTTTGAGTGGTTACATTTTTGTTATCTGTAGATTTATTTTCTATTTTCCATTTTTTTAATCCACCATCTAGAATATGAACTAATTTAGGATCATGACCATAAAAAATTAAATTGTACCAACATCTGCAAGAGCTAATAACATCAGAGTTATCGTAAACTACTATTCTATCATTTTTTTCTATACCCATGTTGCTCATTATTTTTTCCCAAGATTTACTATCAGTTAGCATATGAGGTAAATCAGTATCTAATTTAGAATTTTTGTCTAAATCGAAAAAAATAGCATTTGGAATATGTTCTTTATTATACTCGTCAAAACCGTTTCTTTGAGTTTGAGGCATATGCCATGAACAATCAATAATTTTTACTTTACCAATATTATTTTCTAACCAATTTGTATCAACCAAAGACATTTTATCTTTTTTCCAAATATCTTTGATGATACTCTTCAGCTGGGCAATAGTTTTTAACTAAAGAAGTTTTAGTTACAACTTTTCCTGATAATTTGAGGTTTTCTTTTTCTATCATTTTTTCAGCAATAATTTTTTGCTGATCATTTAAATAAAATATTTCACTTCTATATTGAGTTCCAAAATCTGGTCCTTGAGAATTTAAGGTAGTTGGGTCATGAATTTCAAAAAAATATTCAAGAATTTTCTCGTAAGATATTACCTTAGGATCAAAATTTAACTTAACCACTTCTGCATGATTTGTTGTGCCCGTGCATACTTCTTTGTAATTTGTTTCGGCATTGTTACCTCCACAATAACCTACTTCTGTTTTTATAACTCCATCAAGTTTACCAAACTTAATTTCTGGTCCCCAAAAACATCCTAAGCCTAAAATTGCTATTTCCATTGATTATTAACTTAATTAATTTAGAGTTAATCATATGCTATCAAAAAATCAATTAGGCTTTTTTTACATGTTCATATCGGTATGTGCATTTTCACTTATGGATGTGATTGTTAAATGGTCTGATGATTATCCTGTTGGACAAGTATTATTTTTTAGAGGATTTTGTGGAATAATTCCTATTTTATTTCTTATTCCTAAAGACAGATATTTAGATTTTTATAAAACAACTAGACCATTTCTTCATTTTAAAAGATGTTTGGCAGGATTAATTGCTTTGGTTTCTATATTTGTAGCATTAAGAAATTTACCTTTAGCAACAGTTGTAAGTATTTCTTTTGCAGCACCAATATTTATAACTATATTTTCAATTTTTTTATTAAATGAAAAAGTAGGCCTTTATCGATGGTTAGCGGTTTTAGTTGGATTTGTTGGTATAATTTTCATAACTGAACCGGGCTTTAGCTCTTTAAATTTATATTATATTTATCCAATTATTTTTTGCTTAGGTCTATCTTATGTTGCTATCGCTATAAGAAAATTATCCTCAACCGAGCCTGCCTGGTTAATTAGTTTTTTCTTTTCATTCTCGATAATGCTTCTAAGTTTTTTATCTTTTTATCAGGGGTGGATCTTGCCAACTTTACTTGATTTATTTTTGCTATCAATGGTTGGTATATTAGGTGGTCTTGCAAATTTATGGCTATCACAATCATATAAATATTCAGAAGTGAGTTTGGTTTCTCCTTTAAAATATCTTGGATTAGTATTTGCAATAATATTTGGATATTTTATTTGGAATGAAGTACCAACTTCTAAAACTTTATTGGGTGCTTTATTGGTTATTGTTTCATCTATTATTATATTTAGAAGAGAGATGTATTTGAAAAAAAAGTTATCTGTTTCACGTCATGAGTAAAATTCCTCCATACTGGAACACAGCCAAAAAATATCTGTCCAAAAAAGATAAAATTATGTCTTCTTTAATAAAAAAATATAAGTCACCATCAGAAACTGTTCTTACATCAAGAAGAGATGTTTTTTTCTCGCTTTGCAAAAGTATTATTGGTCAACAAATTAGTGTAGCTGCTGCTAACTCAGTTTTTTTAAAGTTTAAAAAAAAGTGTAAAAATAAAATTAATGCAAAAACAGTTAGCAAACTCTCTAGCTCTCAATTAAAAAGCTGTGGATTAAGTAGACAAAAAGTAAAAGGTATAAAAAGTTTAGCAGAACAAGTATTAAGCAAAACATTTAATCCAAAAATAATTCCAAGCATGTCAGATGAAGATGCTATAATTTATCTTTCTAAATTAAGACAAATTGGAAGATGGTCAGCTGAAATGATTTTATTGTTTACTTACAATCGTCCTAATATTTGGCCTATACAAGATATTGGTTTATTAAGAGCTATTTCAAAAAATTATAATAAGAAGTATTTACCACCAGAATCTTACGTAAGGTTACTGAATAAAAGATTTTCACCATATTGTTCAGTTGCTACTTGGTATTTATGGAGAAGTATTGATCCCGAGCCAATACAATATTAAGTGCCTTCGATTATTTGATGATTTCTAATAACACTATTAGCTAAGATAGCATGTGCAGCTTGATATTCTTCTGAGTAAAAAAAATTTTTAGCTATATCAAATGTTTCAAATTCGATCACTACTGTTCTAACAAATTCTTTTCCTTCAGTTGTAATCTTATTTCCTCCTCTTACCAAAAAAATACCCTTATATTTATCAACAGCACTTTTTGATTTTGATGCATAATTATTTAAAAGTTCTTGGTCTTTTATATTTTCGTAAACACAAACAACGTAACCCTTTTTCATTTAATCAATTTATTTTTTTATTTTTGAGAGTTCAATAATAATTTGTTAGACTCCAGAACAAGTTGAGAAACAATTGAGAGAGCTATTTCAGGACCAGATTTTCCTCCAAGTTTAATGCCTATTGGGCCGTGTATGGAAGCTATTTCTTCTTCAGTAAATCCACTCTCCTTTAATCTTTGACATCTTTTGGTATGAGTTTTTTTGCTTCCAAGCGCCCCAATATAAAAAAATTTATTTTTCAGTGCATGCTTTAATGCTGGATCATCTATTTTTGGATCATGAGTTAAAGTGATTAAAGCATTATTAGAGTCTGTTTCTAATTTCTTAAAAATTTCTTCAGGCCAATCATTTATAATTTTTACATTTGGAAATCTTTCGTCAGTAATAAAAAATTTTCTAGGATCAACTATTGTGATTACAAAATTCAGATTTTCAAATAAATCAACTAAATATTGAGCAATATGAACTGCTCCTACTATAATAACCTCTATTGGTTTTGTAAAATTTTGAATGAATATTTGAGTACCATCAATTACTCCATTTTTTTTTAAACTATGATAATTCTCTATTTGTTTTTTATAATTCTCAAAATCGATACTTAATAATTTACCAAATTCAAAAATTTCACTATTTCCATTTGTCAGATTTGTAAGTAAAGCAAAATTTTGACTAGAAGATTTTTTTTGAATTATTTTATTGAGTATTTCTAATTTCATGAATTTATTTTCTCAATATAAATTTTGATTTCACCTCCGCAGGCAAGGCCCACATTCCAGGCGTTGTCATCAGATACTTTAAATTCTAATTGCTTAAATGAATTATTATTTTTTAACAAATCTAAGCATTCTTCTATTACATTTGATTCAACACATCCCCCAGAAACAGATCCAAAAAATTCGCCTTTGTCGTTAACAATCATATTACTTCCAACTGGGCAAGGAGAAGAACCCCATGTTTGTATTACTCTTGCAAGTATTACTTTTCTATCAGATTCGAACCAGTCTCTTGCCTGTTCTAAAATTGTTCTTTTGATCTGTTTTTTCATTAAAGAAATTTATCTTTTTAGTTTTTTTTATTTATGATACCAAATTTATAGTGAAAAAATTATTTTTAAAATATTTTATAGCTTTCTTTATAATGCTCTTTTCATCAAATATTTATGTTAATGCTGATGAATTATTTAATAAAGGAAAAGAAATTTTTCTAGGAGCTGGTAATTGTGCAGCATGCCATATGCTCTCAGATGCTGGATCGAACGCAATGGTTGGTCCAAATTTAAATGAAATCAGACCTGATATTCAAAGAATTATAATGGCAGTTAGAAACGGTATAGGAGTAATGCCTGCAATGGAGGGTATACTAACTGATGAGGAAATAGAGGCAGTTGCTCATTATACTTCTATAGCTGCAGAACAATAATAAAAATTTTAACTATAATTTTTTATCCAATGCTTTGCTATATCCACTCTTTTGCAAATCCAAATATCCCTAAATTTATGAATATAATTTAAAAATTTTTTAAGCGACTGTATTCTACCAGGCCTTCCAATTAATCTACAATGCAAGCCAACAGACATCATTTTTGGTGAGGTTTTTCCTTCCTCATAAAGAGCATCGAAACTATCTTTTAAATAATTATAAAATTGTTCACCTGAATTAAAACCTTGATTGGTTGCAAATCTCATATCATTGTTATCTAGTGTGTAAGGAACCATGAGTTGTTTTTTATTACCTTTTTTTATCCAATAAGGAAGATCATCACTGTATGTATCGCTACAGTATAAAAAATTACCATTATCAATTACTAAATCTAAAGTATTTGTACTACACCTGCCAGTGTACCAACCAGCAGGTTGAGTGCCAAAAATTTTTTTCATAGATTTTATTGCAAGTTTCATATCATTCTTTTCTTTTTTCTTTGATACATTTTGATAATCAATCCATCGCCACCCGTGACTAGCAACTTCATAATTTGCTTTTTTTATAGCTGAACAAACTTCTTTATTTCTCTCTAAGGCCATACCAACTCCAAAAATAGTAAGTGGAATTTTTTTTTTATTAAATAAATCGTGAATTCTCCAAAAGCCTCTTCTTGATCCATATTCATAAATTGACTCCATATTTAGGTGTCGTCCTTTAATTGGTTTTGCTCCTATAATTTCTGATAAAAATACTTCTGAAGTTTTATCACCATGAAGGGTACAATTCTCAGCTCCTTCTTCATAATTAAGTACAAATTGTAAAGCCAACTTAGCATTACCAGGCCATCTTACCTTTACTTTTTTGGAACCATATCCTACCAAATCTCTTGGATATTTTTTTTTCATTTTTTTAAAATAATTTTATCTTTTTTAAATTTATAAATTACAAGATTGTTACCTTTTCCCTTTCTATCAACAATTAGAAAATTCATATTTTTCATAGAAATAAGTGGAAAGTGCCAAATACCAGCATTGTAATTTACGCCAGTTTGTTTGGGGACTACAAAGGATTGAATTTTATTTACATCTGGTTTATCTCCTCTTGGTGCTACAAATACTAAAAATTTTGTATCCTCCATTGGTATAAAGGCTTGGCTTCCTAAAGGATGTTTTTCCATCATGTCAATTTTCATAGGAAACCTTCTTTTTTTTGCTTTAAAAATACTAACTATTGCTTTTCCTTTTTTTTTAGAAGTATCTATATTGATTAAATTATCAAATCTTTTTGCATAACCATCATTAATATTTATAGGATTTTTTTTAGATGTATCTATTAATTGACCAAATTTAGAAAAATTTTTTTTAGTTATTTTTTTTGCTTTTATTAATTTCATTTCACAAAATTTCCGAATGCCCTTATTCTTGAAATTCCACCATCTGGATAGATATTTATTTTAAGATAATTTTCCTTACTTCTTTTAATTAGGAATTTTTTAAAAATATGTTTCTTGTGAGCTGATAGTTTTGACTTATTTAAAATAAACTTCCAATTTTTTGAATTATTGACAATTGATTTATTGGACAGATTTTTTGAAATATTTGAAGTTTGAATTGAACAACTATCTGGATAGTTTCCTTTAAAATGATGGGTATCTATCTCTAATTTTTTTATTAATCCTGGTTTTCCAAATTTTATTATAAGCCAATCAAAGTTTTTTCCTCTACTTCTTCTTGTTTCCCAACCATCTCCCATATTTTTTCCTTTACCAGGCGCTATGACATTTTCAGCTCTGCCAAAATGTTCATTATTACAACCAATAATTGAAGCGCCATTTAAAACAGATGTAAGGTTGATAGTTTTTTTACTTAAAAAGTTTTTCTCCATTTCAATTTTTCCATAAAGTCTTAATCTTGCAACTCCACCATCTGGAAAAATGTTAAGTCTTATATAATTAAAAACAGATTTGTTGTTTGATTTGAAGCTATGGTTTCGGCTTGGCCCAAGTTTTTTTTTGCTGAGTAAAGAAATCCATTTTGTTTTGTTATTGGGCTTTGTTTTACTTAAGCAGCCCTCTAAAGAAGCATGTGTGGGCTGGTTTCCATTGAAGTGTGTTGTGTCAATGTCTATATCAAATATCTTTCCAGGTTTACCAAGTTTTAAAATTAAATAATCAAAACCTTTTGATCTTCTTCTCTTTGTTTCCCATCCATCCATCCATTTACCATGTTTGTCAAATAGTCCATCTTTAAAAACTGGAGTTTCGATGTTTAAAATTCTATGAGCAGCTGCAAAAAAATCATCAGTTTTAAATATAATTTTAGATCCAATTCTTGGATCTGCTAAGTTAATCATTTTTGCACTTATAAATTTTTTCATTTTTTGTTTATTTCATTCAAACGAAAGGTTGCGATTTTTTTTACTTGTTTTTTTGCTTCAAGGAATTCACTTTCTACATCACTTTGTATTCTTTGTCTAAAATTCATAAGTATTTCATGTTTATCTTTACCTTTTACGGCAATTATAAAAGGAAAATTAAACTTTTTTTTATATTCTGAATTTAATTTTTTAAATTCCTCATATTCATCATTAGAACATTGGTTTAATTTTGCAGAGGCTTGTTCTGATATAGATTCAGAGGTCATTTTTTTTGCTACAGCAAGCTCAGGATGTGCATTTAAAATCACTAAAATTTTATTCTTTTCGTAATTTTCATAAATATCAAGCATTTTAAACACAATATCTTCAAAGTTTTTAAATGGTTTTGACTCAAAAGCTTCCACAGCAATTGATTCAGTTTTTTCAAAAACATTACCAAATACAGACAAAAAATCAGACTTGTTTAGATCGTTAATGTTATCTATTGTTCTCATATAACTTTAAATAATTTAAGTTTGAAATTAAATGATACTATAATTTTATGACAAAGCTAACAACTCATGTTTTAGATGTATATTCTGGTAAACCTGGCAAAGGTATTTTGGTTGACTTGTTTTATATTAATAACTCAGAACGAAAAAAATTAACATCAATAAAACTCAATGACGACGGTAGAGCCAATTCCCCATTAGCAGAGGGAGACGTTTTTATTAAGGGTAAATACGAATTAGTTTTTCATATTGGTGATTATTTTAAAAATACATCTTCAGCTAGCGATTTACCATTCTTGGACGACGTTGTTATAAGATTTGGTATTTCAGATCCCTCACAGCATTATCATGTTCCTTTACTTGTCTCACCTTGGAGTTATTCTACTTATAGAGGTAGTTAAGTGATATCGAGTTCTGTTAAATTTTTGTTAAATGATAAGCTTATAGAAATTAAAAATCCTGATCCAAATCAAACATTACTTAGTTATATTAGAACTGAATTAAAAAAGACTGGAACTAAAGAAGGATGTTCAGAGGGTGGTTGTGGTGCATGTACAATTGTTTTAGGCGAATTAGTCAATAATAAAATTAAATATAAAGCAATTAATTCTTGTATTTCATTTGTCCCATCATTGAATGGTAAGCAACTTATAATTGTTGAAGATTTAGTTTCTCAAAATGGAAAACTTCACCCAGTGCAAGATGCGATGGTAAAATTTCATGGTTCCCAATGCGGTTTCTGTACCCCAGGATTTGTTATGTCTTTATTTTCAATGTTTAAAAATAATAAAAGTCTTAACAATGAATTAATAACAGATTCTATATCAGGTAACTTATGTCGTTGCACTGGTTATAGACCAATAATTGATGCTGCCAAAAGTTTAAATAAGATAAATAAGAATGATCAATTTTCTAAAAATAAAAATAAAGTTATTCAGCAATTAAAAAAAATTAAACCCAAAAATGTTTATATTAAAAAAGATGATAAAATTTATTTTTCACCAAAAAATATCAAAGATTTAAAAAACATAATTAAAAAACATTCTAATTTTAGTTTTCTTGCTGGTGGAACCGACTTATCTTTAAAAGTTACAAAAGAAAGAAAAGAAATTCCATTTATAATTGATTTAAAAGAAATTAACGAATTAGATTTTATAAAGGTAAGTAAAAATTATTTAGAAGTTGGTTCCGCTACACCATTAATAAAATTTGAAAAAGAAATTAAAAAATACTATCCAGATTTTTATTTGGTTTTAAAGAGATACGGCTCTGTTCAAATTCGAAATGTTGGAACTATAGGCGGCAATATTGCAACAGCATCTCCAATTGGAGACTCATTACCAATTCTATTATCTTTAAATGCTGAGGTTTTAATTCAAAGTTTTAATAAAAGAAAAGTTTTTCCTTTAAATAATTTTTTCCTTGATTACAGAAAAACTAAATTAAAAAAGAATGAATTTATTCACTCAATAAAAATACCGCTTTTTAAGAAAAATATTTTTAAAGCATTTAAGATCTCAAAAAGATTTGATGATGATATTTCATCTGTTTGTGGATCTTTTAATTTTGAAATTAACAACAATAAAATTAAAGAGGTTTATATTGCATATGGAGGCATGGCTGCTGTACCAAAAAGAGCTAAGGCATGCGAAAAAATTCTTAAAAACAAGCCTCTTACCATCAATACTTTTGATCTAGCAAAAAATTATTTAGAAAAAGATTTAAGTCCTATTGGAGATATGAGAGCTAGCAAAGAATACAGACTAGAGATAGCAAAAAATTTATTGATGAAATGTTTTTTAGAAATAAATTCTAATAAGTTATCAAGAGTAAATTAAATGAGTAAAGAGAACTATATTGAGGAAATAAGACCACATGATAGTGCTTATAAGCATGTGAGTGGATATGCTGAGTACACTGATGATATTAATGAACCAAACAATACAATTTATGGTGCTATTGGTTTAAGTAAAAAAGCTCATGCAATAATCAAAAATATAGACTTAACTGAAGTAAAAAAGAGTGAAGGAGTGATATCAGTAGTTACCCAAAGTGATATCCCTGGTAGAAATGATGTGGGTCCAGTTTTTGAAGGTGATCCAATTTTTCCTGAAAAAAAAGTAGAGTTTTTTGGTCAGCCATTATTTGCTGTGGCTGCTACAACTACAGAACTTGCTAGAAAAGCAGTATTGAAAGCCAAAATTACCTATAAAGATTTAAAACCGGTTATCACAATAAAAGAAGCTTTAAATAAGAAGCAATTTTTATTTAAACCTAGAAAAGTTAAAAAAGGTAACCCTTCTAAAAAAATAAAAAATTCAAAAAACAATTTAACAGGTAATTTTACAACTGGAAGCCAAGAGCACTTTTATTTAGAGGGCCAGGCAGCTTTTGTTGTTCCTAAAGAAGATGATAATTTTTTAGTTTATAGTTCGACTCAACATCCATCAGAAACACAACAACTAATTGCAAAAATGTTTAATCAAAAAAGTAATTCAATAAATGTTGAGGTTAGAAGAATTGGAGGTGGGTTTGGAGGAAAGGAAACAAATTTCATGACAGCATGTATTTGTGCGTTATTGGCAAAAAAATCAGGGCAACCAGTTAAATTAAGATTAGATAGAGATGATGATATAATTTTAACTGGAAAGCGACATGAATTTTTGTCTGAATATGAAGTTGGTTTTAATGATGAAGGTATCATTGAAGGATTAAAAATAAATTTATCTTCTAATTGTGGAATGTCACCTGATTTATCAGCAGCAATAAACGAGAGAGCTTTGCTTCATGTGGACAATGCATATTATATTTCAGATATCGAGATAATAAATAATTTATGTAAAACAAATATTCCAACCTCAACTGCATTTAGAGGCTTTGGTGGAAATCAAGGGATGATGGCTATTGAAAATATTATAGATAATATCGCGAGGTATTTAAAAAAAGATCCTATAGAAGTTAGAAAGAAAAATTTTTATCAAAAAGACAAAAGAAATGTAACACATTATGGAATGACTGTTGAAGATAATGTCATTAATGAAATATTTAAAAAATTAGAAAGTAAATCTAATTACAAGAAAAGATATTTGGACATAAGAAAATTTAACGAAAAAAATAAATTTAAAAAGAAGGGTATTGCCATTACACCTTTAAAGTTTGGTATTTCATTTACTACAATTCATTTAAATCAAGCTGGAGCCTTAGTTCATATTTACACAGATGGAAGTGTTCATTTAAATCATGGAGGAATTGAAATGGGTCAGGGGACCCATACAAAGATAGCTCAATTAGTGGCAAATTCTCTAGGATTACCATATAATTTAGTTCATATTTCATCAACAAACACAGCTAAGGTACCAAATACTTCAGCTAGTGCCGCTTCATCAACTACAGACCTTAACGGAGCCGCAGCATTAAATGCAGTAGCAAAAATAAAATTAAATTTAGAAAAATTTATTAAGAAAAAATTTAAAATCTATAATCAAGAGGCAGTCTATAAAGATCAATTTATAATATTTGGAAACAGACAATTTGAATTTAAAAGCATAATTCAAGAAGCATATTTAAATAGAATTTCTCTTTCATCATCTGGCTTCTATTCAACACCTAAAATTAATTTTGATAAAAAAAAATTTAGAGGAAGACCTTTTTATTACTTTTGTTATGGAGCAGCTGTTTCAGAAGTAACTGTAGATACATTGACGGGTGAAAATATACTGGAAAGAGTGGATATTTTACATGATGCTGGCAAACCAATAAATCCGGCGCTAGAACTGGGCCAGATAGAGGGTGGTTTTGTACAAGGACAAGGATGGTTAACAATAGAGGAATTGAAGTGGAAATCAGACGGGCAGATTACAACTTTTTCTCCATCGACTTACAAAATACCTGCAGTAAGCGATATTCCAAAAAAATTCAATGTAGAAATTTTTAAGGAAGGATTAAATAAAGAAAAAGTTGTTAATAAAGCAAAAACAACCGGTGAACCTCCTTTGATGCTAGCCATGAGTGTTTTTTATGCAATTAAAGATGCAGTTGCTTCAATTGGAAATTATCAGTTTGCACCAGAACTTAATGCACCAGCAACACCTGAAAGAATTTTAATGAGCATTAACAAAATTAAAAATAAAATAAAAAATTAAAATGGAAGATAAAAAAAAATTTATGGCAAAAGCAATTGAACTTTCAATAAATAGTACGAATACTATTGGCGGCCCATTTGGAAGTGTTATAGTTAAGGATAATAAGATTATTGCAGAGGGTTCAAATAAAGTTACTTCTTCAAATGATCCAACTGCACATGGAGAAATAGTAGCAATTCGAGAAGCCTGTAAAAATTTAAATACTTTTGATCTTTCTGGATGTGAGATTTATACATCTTGCGAACCTTGCCCGATGTGTCTTTCAGCAATTTATTGGTCAAGATTAGATAAAATATATTATGCAAACACCAGAGAAGATGCAAAAAATATAGATTTTGATGACTCCTTTATTTATTCAGAAATTCCAAAAAAAATTGATGATAGGAAAATTCAAATGGTACAAATGCTTAGAGATGAAGCTTTAAAAGCATTTGAAATTTGGAATAAAAAAGTAGATAAAATAAAATATTAATGGAATTTTTACCTTATACAATAAAATGGTTAGAAGTTATTCTTAGATGGGGCCATGTATTATTTGCAATATTATGGGTAGGTAATAGTTTTTTATTTAATTACTTAGATAATAATTTAAATAAAAATATAACAAGTGATGATATCGATGGTGAAGGATATCTGATGCATTCTGGTTTTTTTTATAAACTTTCAAGATTAAAAACATCCCCACCTCAAGATTATTTAAATAGATTAGTAATCTTCAAATGGCAAAGTTACTTAACTTTTGTTACTGGAATGTTGCTCTTAGTTGTAATTTATTATTATAACGCTGGAGTATTGATGGTCGATAAACGTGTTCTGTTAATGCCTCCTAGTTATGCCATTATTATCTCGCTTTTATCATTGATTGTGGCTTGGTTTATTTATGATCTCTTATGTAAATCAAAATTAATCGAGAATAATATTTTATTTATATGCACAGGAATAATTTTGTTAACGCTTGTATCTTTTGGTCTTACAAAATTATTTGGACCTAAATTTGCAATTTTGAGTGTTGGATTAATCATTGGTACTAATATGTTTGGTAATGTTTTTACAGTAATTATACCTAATCAAATGAACATAATTAGTAGTAGTGAAAGAGGCGAAAAATTTGACATGAGTTTATCTCTAGCAGCTAAACAACGATCAATTCACAATAATTATTCAACTTTTTTAGTGTTGTTTATAATGCTTTCTGGGCATTCGAGCTTTTTAGTTTATCATCAATATAATTGGTTAATATTATGTGCGATTGCCATTATTTCTGGTGTAGCAAGACATTATTTTAATTTAAGAGGAAGAAACATTCATAGGTTGTATATTCTGATTTCTTCAATAATAGCACTTATCGTTCTTGCAGTTTTAGTTTTATTATTTAAATAACTAGATATAGAAAATTATGTCTGAAAAAATGATTGTCAGCTGGGACGAGTATAACAAAACTGTTGAGAAACTAGCAATCCAAATTGATGAGAGTGGATATAAACCAACAATACTAGTTGGCATAATGCGTGGAGCAGCGCCGATGATAGATGTTTTAAGTAGAATTTTTAAATTAAAATGTGCGTATCTTGCAGTAGAGTCTTACAGTGGTAAGGGAGTAGAGGATGAGCAGGGTGATATTGTTTTTTCCAGAGAAATGAGTTCGATAGCACCTAACATGGGTGGAAAAATACTTTTATGTGATGATTTATCTGATACAGGAATTACTTTTAACAAAAGTATAGATTGGTTAAAAAAATATGAACCCATTAAAGATAAAATAGAAGACATTAAAACTGCAACATTATTTAAAAAAAAGAAATCAACATTTGAGCCAGATTTCTGTGCAAATAAACTTCCTGATAATCCTTGGATAGTACAGCCCTTTGAAATTTATGAAGAATTAAGGATTGAAGAAATCAAAAAAAAACATCAGATATAAAAAAGGCCAGTTAAAAAACCGGCCTTTTAAAATTTTAAATTGAAAGCTGATTACTTAGGTATATCTCCTTCAACACCTTTAACATAAGTCATCATACCCGCAAGCATTCCATCATCTGCAGTTTTTCCTTCTGCTACAATTAAATTACCTTTCTGGTCATAAATTGGTCCTGTGAAAGAGTGAACTTTACCAGATGCTAAATCTGCTTGAAGTTTTTTAACTTTTGATCTTAGGTCAGCTGGCATTTGTGAATCTAAATCTGATATCACAACCATACCGTCTCCAATACCATGCCAAGTATCTTTTTGGTTCCATGTACCGTTCGCAACAGCCTTAACTCTGTCTACGTAATATGGGCCCCAATTGTTTTCAACTGAAGTCAATACAGCTTTAGGAGCAAACTTGTCCATATCACTTGCTTGTCCAAAAGCATATACTCCAGCTTTTTCAGCAATTTGAACAATAGCAGTACTATCTGTATGTTGAGCAATTACATCAGCACCTTGGTCAATTAAAGCTTTTGCTGCTTCTGCTTCTTTACCTGGATCGTACCATGTGAAAGCCCAAACAATTTTAGTTTTAATATTTGGATTCACTTTTTGAGCCGCTAAAGTAAATGAATTGATACCCCTGATAACTTCAGGAATTGGAAAAGATGCCACATAACCAATAACATTTGATTTTGTCATAGTTCCAGCGATTGTTCCTAAGATTGTTCTACCTTCGTAAAATCTAGCTGCGTATGTAGAAACATTTGGATGTTCTCTTTTATATCCAGTAGCATGTTCAAATTTTACATTTGGAAACTCTTTTGCAACTTTGTTAGTTGGATTCATGTATCCAAAACTAGTTGTAAAGATTACATCATGACCAGAATTAGCTAATTGTCTAAGAACCCTCTCAGCATCAGCACTTTCTGGAACACCTTCTACGTAAGTTGTTTTAAATCCGGCAGCTTCAACAGCTTTTCTACCTACATCATGCTGATATGTCCATCCATGGTCACCAGTTGGGCCAATATAAACAAATGCTGCTTTAACATCTTTTGCAATTGCAGCTACATTAAACGTAAATAATAAAACTAAAGAAGAGACGAAAGAACGAATAAAAAATTTATGCATAAATTTATTTCCCCTTTTGATTTTTTTAATAAGACTAAACTTAGATTAAATTATCTAAAAAAAAATAATTATTTTATAATTAATTGTCTTTATGAAAAGATTTCCCCAGAGAACTAGGAGTACTTAGCCTTATTTTTCTACTATCACGAGAAATTACAACCAAAACTATTATTGTAACAATGTAAGGTAGAGCTGTTAAAAATTGTACAGGTATTCTAACTCCAATAGCCTGCATATGAAATTGAATAATTGTTAACCCACCAAAAATCATAGCACCAATTAAAATTTTAATTGGGTTCCACGTTGAGAAAACCACCAGAGCTAATGCGATCCAACCTCTTCCACCCGTCATATTTTCAATCCACTGAGGAGTATAAATCATGGATAAATATGCACCAGCAAGTCCACTCATTGCGCCTCCATAAAGTATACAAGCGTAACGAATCAACCTAACATTTATTCCTTGATTAGAAGCAGACTCAGGTGAGTCTCCTACAGCTCTTACAATTAATCCAATTTTCGTTTTTTTTAAAAAATAGCTAGTGATGAAAGGCAGGGCAAAAGCAAAATAAAAAACAATTGAATGTCCAAATAATATTGGGCCTAAAAGTGGTATTGTATCTTTTAAACCTTCAAACAAAACAGGAAACTCTTTTCCAGGAATACCTACAAAATTTTTTCCTATCATTGCTGATATGCCAATTCCAAATATTGTAAGCGCTAAACCGGTAGCAACATGATTTGTAATTAGTGTTTGAGTAAGGAATGCAAAAATAGTTGAAATTAAAACTCCAGCTAACATTGCACCAAAAACTGCAATGATTAAACTTCCTGTAACAGTCATTAATGCAAAACCTGATATAGCACCAATAATCATCATTCCTTCAACACCAAGGTTTAGAACACCGGATCTCTCTGTAATAAGTTCACCACAAGATGCTAAAATTAAAGGAACGGCAGAGGCCATGATTGATGCAATTATCAGTCCAACAAAATTTATATCGATGATCATTTTTTTGAACCTATAAATTTAATTTTGAAAAACAGTAAATAGTCTGATGCAAGAAGAAAAAATAAAATCATTCCTTGAAAGACCTGACCAGTATATTTAGGTATTTGCATAAATATTTGCGCTGTTTCAGCACCAAGATAAGTAATTGCAACAACTAGAGATGCAAAGATGATACCAACAGGATGCAAACGGCCCAAAAACGCAACAATTATTGCAGTAAAACCATAATCTGGTGAAATTTCTCTGTGAAGCTGTCCAATAGGTCCAGTTATTTCTCCAACTCCAGCTAGACCCGCACAAGCACCACTTATTAAAAAAACGAGGATGATCATTTTTTTACCTTTGTATCCAGCATATTTTGCTGTCTTTAAACTAAAACCCGAAACTTTCATTTGGAACCCTAAATATGTTTTATAAAAAACAAACCAACTAATAACGACTGCAGCTAAAGCTAAAAATATTCCTGCGTGAATTCTTAGTCCTTCAAATAACAGTGGAAGTTTAGCTGAGTCACTGAACTGTCTGGTTTCAGGAAAATTAAATCCCTCTGGATTGCTCCAAGGACCAACAACAAGATAGTCCAAAATTAATTTTGAAACATATACCAACATAAGACTTACTAATATTTCATTTGTATTAAAGTAAGTTTTTAAGATTGCGGGTATTGATGCGTACAGCATACCACCGATTGCACCAGCTAAAATTACTATTGGAAGAATGTAAAACCCTTCTTGCTCATAAAACAATAATGCAACTCCCCCAGAAACTATCGCCCCAAAAGTTAATTGACCTTCAGCTCCAATATTCCAGTTATTGCTTTTAAAACAAAAAGATAAACCGATTGCTATTAAACATAGCGGTGTAGCTTTTAATAGTAATTCGCTAAAACCATATTTATCTGCAATTGGAATTATGAAAAAAAATTTAAGAGCTTCAAATGGTTTAAAACCTAAAATAAAAAAAATCAAACCTCCCGCTACTAATGTTAGAAAAATAGCCAACACAGGTGTAAAGAAAAAAATAGCTCTTGATGGTTGATCTCTTTTTACGATTTTAATCAATTTGCTCCTCCCATTAGTATCCCAAGTTTTTCAGAGGTAACTTCTTCAGTATTCATAATTTTTGATAATTTTCCTTTATGAATTACTGAAATTTTGTCACTTAATTTTAATAGCTCATCAGTGTCTGTAGATATTAATATAATTGATTTATTTTGTTCATTGATTTTAATCAATGTTTCATGGATATAATTTATCGCTCCAACATCCAGACCCCATGTTGGATTAAAACAAATTAATAAATCAGGAGATGTTATTAATTCTCTACCAATAATTAATTTCTGTAAATTTCCTCCAGACAAAAATTGGCTTTTTAATTCTATGTTATCTGTATTAACATTAAAGTCAGAAATTATTTTTTTAGAATGTTCTTTAATTTTGTTTTCATTTATCAATCCATTATTAAAAAAATTTGATGATTTAAAATTGTTTAGAGCCACATTTTCAAAAATTTTCATTTGTGGAATTGCAGCCTGCTCAAGTCTATCTTCTGGAGAAAAGGCCATCAAATATTCTCTTCTCTCTTGAGGATTTAAATCTCCTATGTAATTATTATTAAATTCTATAGATTTTTTTTCCGAAATAATTTCACCGCTTAATACTTGAAATAATTCACTTTGGCCATTTCCTGATATGCCAGCAATTCCTAAACACTCCCCTCTATTAACAGAAAAATTAATATCCATTAAATTTGTTTCAAAAGGATCTTCACTTGTAAAATTGAGATTAGTTATCTTAATCAATTGATCTGATGAAGTTTTTGCTTTTTTTTTCTTAATTGTTCTTAGGTTCTGACCCACCATTTTGTTGGCAAGTGACTCAATATTTTCATTTTTAATTTCACTTACAGAGACTAACTTTCCTCTTCTCATTACTGCAACTTCATCACAAAGCTGCATAACTTCCTTAAGTTTATGTGTAATATAAATAATTAAAATTCCTTCTTCTGAAAATTTTTTCAAAGATAAGAATAATTCACTCGTTTCTTGTTCTGTTAATACAGATGTTGGTTCATCCATAATTAAAACTTTTGGACTCCTTATTAGGCATCTTATTATTTCTACTTTTTGTTTTTGACCTGCTGAAAGGTTTAAAACAGGAATATCAAGATCAATTGAGAAATTATATTTTTTCATAATTGAATCAATTTTTTCTCTTAAACTTTCCCTTTGCTCATCTGAATCTATTATTAAGTTATCAAATACAGACAAAGTTTCGAAAAGGTTAAAATGCTGGAATACCATCCCAATATCATTTTTCTTTGCATCTAATGGTGAATTAAGATTTAAATTATTTTCATTTAGATAAATTTTACCTTCGTCTGGAATTATGACACCTGATAGAATTTTAACTAGTGTAGATTTTCCAGCACCATTTTCTCCAAGAAGAGCATAAATTTTACCACTATTAAACTCTAGTGAAACATTGTCGTTTGCAACACAACCAGGATAAATTTTAGTTACATTTGAAATTTTAAGATTTGTATTCATTAATTAATTTAATGGTATAGAGTTTCCATCTTTATTTTCCTGATATTGATTTGACAAAGTTCGATATTTTTTTTTAATTTTGTTTAATTGACCTAAAATTTTTTCTTTTTTAGAGGCGGGTAATTTTTCAATAAGTAAATTTATATTTTGACTTTTCCAATAGGAATTTTCTTTATTATATTCTCCATCGTTAATTTTAAATACTTCTTTGAGTATATTTAAGTCATGCGGAATATTAAACTCATCATTTGTATCAGTGTAAGGAAAAAGAAAATAAAAATTATCAAATCCAGAGAAAGTGATCGCACTCAAGCACATACTACATGGTTCATGTGAACTTAAGAACATACAATCTTTTTCATTTGGTCTTGTATTTGCATCCAACTCATAAAATTTTTTAAGTGCATGCATTTCTCCATGCCACAATGGATTTTCTATTTCATTGTTTGTTTCGGCAATTACAACTGATAAATCATCTTTTTTAATGATAGCAGCTCCAAATATTTTACTGCCTTTAGCAACACCTTTTTCAGTGAGAGGCAAAACCTCATTTAAAAATACATTTAGTATCGTTTCTAGGGCTTTTTCATTCATATGCTTGAATTATCAAATAAAGAACACATTTGATAATATAATTAAAGATAATAATAATAGTTATAGATAAATTATTTATACAACTTTAAAGTTAATAATTAATTTAAAAAAAATGTAATTTAAAGTTATGTCAAAATTTAAATCAGCAATAAGTCTTTTAATTTTAATAATTTTTTTTTCAGGTTGTCAAACAGTTAAAAAAAAAACTGATGCAGTTATTGAAAAAGAGAACAAGAAGTTGAGTGAGTATATTGGTCAATCTGCAACTAAATTGCAAATGGAGTTGGGAAAACCAGACGAGGATTTTGAGAATGAAAAAGGAAACTTTGTAATGATATACAATACAAAAAAATATGGTTTTCCTTGTGAAAGAAGATTTGAAATAAATCCAGAAAAAATAGTTGTTGGATTTGCATCTAATGGTTGTTTTTAAATCTTATAAGTTGAAATAAATCTGTTCATTATAGGTTTTATAAACTACTCAAAATAGATCTATTCTAAAGTAAAGTTTTTTTTTATATTAATTTATAATCAATAATGTACCCTCAGTTAAGATAACGACGGAGGTTACATGGCTTCAAGGAAAATAAAATCGGGCTCTACAAACAGTCCAGACAAAAAACTTCCATTAAATAAATCCATACCTTTAGGAATTCAGCATGTATTAGCGATGTTTGCTGGTAATATAACTGTTCCTATTATTGTGGCTGGAGTTTTTGGTCAAACGCCTGAACAAAAAATATTTTTGATTCAAATGGCTTTGTTTGTTGCGGGAGTTGCAACAATTATCCAAACAGTTGGTTATAAAGAAATTGGTGCAAGACTTCCTATTGTTCAAGGAACAAGTTTTGCGTTTATACCAATCATGCTACCATTTAAAGCAGCAGGATTGGGTGCAGTATTTACAGCAGCATTCATTGGAGGAGTTTTTCAAATTTTTATTGGAAAAGTTTTAAAACCAATAAGGCATCTATTCCCACCATTAGTCACTGGTATAGTTGTGTTAATGATCGGATTTAGTTTGCTTAAAGTTGGTTTTATGTATGCTGGTGGAGGTGGATGGTTAATGAACAATAAACCTGAAATCTTTGCAAATGCAAATCATTTAACGGTTGCTTTTACTGTGTTTATAGTTGCTATTTTTTTTAATCTTAGAGGCAAAGGGATGGCCTCTGCAGGATCAATTTTAATTGGAATAGTAGCCGGTTTCATAGTTGCAGCATCACTAGGAATGGTTAATTACGGAAAAATTGCTTCCGCATCATGGTTTGCACTTCCAATGCCACTTCAATATGGAATTGATTTTGTACCTGGTGCAATAATTCTAATGTTGTTTATGTCAATTGTTACCACAATTGAAACAATTGGAGACATTAGTGCCACAACAATGGGTGGTGCTAAACGAGAAGCAACGGACAAAGAAATATCAGGTGGAATTATGGCAGATGGTGTTGGTACTGCATTTGGTGCAATATTTAATGCGATGCCCAATACATCTTATTCGCAAAATGCTGGACTGGTTGCGTTTACAGGAGTTGTAAGTAGACATGTCGGAACTATAGCTGGAATAGTTTTAGTTCTTATGGGGTTATTTCCTAAATTAGGTGGAATAATCGCTGCAATGCCAGAGTCAGTGATTGGCGGAGCAGCAATCATTATGTTTGGTATGATTGTAGCTGCTGGAATAAAATTGATTTCAAGATCAGAAATGAGTCAAAGAAATTTATTAATCTTAGCTCTTTCATTATCTTTTGGAATTGGAATGTCATTGTTGCCAGACTTTGTAAAAAATATTCCTGACTTTGGAATAAGTTTGAAACTACTGTTAACTACTGGACTTATACCTGCGGGATTATTAGCATTTGTTCTTAATGCTATAATGGCAAAGAAATAATTAATTTAAACTTGTGGGGAGAAATCCCCACAAGTAAGGTTTAAGACTTATTTTATTTCAATAAGCTTTTTCTTTTTGTGTTCTGGGATAATTCTTTCACAAGATATTGTTAAAAGACCATCTTTAAGTTCAGCACCATTAACTTTAACATCATCAGCAATAGTGAATGATCTTGCGAATTGTCTTTGTGAGATACCTTTATGAATTATTTCTCCATTAACCTCATTATTATCAGATTTATCAACTTGTTTTGTTCTTACAGTCAATAAATTATCTTCAAACTCAACCTCAACATCTTTTTTATTAAAACCAGCTAATGCAACTTCAATTGCATAATTATCCTTACCAGTTTTTCTGATGTTGTACGGAGGGTAGTTTGATTGCATTGTCAAACTTCCGTTTCCCAACATACTTTCAAATTGGTCAAACATATCGTCAAATCCAATTGAAAAAGGTCTTAGTGAGTTAAATATAGATAAATCCTTACTTGTCATAATATCCTCCTTTTTTAAGCAAGTTTATTTTTTGTATGCCCCATAAGGCGACATACGATGTTTATTTAGGTATGATTAAAAAAATTTCAATATATGAAAAATTAAATTTTTTCTGAAATTTTTAATGCAAAAGCGTAGTCGAGTGCAATTTCTTCTATTGCACCATCTCTACCAGATTTACCCCCATGACCAGCATTCATTTCTGTTTTAAGGAGCAGCAAATTATTATCAGTTTTATAGTCTCTAAGTTTAGCTGTAAATTTTGCAGGTTCATCAAATAAAACTCTGTTATCGCTTAAACTAGTTGTTATTAGCATATGAGGATAATCCATTTTTTTTATATTATTATATGGAGCATATGAGAAAATATAATCAAAGTGCTCTTTGTTTTCTTTAGCATTACCAAATTCATCAAATTCACCAACTGTAAGTGGTAAAGAATGATCGAGATTTGTCGTTAATGAGTCCACAAAAGGAACAGCCATAATTATACCTAAAAATAATTCAGGAGCTTGATTAACAACAGCTCCCATTAATAAACCACCAGCAGATCCACCCATTCCTATTATTTTTCCTTTTGAGGTGTAGTTATTTTCAATCAAATATTTTGCAGCAAAAATATAATCTTCAAATGTATTTTTTTTATTAGTTAACTTTCCTTCTTTCCACCATTTCATTCCTTTTTCCATTCCACCTCTAATGTGTGCAGTAGCCCAAATAATATCTCTATTTATTAAGCTAAGTCTTGTTGAAGAAAAACTTGGACTCATCGAACTACCATACGATCCATATCCGTATAATAATAAATTTGCTTTTCCGTCTATTTTTGTATTTTTGTGTCTTGTAATTGTGAGCGGAACCATTCTTCCATCATGGGATTCATACTCTATTCTTTCAACTATATAGTCATCTTTGTTATGCCCCGATGGTATTTCTTGTTCTTTAACAAATGTTTTAGATTTAGTTTTTAAATTATATTTGTAAACTCTTGAAGGTGTTTTAGGTGAAGAGTATGAAACATAAACTTCATCTGTATTTCTATTTCTTTGCGCTAATGTAACTCCAGGTACATATACTTTTTCGTCAGAAAAAATTAATTCTTCTTCTTTGCTTGTTGAAGCATCGATAACAAAGAGTTTGTCTAAAGCATTTGATGTTTCTGATCTAATTATCCAGTTTTTTAAAAATGTACAACCACCAATTAACACCTCTTTCTTTGCAGCAATAAATACCCTCCAGTTTTGATTTTCTAAAGTTTCTGAAAAATCTATTTTAAAATCTTCCGCATCTTTATTTGTATGATTATAAAATTTTCCATTCCATGAATTTACAGAGTAAAGAATTCCCTTTTCTCGTTTAATTATTAATTTTGGATTTGGTTTTTCTTCATTAACATGAAAATAATATTGCTCTGAAGTATTGTGATCCGAAGTGTTTATGAAATAATATTTCTCATCAGAGCTTAATCCCATGCTAACTGTAAAAGCTTCACTTTTTTCATTAAAGATTAGTTCATCTTCGTTTTCAAAATCTCCAATTTTATGTCTATAGATTTTTCTAGCTCTATGATTTTCATCTAACTTTGAGTAAAAAAGATACTTGTCATCTAAACTGAAAATTATACTTCCAGATGTTTCTTTGATTTCTTTTGAAATTATTTTATTATTTCTAATATTTCTTATATAAATTGTATAATACTCCGAGCCTTTAGTATCTAATGAGTACCCAAGATATTGATCATTATTACTAACTTCTAGATCTCCAACACCAAAATATTCAACATTTAATTTTTCTTTTTCTTTGTCTCCATTCCATATTTCTTCAATTTCAGAAGAACCAATTTTTTTTCTTAATTTTATAGAATAATTTCCTTTGGCGGTAGTCTTTGTCCAGTATTCATATGAGTGATCCTTAAAAGGCAAGCTTTCATCATCTAATTTTATTCTTCCTTTAATTTCATCAAATAATTTTTTTTGGGTATTTTTTGTATCTTTTAGATGATGTTCAGTAAATTCATTTTCTTCCTCTAAATATTCTTTTACTTTTGGAAGAAGTTTAGTTTTGTCTTGTAAGACTTCTAAAATGTTTTCCTGATGTATCCAGCTATAATTATCCTCCCACTCTATATTGTGACAAGATTTTAGCTCTGGTTTTTTTTTTAGATATGGTACTTTCATTTATAATCGGAAATATATGAATTTTATAATTTATACATTATTAATTTTAATTGGTTTATATTTTTTATTAAGACTTTTTACTCAAGTTGCGTCAAAAAAAATATCTAAAGGTTTAAGAGTATTCTTATTCATAGTTTTAATCATCTTTGCAGTTTTATTTGCGATAGGAGGTAAATTTTTACTTACTTTGCCATTCACGCTTGCAAGTCTTGCTCTTTTAAAATTGAAAGGAATGTCTATTTTTCAATTAATTTCATTGTACAGATTAATTCAAACTTTAAGAAATTCAGGGAGATTCTCATTTAATAACACTGCGTCAAATTTAAATACCATGTCTACTGAAGAAGCTTACCGTATACTTAATTTAAGTCCTTCTAAAAGTTTAACCAAAGAAGATGTAAATAAAGCATACATTAAAATACAAAAAAAAATTCATCCAGATATTTCACCTGAAACCTCTAGGTTATCTACATTGGTAAATGAAGCTAAAGAAATAGTTTTGAGAGATATAACATAGACAATTTAAACTTTACTATATTTTTTTTTTATATAAATTTTATTAATGAGCAGTATCAATGGAATATATGCAGCATCAATGTCGATCTTAAACAAAGATCTAACTTTGAACATAGATAAAACTATCGAGCATGCAGAGATGGTAATAAATAATGGTTGTCACGGTGTTGCAATATTTGGAAGTACAGGACAGGCTCAATTAATTCCTGTTGCGGAAAAAATTAAATTATTAAATAAAATTTCAACTAACAAATACAAAGATAAATTTATTATTGGAACAGGATTAAATTCTTTAGGAGAAACAATAAGTTTAATGAGAGTTGCAATGTCATTAGATTTTGAAAAATTTTTAATTATGCCACCAGCTTATTATAAATATGGTGATGAAGATGTTGTTAATTTTTATTCAAAAATAGTAGAGTCGCTCCCAAAAAGCAAAATCATTTTATATAATTTTGAGAAACTTTGTGGATACAAATTTAGTATTGAGTGCGTGGAAAGACTTGTCAAAAATTTTCCAGAACAAATAGTTGGGGTTAAGGATAGCTCATATAATCTTTATGAAAATCTAAAATTAGATAATTTTTCAGTTATGCCAGGTTCTGAATCTAAATTATTAAAAGGACTTGAGTTAGGTTGTTCAGGAATAATAACAGCAACATGCAATGCAACATCCAAACTTGCTAGAAAAGTTTATTATGACTTTAAGGATGGAAAAGAACAAGAAGTTAACACTCAATTATGTGATGTAAGAGGAACATTTGAAAAATATAATCTAATTTCTGGCTTACATACTTTTTATAAGAACAAAGATAGTTTTTATGAAAATTTACTACCGCCTCTAAGAATTTTAAATAAAGAGGAAGAGATTGACCTTTTAAACAATTTAGAGAAGTTTAGTTTCTCACTAAAAGTATCAATGGTAGCTTAAAATGCAGTTAGCAAGGTTCTTAAATAGTGTTTTTAAGAAAGATGGTTTTATTTTAGTCGATGCAAATTCTAAAAGTTATATCATCGGAAATCCTGAAAAGGAAAATCCTATAAAAGTTAAAATATTAAATAAAAATCTTCATTATAAACTTTTATTCCATCCCGATCTTTATTTTGGAGAAGCTTATACAGACGGAGAGATAGTTATTGAGGACGGAAGTCTTACAGATTTTTTAGATTTGTCTTTGATGAATTTTGGAAGAGGAGATTTAAATTTTTTTAGTTATTTAATTAATAGATTAAGAGGTTCATATAGATATTTAACAAATTTTAATTTTATAAAAAAATCTAAAATGAATGTTTCGCATCACTATGACATCAAAGATGATCTTTATGATTTATTTTTAGATCCTAAAAGACAATATTCCTGTGCTTACTTTAAAAATGAAAACGACACTTTAGAGACTGCTCAAAATAATAAAATTCAACACATAATTAAGAAACTAAATATAAAGCCAAACCAAAAAGTATTAGATATTGGATGTGGATGGGGTTCTTTAGCTGTTGATATTGCAAAGTCAGCAAATTGTGAAGTAACTGGAATTACATTATCAGAAAATCAATTAAAATATTGCCAACAAAAAGCCAAAGAACTTAATTTAGAAAATCAATTAAGATTTAAGTTAATGGATTACAGGGAACTTGATGAAAAATTTGATAGAATTGTAAGTGTTGGAATGTTTGAACATGTTGGAAGAAAATTTTATAAAAAATTTTTTTCACAAGTTGAAAAACTACTAAAAGACGATGGAGTTTCATTAATTCATACTATTGGATCAGTAAATCCTCCAAGAGACCCTCATCCATGGATAACAAAATATATATTTCCTGGTGGTTATACACCAAGCTTAAGTGAAGTAACCACCCCAATTGAAAAAGCTGGGTTAATTGTATCTGATATTGAGGTATTAAGAATGCACTATTCTCATACATTAAGACATTGGAAAGAAAATTGCCTGAATAATAAAGATAAAATTATCAATATGTTTGATGAACGTTTTTTTAGAATGTGGGAATTTTATTTAGCAGGTTGTGAAATGGCTTTTAAGTGGGGAGACCAAGTTGTATATCAGTTTCAACTTACTAAAAACTATACCTCTACACCTGTTACAA
>CACDUV010000009.1 GCA_902556065.1 uncultured Pelagibacteraceae bacterium
TCCAGTAATTGGATTTTATTTTTTGATTGGAGGAATTACTGGTTTTATATTTGGTTTATTATTAGAATTAAAAAGAGTTACAATTAATCTTATAGACTACTTTAAGATACTATTTAAAGTAATTTATAGAAATGGTAATCCTATTCAAATTGTTAATTTTATAACTGCAAGATGTAATTTAAGATGTCATCATTGTTTTTACAAAAATACTCTTGATGCTAAAGATCCAGGTGAGATGGATTTATCAATTATAAATGAATATACAAAAAACTTTGGATCTGTATTATGGTACGCTTTAGGTGGAGGAGAACCCTTTATACGATCAGATCTATACAAACTTTATGAAAAAGTTGAAACCAACTGTCGACCAAAAGTTTTTACAATACCAACAAACGGTTGGTATAAAGATAAAATATTTTTATCTACTCTAAGAATGTTGCAATTCTCTAAAGGTAAAAGACCAATAATTATTCAATACTCCTTGGATGGTAATGAAGATATGCACGACCAAATTAGAGGAAAAAATTCTCACAAAAAAGTTTTAGAAAGTTTAGAAACTTTAAAAAAACTTCAAACTCTTTATAAATCTCTTCATTTTTCAGTAATTACTGTTGTAACCGATGAAAATAGAGACATTTACCCAGAATTAATTGATGATTTATTAAAATTTGAAACAAATCAAATAAATATAAACTTATTTAGATACGGAACTCTTGATCATCCTCCGTTGCCAAAAGAAACAATTGAAAAATATAAAGAGTCAGTAGAAAAATATGAAAGCTTTATTAAAAATAAAAAAATGAAAAGATATTCATTTTTAGGAGCTAAGTTAATGAGATTAAAAGAAGCTTTGCAGAAAGATTTAATCTATGAAGTTGCTAAAAATAATAAATTTGTAACTCCATGCACCGCAGGTACCTTATCATATGTTATTTGGGAAGATGGAAGAGTAAACGCTTGCGAGATACTACCTGATACTATTGGTAATTTAAACGACAAAATTTTTCCAAAAAATATTTTTAAATCTTCTAAAGCTAAAGAATTAAGAAAAAAAATTAAAGAGACTAATTGTAAGTGTACTTATGAGTGTGCTATGTCAACTAATACATTTTTTTCATGGAATATGACAAAAAAATTAATTTGGTCATTTGTGACCAATAGAGTTTAACTATAAAAAATTTTATGCGTTGTCTTGTCACTGGAGGCTCTGGTTACCTTGGATCATCATTAATAAAATTCATATCATCTAAAGTATCTTCTGTTGCAAATTTTGACATTATAAAACCAAAAAATGGAACAAATAATATTAAATTTATTAAGGGAGATATTTGTAATTTTGAAGATATCTTAAATGCAACAAAGAATATAGATGTTATTTATCACAATGTTGCAAAAGTACCTATAACTAAAAATAAAAAGTTATTTTCTGAGGTAAATGAAAAAGGAACTAAAAATTTACTTGAAGCTGCTAAAATTAATAAAGTAAAAAAAATAATTTATATTTCTAGTTCAGCTGTATTCGGAATACCTACAAAACTACCTATTGTTGAGAATGATAAAAGAACACCAATTGAGGCATATGGCTTATCCAAGAAAAAAGGTGAAGATATATGCTTTAAATATATGGAAGAGTCCAATTTAGATATTTCTATAATAAGACCAAGAACAATTCTAGGAGAAGATAGACTTGGAATATTTAGTATATTATTTGAATGGATCAGTAATAATAAAAATATACCAATTTTAAATAATGGGGAAAACTTTTATCAGTTTATTCATATAAATGATCTGAATGATGCTACTTACAAATCTTCTTTAATTAGTGGAAGTAATATTTTTAATATAGGTGCGGAAAAATTTGGATCAATGTTTGAAACAATCAATTCCGTTATAAAACATGCATCAAGTAGTTCTGTTATAAAAAATGTAGATAAAAATTTTTTTTTAAATACAGCCTATTTTTTGAGCAAAATTAATTTGATTCCACTTCAAGAATATCATTTCAAAGTATATGGTAAATCTGTTTATTTTGATATATCTAAGGCAAAAAAAATTTTAAATTGGCAACCAAAATTTTCAAACATTGAGTCTATGAAAATGTCATATGACAATTATTTAAAAATAAAAAAAAATTTAGCTAGTGATAACTATAGCCCTCATAATTCAATTTTAAGAAAAGGATTGCTTAGATACGCACATTTTTTTTTTTAAAAAAAGGTATTCAAGTATAAATTTGAAAAAATAACTATTTAAAGCATATTTTATTGGTGCGCCTGCAAGGAGTCGAACCCTGAACCTCCAGAGCCGAAATCTGGCGCTCTATCCAGTTGAGCTACAAGCGCATATAGTATTAATATTATATTTTATGGAAAAAAGCATTAATTTTATAGTCGAAGAAAAAGAAAAGAATTTAAGAGTTGATGTCTTAATTAACAAAAGACATGAAATAATTAGTAGGACAAGAGTTAAAAATTTAATTTTAAAAGAAAAGTTAAAATTAAATAATGAAATAATTAAAAGTCCATCAAAAAAAGTTTCTATTGGCGATGTAATAAATCTTACAATTCCAAAACCAGAGATAGCGTCTCTTGTGCCCTATAATTTTAAATTAAATATTGTTTATGAAGATACAGATTTATTAGTAATTAACAAACCTGCAGGTATAATAATGCATCCTGGAGCGGGTAACTATGACAAAACAATTGTAAATGCATTAATGCATTACGATAAAGAATCTTTGTCATCTATAGGTGATAAATTGAGACCTGGAGTTGTTCATAGAATTGATAAAAATACCTCAGGTTTAGTTGTGATAGCAAAAAATAATGAAACACATGAAAGTTTATCTAAACAATTCAGCAACCACACTATTATTAGAGAATATCAGCTTTTGATATGGGGTAAACTTAGACCATCTTCTGGAAGGATAGAAACATTTATTACTCGTAGTTCAAAAAATAGACAGGTTATGGAAGTCAGCCGTTCAAAAGGTAAAAAAGCTATAACAAACTATAAAACAATTGAAATTTTTGAAAATAAAAAAATACCAACATTAAGTTTAGTCGAATGTAAATTAGAAACTGGGAGAACTCATCAAATTAGAGTACACATGAACTATAAAGGTAATAGTTTGGTTGGTGATGATAAATATAAAAAAAAATATAAAAAATTAAAAAATGTTGATTTTGAAGTGCAAAATTCAATTAAAAATTTAAATAGGCAATTTCTACACGCAAAAACATTAGGCTTTGTTCATCCTAAATCTCAGACAAAATTAGTTTTTACCTCAATTTTGCCCCAAGAACTAAATAATATTTTAAAAATGCTTAGAAATACTGAAGAATAAATTATTGAAAATTGAGTATAATAAACTAAATAAACTCTGCTATGAGCACAACTGTAAATAATAACCTGCCAACGCTATCCAACGAAGGTGGTCTTTCCGCGTATTTGGATCAGATTAAAAAATTCCCCATGCTAGCTGCAGAAGAAGAATACATGTTAGCAAAAAATTGGAAAACAACTGGGAATATTAAAGCTGCTGAAAAATTAGTTACTAGTCACCTAAGATTAGTTGCAAAAATTGCTATGGGCTACAAAGGTTATGGTCTTCCAATTAATGAAATGATCTCAGAAGGTAATGTTGGTTTGATGCAGGCTGTTAAAAAGTTTGAACCAGAAAAAGGATTTAGACTAGCAACTTATGCCATGTGGTGGATTAAAGCATCAATCCAAGAATATATTTTGAGATCTTGGAGTCTTGTCAAAATTGGAACAACAACTGCTCAAAAAAAATTATTTTTTAATTTAAAGAAAATCAAAAATCAAATATCTCCAGAGACAGAAGGTGATTTAAAGGATGAACACGTAAACCATATTGCTAATAAACTTGACGTAAGCAAAGAAGAAGTTGTTTCGATGAACAGGAGACTTTCTGGAAAGGAATTTTCATTGAATGCTCAAGTTGGAGAAGATGGTGACGAATGGCAGGACTGGTTAGTAGACAAAGAGCTCGATCATGACTTAAAATTTGCTCATAACGAAGAGATGCAGCAAAGAAAAGATTTATTAAAAGATTCTATTAAAGTGCTTAATGACAGAGAAAGAGAAATTTTGTATTCAAGAAGATTAAATGATAATCCAACAACCTTGGAAGATTTAAGTAAAAAATATAAAATTAGCAGAGAAAGAGTTAGACAAATTGAAAATAAAGCATTTGAAAAACTTCAAAAACAAATGCTTCTCCTTGCTAAATCAAAAAATCTATTACCAGCAAATTAAACTTCAAAAGGATTTTCAATTAAAATAGTATCGTCTCTTTCAGGACTAGTGGAAACACTGGATATTTTTGCTCCAATAAAATCTTCTATTCCAAGAATATATTTTTTTGCATTATCAGGTAAAGTGCTTATATCTTTAATTCCACTAGTAGATACCTTCCAACCTGGAAAAGTTTTGTAAATTGGTTTTATTTTAAGTTGGTCCTCTACAGCAGCAGGTAAATAATCTAATTTTTCTCCATCAAGTTCATAAGCGATACAAATTTTAATTTCATCTAATTCATCAAGAACATCCAATTTTGTTAAAGCAATACCATCTATACCAGAAACTTTAATTGTTTGTCTTACTAGAACACCATCAAACCACCCACATCTCCTTTTTCTACTCGTAACAGTTCCAAATTCTTTTCCACGTGTACCTAAAAGTTCACCTATTTCATCTGTTAGTTCTGTAGGAAAAGGACCCTCTCCAACTCTAGTTGTATAAGCTTTTGTAATTCCTAAAACATAGTTTATCGAATTAGGACCACAACCTGTTCCTGTAGCTGCACTTGAAGCAACTGTGTTGGACGATGTTACAAAAGGATAAGTTCCATGATCTACATCAAGTAAAATACCCTGGGCACCTTCAAATAATATTTTCTTTTTTTGCTTTTTAAATTGATCAATTTTAAGCCATACAGGCTGTGAAAATTTTAATATTTTAGGAGCAATTTTTAGCAAATCAGATTTAAGTTTATCTTTCTCAAAAATTTTTTTTCCAAGTCCTTTTCTAATTGCATTATGATGTATCAACACAGAATCTAGTCTTTGATCTAAATTTTTTTCTGATCTTAAGTCCATAACTCTTATTGATCTTCTTCCAACTTTATCCTCATAAGCAGGTCCAATACCTCTTCTGGTAGTTCCTATTTTGCTTTTTCCTGCTGAGTCTTCTCTAATCTCATCCATTTCTCTATGAAAAGGCAAGATCAAATTTGCAGATTCTGATATTATGAAATTATTTACATCTACTTTTACACCTTTAGATTTTATTTCTTCAATTTCTTCTAATAAGGCCCATGGATCTACAACAACACCATTGCCAATTATTGATATTTTACCTTTTCTAACAATACCAGATGGGAGTAATCTTAATTTATAAGTTACACCATCGATAACGAGAGTGTGACCTGCATTATGACCGCCTTGAAATCTAATGACAACATCTGCCTGTTCAGATAACCAATCAACAATTTTGCCTTTTCCTTCATCACCCCATTGAGATCCTACAACAACTATATTTTTCATTAATTAAATTTTCTATTTACTTTTATAGAAGTGAGATGGTTAATTGGACCATGACCTTTTCCATAATTTGAGTTTGTTTTAATAGCTGAATTTACATACTTAATTCCAAGCTCACAAGATTTCTTTGCTGGTTTTCCACACGATACAAATGTAGTGACCGCGCTTGATAAAGTACAACCTGTACCATGAGTATTCTTTGTTTTGTAACGCTTACTATTAAAAATTTTGATGTCTTTATTATTAACAAAAACATCCTTAACTATTTTATTTTTTAAATGTCCGCCTTTAATAAGTACATTTTTTGCTCCATATTCCATTAGCTTATTTGCAGCATAAATCATATCTTCAACAGATATAATTTTTGTTTCAGTCAAAATTTCAGCTTCAGGAATATTAGGGGTAACAAGTGAAACTTTTTTTAGTAATTGAGATTTTAATAACTTAATTGCATTTGCATCGATTAATTTAGTACCACTTTTCGCAACCATGACAGGATCTAAAATGATATTTTTAACTTTGACTAAATTTAATGCTTTAATTACCATCTTAATTACATTAGATGAGTGCAACATTCCTATTTTAATTGCATCAGGCTTAATATCTTTACAAGTAAAAATAATTTGATTGAAAATTTCTTTTGGATTAATTCCGATAATTGATTGCACTCCTGTAGTATTTTGGATTGTAACTGCTGTTATAGCTGTCATTGCATAAGAGCCTAAAGCTGTCACAGTTTTAATATCAGCTTGTATACCAGCTCCTCCTGATGAGTCGGATCCTGCAATAATTAAAATTTTAGATTTTGATTTCAATTTATTTTATTTTTTTGGATATCATGTGAACACATTTAAATAAAAGTGTTTTATTATCACTTTCACCCATCACTCTAATTTTAGACTCTGTTCCTGATTTTCTGACTAAAATTCTACCCTGACCTTTAATTAATTTTTCCATTTCTTTTATGATTTTTTTTATTTCAGTTTTATTAATAATATTTTTATCCTTAACAATTATATTTTCTAATAATTGAGGGGTTTTTTTAAAAGTCTGAAAAAATTCACTTGTTTTTTTTCCTTTTCTCAAAGCAAAAAGAGCTTCTAAAGCTACAAGCAATCCATCTCCGGTTGTTGCAAATTTACCTAAAATAATATGTCCTGATTGTTCACCACCTAAATTAAATTTATATTTTTGCATTTTTTCTTTAACATATCTATCGCCTACATTGGCTCTTATAAATTTTATTCCCTTGGATTTAAAATATTTTTCTAATCCATAATTTGACATTAATGTTCCAACAACCCCGCCTTTTAGCATTTTTTTATTTTTCCATCTTGTTGCTAAAGCAGCTATAATTTGATCACCATCTATAATATTGCCTTTTTCATCGCACATTATAATTCTATCGGCGTCTCCATCTAAAGAAATACCAATATGAGCTTTATGCTTTTTTACAGCTGTTCTAATTTTTCTTGGAAAAGTTGAGCCACAATCTTTATTTATGTTTAAACCATTTGGTTTTACACCTATAGCTATAACTTTAGCGCCTAATGATTTTAATAATTCAGGCCCTGCTTTATAACCTGCACCATTGGCACAATCTATAACAATTCTTAATCCTCTTAAATTGAACTCTTTTATAAAATTTTTTTTTAATATTTTAATATATTGTGTAGTTCCTGTTTCTAATCTTTTAACTTTTCCTAACTTTTCAGGACTGGATAGATTATTTGATATTTTTTTATCTATAAGAACTTCTATTTTTTTTTCTATTTTATCCGATAATTTCATTCCATCAGGACCAAATAATTTTAATCCATTATCATAATGAGGGTTATGAGAAGCAGTAATCATAATGCCCATATTAGCCTTCATTTCTTTTGTAAGCATAGCCAATCCATTAGTTGGTAAGGGACCCAAAGTATAAACATGCATGCCTGCAGAAGCCAAACCTGAAACAAGTGCAGGCTCGAGTGTATATCCTGACAATCTAGTGTCTTTTGCTATTATTGCTGTTTGTTTTTTTTTCTTTTGAGATTTAAAATATGTACCACTAGCTAATCCAAACTTAAAAAACATATCTCCATTTATATTTTTGCTATTAATAGCTCCTCTTATTCCATCTGTACCAAAATATTTTTTTGCCATTATTTATTTATCATCTCATTAAAAACTTTAATTCCTTGTATAACTTCATTAACATCATGAATTCTTAAAATTTGGACACCTTGCATCATCAAATATAATGAAGATGATATTGTTCCTCCAATTCTAGCATAACTATCATTTCTTTTAGATATATCTTTAATAAATCTTTTTCTTGAGTTTCCTACAAGTATAGGAAAACCTAATGAATGAAAAATAGAAATACCTCTAATTAAATTCATATTATGTTTCAGTTTTTTTCCAAATCCAATTCCAGGATCTAAAATAATATTGTTATGCTTTATGCCTTTTGACCTTAGAAGTTTTATTTTTTGTTCAAAAAAATCATAAACTTCCAGTAACTCATTCTTATACTTTGGATTTTTTTGCATATTTTCTGGTTTTCCAAGTGTGTGCTGAATAACAAAGGGAATTTTATATTTTTTTAATACGCTTATTGTTTCAGGATCAAAGCTCAAACCTGAAACATCATTAATTAATTTTACCCCTAATCTAATTCCATTTTTCATTATTTGAGATTTTCTAGTATCCAAAGAAATTGGAATTTTTTTTACAATAGATTTTAAAATCTGATTAATTCTTTTCCACTCATCTTCTTTATTTACTGTATTCGAACCTGGTCTTGTAGACTCCCCTCCAACATCTATTAAATCTGCACCATCTTTGTATAATTTAATAGCATGATTTATTCCCCTATGTTTTGTATTAAATTTACCTCCATCTGAAAAACTGTCAGGAGTAAGATTTAAGACACCTAATATATTTGGAATTTTTTTAAAATCTAAATTAGAAAAATTTTTCTTTTTAGATTTAATTTTTTCGATATCTAAATAAACTTTTTTCTTTAAATCATCTGATAAATACTTGATTTGATTTATAGAAATTTTTTTCTTTGATTTTCTAGTTATTATCTCAATATGATCAAACGATATTTCTTTAATTTGATGTAATGGTATAGTTTTTTTTTTACTAACTAAAATTTTCGACTGACTTCCAAAATAGAAATTACACGCTCTTGTGTAATATCTTTGCATTATATATTAATGAACAATTTTTGGTTTTAGACCCATAGCACCCAAAGCTGAGTCTTGGTCATCTTTTGAATCTTCATTTTCTAAAATTTTATCTTTTGGATACAAGTTTTTATTAATTATGTTCTCAATCTCTTCACCTGTTAAAGTTTCGTAAGTGATTAAAGCCTTAGCAATTTTATGTAAATCATCTATTTTTTCTGTCAAAATTTTCTTTGCTTGATTATATCCCTCATCCACAAGCTTTCTAATCTCCTTATCAATTTTTTGAGCAACTTCCTCTGAAACTGACTGTGTTTGAGTTACCGATCTACCCAGGAAAACTTCCTCTTGATTTTCTCCATATTCAACTGGACCCATTTCTTCGCTCATACCATATTTAGTTACCATTGCTCTTGCAAGTTGAGTAGCCTGATTGATATCAGAACCGCTCCCTCCACCTGCTCCTGTAGATATGTTGTCTTTTCCAAAAATTAATTCTTCTGCAACTCTTCCACCAAAACAGACTGCTAGTCTAGCTTTTAGATATTTGATTGAATATCCATGCTTGTCTCTTTCTGGTAAATTCATAACCATTCCAAGCGCTCTTCCTCTCGGAATAATTGTAGCTTTATGAATTGGATCATAACTAGGCAAATTAAATGAGACTAAAGCGTGACCACCTTCGTGATAAGCAGTAAGTTTTTTTTCATCCTCAGTCATAACCATCGATCTTCTTTCAGCGCCCATCATTACTTTATCTTTTGCTTCTTCAAATTCTAATAAAGTAACAATTCTTTTGTTCTTTCTAGCTGCTAATAATGCAGCTTCATTAACTAAGTTAGCTAAGTCTGCTCCAGAGAAACCAGGAGTTCCTCTTGCAATAGTTCTTAAATTAACATCCGGTGCCATCTTAATTTTTTTCACATGGACTTTTAAAATTTTTTCTCTTCCAATTATATCTGGATTTGAAACAACTACCTGTCTGTCAAATCTTCCAGGTCTCAATAATGCAGGATCAAGTACATCAGGTCGATTTGTTGCTGCAATTATGATAACGCCTTCATTAGTATCGAAACCATCCATTTCGACCAACAATTGGTTTAATGTTTGCTCTCTTTCATCATTACCTCCACCTAAGCCTGCACCTCTGCTTCTTCCAACTGCATCAATTTCATCTATAAATATAATACATGGAGAATTTTTTTTACCCTGTTCAAACATGTCTCTTACTCTCGATGCGCCAACACCAACAAACATTTCAACAAAGTCCGAACCCGATATTGTAAAGAAAGGAACTCCTGCTTCACCTGCAATAGCTCTAGCTAATAAAGTTTTTCCTGTGCCTGGGGGTCCTACAAGTAAAGCACCTCTTGGTATCTTTCCTCCAAGTCTACTAAATTTTTTAGGATCTTTTAGAAATTCCACAATTTCTTCCACTTCTTCTTTTGCCTCTTCTACTCCAGCAACATCATTGAATGTTACTTTACCTTTAAGTTCATTCATCATCTTTGCTTTTGACTTGCCAAATCCCATTGCTCCACCTTTTCCTCCTTGCATTTGTCTCATAAAGAAGATCCACACCGCAATTAATAAAAGCATTGGGAACCAAGAGAGTAGTACACCAAATAATGAAGGCATTTTTTCCTCTAATGGAGCAGCAGAAATGCTCACACCTTTATCTGATAATTTTTCTATTAAGTTGGGATCATTCGGAGAATAAGTAGAAAAAGAATTTCCATTTGAGTAAACACCTTTAATGTTGTTTCCTTGGATCTCTACCTTTAATACTTCTCCATTTTCGACAGAAGTTAAAAAATCTGAGAAAATTATTTGATTTCCCCCTCTTATGTTTGACTGTGGATTTTTAAACATATTATAAAGACCAATAGTTAAGAAAACTATTATGGCCCACATGGCTAGATTTTTTAAATTCATAGCATTAAGATAAGAATTATTGAGGATTAAACAAGTGACAAAATTACTAAAAATTTAACAATATTAACGCTCTTTAAACACTATTACGGTTCTATTGATTTTTTTTATCACACAATTTCCCAGTGTAGATTTAAATGTAACTTCATTTTGTAGATTTTCTAGAATATTAATTATTTTTTTTCCCCTCGGTGAGAAATATTTTTTTCCAACTAAATGTAAAACTTGTGAAAAAGATCTAAACAAAACTTCTTGGGGCAAATTAAAAAATTCTTTGTTCAATACAACTTTGTTATGAGAAATAACCAAATTTTCCCTTAAGTTTTTTTCACAAAAATATTGGATTGATTGATCGACGCTTTTTAATTTTTGAATTGATAATTTGAATTTTTTTTTATCAAAACCTTCATTTTCAAGATTTTTAATTAAATTTCTTATTCTTACCCTTGTAAAACTTTCATCTTCATTTGATGGATCATCTACATATTTATTAAAAACTTTTTTAGAAATGTAGATTAAATCCTTTTTTCGAACTTGTATTAAAGGCCTTAAAATATTTACTTTATTTATAGAAGTCTTTTTATCTAGAGATACAATACCCTTTAAACCACTTCCCCTTAATAGTCTTATAAAAAAATTTTCATAAACATCATCCTCATGATGACCAAACAGAATATGATTAATTTTAAATTTTTTAGAATGATTAATCAAAATATTATGTCTTTTTTCTCTTGCAATAGCTTGTATATTGCTTCTAGGTTTTTTTCCATTCCATCTTAAAATATGTAAATCTATAGAAAAATCCTTCAAAAGATTTTTTACAAATAAAGCTTCTGCAGATGAATTTTTTCTTAATTTATGATCAACTAGAAAATATTTGACTTTCAAAGATTTTTTTATTGAATAAATTTTTGAAAAGAACGCTAAGGAAAGGCTATCAGCACCTCCTGAAACGGCAACAGTAAAATTATTATTTATATTTAAATTATTTTCAAATTTATTATAGATTTTATAAATTCTTTTATCTTTTAACTTGCTTAGAAGGTTTTTATGAATCTTGCTTGACGCATTCAAATTTTTTTGATTCATATTTTGCTTTTTGTATTACAGACTGATTTGCATTTGGATATTGTAACTCAACACCATTTATCATTTTACAACCCTGGTCCTTTTCACCAATTTGAACCATTGAAACTCCAAGTTTCAATAAATTTATTGGAGCTTTCTTGCCTTTTGGATATTTTTGATAACCTTCAAGATAAGCTGAAGCCGCATCAGTATAAAGTTGTCTTATTCTAAAAGTTTCCGCATACCAATATTGAGCACTACCTGCTAATTCATCTTCAGGGTTTGATAAGACAAATTCTCTAAATGCTCTTTCAGCTGTGCTGTAATCTCCAACTTTTAAAAAGCTAGTTGCAAATTCGTATTGTTCTTTTGGAGTTAAATCTATTGGTAAAATCTTATCTTCTGCTTGAAAAGTTTCCTCTATTATTGAAGCTGTTGTTTCAACTGATTGGAGTTGTTGGTTCTTCTCTGCGGTTTCCATGTCTTTATAAGAAATAGTGCCTAAATCTTGTGGTTGAGAACTTCCAGGAAGTATTTGTTTCTCAATTTTAGGAGCAGAACTCAATTTTTTGGTAGTATCAATGGTATTAATTGAACTCATATCATTTTCAATATCTTGAAATCTAATCTGATTATCAGATTGTAGCTTGGAAACCCTGTTTGACAATTTGTCTAACTTAAAATTTATCTCTTCAAATTTATTTGTAAGTTCTCTAAACTGTTCTTCAACTTCTGACAATTTAAGCAGGTGCCTAGTCAAGACATCTTCAGAGTTATTATCAAGATTTGAAACTGTTTGATTATTTGAATTTCCCTCAATTTCAATTGAACCAGAGTAAACTGCCCTTTCAAGAGTTTTTAAATCTTTTTTAATTAAGTCTAAAATTTCATAAATATTATGATTATCTGCATATGCATTTCCGTGGAAAGATATGTTTATTAATAAAAATAATTTAAAGAAACTTGATCTAAACAATGATCTCATTAATTTTTTATAAGACTATAAAACGGCAAAAAAAAGACCCTTAATTTATATTTATATATAAATTTTGGGTCTTTTTAAAATAATTTTTAGTTAGCTTTAACAGTTACTGATCTTCTGTTTTTTGACCAAGCTAAAGGCGTTGATCCTGAGTCAACAGGTCTTTCTTTACCATAGCTGATAACTGTTATTCTGTCTGAGGAAACTCCATAAGTCATAAGATAATCTTTAGCAGCATTAGCTCTTCTCTCACCTAGAGCCAAGTTATATTCTCTTGTTCCTCTTTCGTCAGCATGACCTTCTAATACAACCGTAATATTAGAATTTTCTCTTAACCATGCAGCTTGTGCTCTTAAAGTTTCTCTTGATGCAGTTGTTAAAATTGACTCATTAGTTGCAAAGAACACTCTATCAGCCACACCATCAGCTAAATATTTTACGCTATCAGTTCCAACGTAAACATCACCTTGCATTTGACCTGCAATTTTCTCAATTTTTGTTACTTCCTCTTTTTTAGTTTCTTCTTTAGGCGCAGCTGGTGTCTCTTTGTCAACAGCTACCTCTTTTTTTGTTGCACAGGCTGTTAAAATTATTCCTGCAGAAATAATTAATAGTGCATTTTTGAAAATTTTGTTTAATCTCATTAATTTGCTCCTTGCTGCTTATTTCAAATTCTAAGTTATTCACAACTAAATAGATGTTTCAAGGCAAAAAATCAAGAAATTTCAACATATTCAAATATAATATGTGTTAATTACTTAACAAAGACGACCAAGATGGGTCAGATGCGTCTGTCACTGTTTTTATTAATCTTTCATTATAACCAGTTAAATCAATAGACCATAATTTTGCTGAAAAACCTTCACCCTTAGAGTTAGTTTTAGTTTCTCTATAAAATATTAAAACTCTTCCATTGGGTGACCATGATGGGGCCTCTTGATAATAATTTTCTGTTAACAATCTTTCACCAGTACCATCAATTCGCATCACTCCAATATAAAATTTTCCTTTATGCAATTTTGTAAATGCTATTAAATCACCTCTAGGAGACCAAACAGGTGTTCCATATAAACCATTCCCAAAAGAAATTCTTTTTACATCGCTACCATCATTTTTCATTACGTAAATTTGTTGGTAACCACTTCTATCAGAATTAAAAGTTATATATTTACCATCTGGAGAATAAGAAGGTGATGTATCGATTGATGGGTGATTTGTTATTCTTTCTACCAAACGAGTTTCTAAATTCATTGTATAAATATCTGACTTACCATCTTTTGCAAAACTCATAATTATTTTTTTTCCATCAGGGGAAAATCTAGGAGCAAATGTCATACCAGGAAAATCTCCAACAACTTCTTGTGTCCCTGTTTCAATATCTAAAAGATAAACTCGCGGCATATTTTTAAAATAAGATAAATACGTAACCATTTGACTTGCGGGGTTAAATCTTGGGGTTAGAACTAGTTCATTTCCTAAAGTTAGAAATTTATTATTAGCACCATCTTGATCCATGATCGCTAATTTTTTTATTCTTTGTGTTTTTGGACCCTCTTCAGCAACATAAATTATTCTAGTATCAAAATATCCCTTTTCACCTGTTAATCTCTCATAAACTTTATCTGAAATTATATGACCAACTCTTCTCCAATTTGTAGGCACAGTTGTAAATGCTAAAGCCATCATCTCTTTTGCAGCAAGTACATCCCAAAGTCTAAACTCAACTCTTAATTTATCATTAATAAAATTTACTTTACCTGTGATAAGTGCTTGGGCTTTAATTAAATTCCAATCCTCAAATCTCGGTTTCAAATTCGCTATATCTGGAGCTTGCAAAAATGCTTTTTTGTCTAAAGGATTAAATAAACCTGAAGTTCTTAAATTGTTTTCTACAATTAGTGATATTTCTGATCCAATATTTTCTTTATCTAAAATTTGTTCAAAATTCTTTCTAGATGTTTCATCTATTGACAATGGTGAGACAGCAAGCGGTAGTGGATTTAAGTTTCCTCTTGTAATATCCACTTCAATTAAAGCTAAAGCTTTTATTGGAATAATAATAAAAATAAAAATTATAAATTTTTTAATCATAAAATTTTTATTCTACCCTCCTAACATCTCCCTTGCATCAAAATTTAATTGTAATTCTTTCCATCTTTCGTAACCAGAACTTGGAACCCTTAAAGGTTGACATAATCTTACTGCTCTCAAAGCACTTTCTGCTAAAACCTTATAAAATCCTTGACCAGGTTTGTTCATTCTAGCATGATCTAGAATCTCTGTTTTTGTTACAGACCCATCCGGATTGAGATTAAGTTTTATTCTGACTAGTAGATTTTCATCATATGGCAAACCTAAAGGAATACTCCAACAACCAAATATTTGTGCCTTTAAAGCATCTTCCTCACTCAACGTAAGTTTAGAATTTTCAATATTTCTTACCTGATCTTGAGTAACATCATTATTTATTTTTACTGTTTCTGCTGTTTCCTCTTTTGATTTATCGATTAATGCAGCGATGTTATTTGGATCAAATAAGTCTTTTTTTTCAAACTCAGATACTTGCTTAACTTCATTTTCTACTTTTTCTGGATTTTGTTTTTTTTCTTCTTTAGTTTTTATTTTCTTAACCTGTTTTTCTGGCAGTGGTACAGCTTCAGGATTTTGTTTTTCTATCTTTTTGTTTTTTTTTTCTGAGACAACTGTCTTAGTTTTAGTCTTTTTTACCTTTTTGGGAGGAGCTTGTTCAGAAACAAGTTTTTTTTCTTTTTCTTTTACTTTTTCAATAATTTTTTTTGCTTTTGGAGCGAAAGGAATATTTGTTTCCTCAGTTATTTGAATTAATTCTACTGATACTATAGGTGGAAGATCTATTGGTTTTTTGGAAAGAAAAGGCAAACTTAAGGCTGTAAGTACAACTAAAGATACATGTAAAGCAGAAGATATTACTATACTACTACTCTTCACTATTATTACCTTTGTTTAAGAGGCTCAGAGATCAATGCAACCTTTGTGAAACCAGACCCAGATAATAACCCCATTATCTCTAGAACTCTTCCATAGTTTATAGTTTTATCACCTCTTACGTAAATTCTTGTGTCGGTTCTATTTTTTGAAACAGCTAAAACTTTAGCAATTATATTGTCATACTCAACTTTTGACTCTTGAATAAAAATTTCACCTTTAGCATTTATTGAGAGAGTTAAAGGTTCTGTTTCCTCAGGCAAAGAATCCGCAGAACTCTCCGGTAAATCAACTTGAACACCAACTGTTAAAAGGGGTGCTGTAACCATAAAAATAATTAATAACACTAACATCACGTCAACAAAAGGAGTAACATTAATCTCACTCATTGGTTCCTTTGATGAGCGATTTAATTTAAAAGCCATTTAAATTATTGTTAAAAATCTTTTTGAAAAATTCTCTAATTTTTCTGAATATTTTTTTGCGTCTGTATTAAATTTATTATAAGCAACTACAGCAGGTATGGCTGCTAACAGTCCTAATGCAGTTGCAAATAATGCTTCGGCTATACCAGGTGCAACTATTGCAAGACTAGTATTTCTTGAAATTGCAATTGACTGAAAAGAATTCATAATACCCCAAACTGTTCCAAACAATCCAATAAAAGGTGCCGTTGAACCAACAGTTGCTAAAAATGTAAATCCCTTTTCAATTTTTGACATTTCTTTTTCTATTCCCCCCTCAAGGAAGGCTGACATTCTTTCGCTCAAATTTGATTTAGATTTTTTCTTTAGTAAGTTTTCCATAGCATTTTGGAATACTAAAGACATTGGATCTTCTAACTTACTTGGTAAACTATTATAAAAATTTTCAGCAGATTTGGAGTTCCAAAATTTTTCCTCAAATTCCTCTGAAGATTTGTTTATTTTTTTAAATAGTCTATATTTTTCTATAATCACCGCCCATGAATATACTGAGCAAATTATAAGGCTAATCATTACTGCTTTAACAACTATATCTGCTTTTAAAAATAAACTTAAAAGTGAAAAATCTGTATTTGTGCCTAGGTCTAGTGCTTTTGCGGCTATGTCTGCTTCCATAATCACTCATCACACTTAATTGTGTCATGAATTTGACTATATAAATTTAAAGATTAGTCGTTTTTGTATGTTTCATGAAAATAACTAGCTATAAGAATTGCATCAGCTTTATTTGAGTCTTTTTTTTTGGATAAATTTGAGGAAAAATAAGGAAATATTTCAATAGCCCTTGTCCTACTGGCATCTTTTTCAGAATTAATTAAATTAAAATATTTTTTCCACTTTGCCGGTCTGACAAAGTAAATTGGCAACTGCATTGCACTACAAATACCTTTTAAAATTCCAAAAGATTGACCAAAATTAAACATACTAGTTACCCCTTGTCCTGGCATAGCCGAAACTTGTTCTATGACCACTTTAATATTTTTTTTTTCATATGTTTTTATTCTTAAAGAAATTTCATTAAATATTTGAGATCCATTAACTTGTTTTTTATTTTTTTTTCCTTCTGTCATTGTTGGCATCTCAAGGACATCTTTGATTATTCCATCTTCTAAAAAACATATAGATCCAGAAATTCCTGGATCAATTCCAATTATTAACATCAAATATTTCCCAAATTTAAGTTTGAAAAAACATTCTGAACATCATCATCATCTTCTAGATTTTCTAAAAATTCTATTACACTTTCTTTTTCATCATTTTGAATATTAACACTGTTAATAGGCACCCACTCAATCTCAGTGGAAATAAAGTTCGCAATTGTATTTTCTAAATTTTTTTTAACATTATATATTTCATTTGAAACACATTGAACTTCATGAAATTCCCCGTGAGAAATACAGTCTTCTGCACCAGCGTCTATAGCTAATTCAAAGATTTTATCCTCTGATATTTCATTTTTATCAATCTTTATAATCCCAAGTTGTTTAAAATTGTGAGATGCTGATCCTTGAGTACCTAGACTTCCACCAGATTTTTGAAAAATAGTTCTCACATTGGAAGCTGTTCTATTTTTATTATCAGTTAAAGTTTCAACAATTACAGCAATTTTGTTTGGTCCAAATCCTTCATATCTCAAATTTTCAAAATTTGCTCCTGATGCAGCAGTAGATTTATCTATTGCCCTCTCTATATTATCTTTTGGCATGTTTGCTGATCTAGCAGCTTGTACTGCTGATCTTAATCTTGGGTTCATTGCAGGATCTTTATCTCCAAGCTTTGCGGCTACTGTAATTTCTTTTGACAACTTTGAGAAAATTTTGGAACGTTGCTTGTCAGCTTTTCCTTTTTTATGTTTAATACCTGCCCAATGTGAATGACCCGCCATATCTAAATTAAATATTTTTTAGTTTTTCTCCAAATATATAACTATTAATATTTTTAGCTAAACCAGTATTTATATCACAATCAACTATAACACCAGACAAAGTACCTTCTCCAACTGCTGGAAAATGTTTGACTGAATCTTTCTTTAGAAATCTATTTAATGAATTCTCTTTGTCCATACCAATAACAGAGTCATAATCCCCACACATCCCAGCATCAGTTTGGTATCCAGTGCCATGGTTAAGTATTCTGGCATCATTAGTTGGTATATGTGTATGAGTTCCAACAACTAACGTTGCATGACCGTCAAAAAAATGACCTATCGCGTTTTTCTCACTAGTAATTTCACCATGAAAATCTACTACCAATAAATCATAGTCATCTTTTAAATTATATTCACTTAAAAATTTTTTTGAAGTTTCAAACACATCTTCACATTTTTTCATAAACACATTGCCCATAAGGTTAAGTACCCCAACTCGTATATTTTCATTAGTTTTGAAAATTTGAAAACCTCGACCAGGTGCGGGTTCAAAAAGATTTTTAGGACGTAACAATCTCTCTTCTTTTTCTATATACTTCATGATTTCTTTTTGATCCCAAACATGATTACCAGTTGTTATAACGTTAACACCACAGTTATAAAAATCTTTGCAAATTTCCTCAGTCAAACCAACACCTTGGGCTGCAGCATTTTCGCCATTAGCAATAACAAAATCTATTTTTTTTGATTTAATTTCACTAAGTAAGCTACTTGAAAGTTTGGAACACCCTGAAATACCAACAACGTCTCCTAAAAATAAAATTCTCAAAATATTAAACCTCTTTCAGTAATTATTAAATCAAGCTTCTTATCATAATTATTAACTGGTACCTCTTTTAATTCTTGGAAAGAAAAAGCAAATCCTACCTTAAAGACCTTTTTTTTAATTTCAATTTTTTCAATATAACGATCATAAAAACCACCACCATATCCTAATCGATTAAATTGATTGTCAAAAGCTAATAGTGGAACTAGTAATATATCTGGATAAACTCTCTTTTGAGATAATGGTTCAATAATCCCATATTTGTTTATCTTTAATGGATTTTCTTTGGACCATTCATAAAAGTCCATTTGGTTATTATTCTCAATAATCGGTAATGAGATAATTTTTTTATTTTTACTAAATAAATTTAAAACTTCTAAATCATCTATCTCGTGATTGCATGGATAATATCCACCAACAATTTTTGTTTTAAGCTTATTATCCTTTAGAAATTTAATAAATTTTAAAGAATTAATTTTTAAATTTTCTTTAAAATTTTTTTTTCTAAGCGATGTTATCTTTCTTCTTAATTTAGATTTATTCACAAATTTATTGAGATAAATTTTCTTGTTTTGCTTTTTCGACAAAACTTGAAATTTTCTCTGCAGCACTATCAATTAAATCTTCATATTTTTTTTGATTAGTTTCAATCTCGATTTTTAATTTGTCATGATTTAAATTTAACTCTTTTATTTCTTCTTCCTTTTTATCTTTATATTCATAAATTAGAGTTTTTAATTCTTTAAATTTATTTGATAAATCTTTTAATTCTTGCTTCTTTTGGTCAACTTTCTTTTTTGTTTCGTAGTATTCATCCATTATTTTAACCGCTGTAATTAATAAGAGTTTATTCTCCCCTAAATTGCCAAGATCGTTTTTTAAATGATTAAATTTTTGATTTATTTGTGTTAACAATTCTTCCAGATGTTCCTCTTGTCCGTCATCACAAGACAATAAAAACTCTTTATTATTAAACTTAATACTTACATTTGCCATTTGTCTATTTCTTCCAATAAAATATCTGTTTCTTGATTTAATTCATCGATTTTCTCAGAAAACTCTATTTGTTTTCTTTCTTCAACCTTTTCTTTACTTCTAAACTCATCTAATTTTTTTGATAAAATTTCATTTTGATCTGATAGCTCTTTATATTTTTTTTCTAATTCATTTTTTTCAATCTCTAATTGATTTTTATGCAGGTTAAGATTTTCAATATTATTTCTCAAATCTGGATTGGTTAGATCTAAATTTTTTAATTCATCCAAAGCTAGATTAAGTTTTTTTTCTTTTTCGTTTATAGAATTCATATATATATACTTATATTATTAAATAGAATCTTCTTAGTCTAGTCAGGATAATTTTGAGTAAAATACATAAAGATTTAGCAAATTGTATTAGATTTTTAACTATTGATGCAGTTCAAAAAGCTAATTCTGGTCACCCTGGGATGCCGATGGGTATGGCGGACGTTGCAACCGTACTTTTTAGGTATTTTTTAAAATTCAATCCAAAAAATCCAAATTGGATAAATAGAGATAGATTTGTTTTATCAGCCGGGCATGGTTCAATGCTTCTTTATTCTTTGTTGTATTTGACTGGTTATAAAAGTATTTCGTTAAATTCGATTAAAAAGTTTAGACAACTAAACTCTATTTGCGCAGGTCATCCAGAGTATCATCCAAAAACTGGAATTGAAACAACCACTGGTCCACTTGGACAAGGAATAGCTAATGCAGTTGGATTTGCACTAGCTGAGGAAGTACTCAAAAAAAAAATAGGCAAAAATCTAATTAATCATAAAACTTATGTTATAGCTGGCGATGGTTGCTTGATGGAAGGTATTAGTCACGAAGCGATGAGTTTAGCTGGTCACTTAAAATTAAAAAATTTGGTGATGCTTTTCGATAATAATAATATTTCAATAGATGGTCCAACAAGTCTTGCTGTATCAGATAATTTTAAAAAAAGATTTCAAAGCTATGGATGGGATTACATATTAGTTGACGGCCATAATGAAAATCAAATTTATAGAGCTTTAAAAAGGGTTCAAAAAGCAAAAAAACCAACTGTAATTTCTTGTAAAACAAAAATTGGATATGGTTCTCCAAATAAATCTGGCAAATCGTCTTCACATGGTAGTCCTTTAGGACTAGATGAAATCAAATTAGTAAGAAAAGCACTCAAATGGAAATATAAAGCCTTTGAAATTCCAAATAAGTTAATAAAGGAATGGAGAGCTATAGGAAGCAAGGGTCAGTTAATTGAAAAAAAATGGAACAAATTAATTAAAAAACATAGTAAAAAAATTAGTCTAATCAAAAAAAATAACTTTAAAAATGCTTTAAATTCAGAAAAAAAACTTGCAGTCAAAGAACCTAAAAGCTTGGCAACAAGAAAGTGTTCTGAGTTAACTTTAAATGCATTAACCAATTCAAATAATAATCTCATTGGTGGTTCTGCAGATTTAGCTGGATCCAACAACACTAAAACAAAAAAACATAAAATTATTACACCAGGAAATTTTGATGGAAATTATATTCATTATGGTGTCAGAGAACACGCGATGAGCGGGGTAATGAATGGAATCGCACTCCATAGTAATTTTATTCCTTATGGTGGAACTTTTTTAATATTTTCTGATTACTGTAAACCTTCAATAAGATTATCAGCTTTAATGCAACAAAGAGTTATTTATGTAATGACACATGATTCTATTGGCTTAGGTGAGGATGGGCCAACACATCAACCAATTGAGCAATTATCTGGTTTAAGATCAATTCCAAACCTAAATGTTTTTAGACCTGCAGACAGAATTGAAACAATTGAATGCTGGGAGCATGCATTAAAAACTTTAAAGACTCCCAGTGTTTTGTCTCTAACAAGACAAAATTTAGACCCGATTAGAAAAAAATATTCCTCAAATAATAAATGTTCACTTGGCGCTTATGAAGTTCTCAGAACGAATAAAAAAATTAAACTAACAATTTTAGCAAGTGGTTCAGAAGTAAATCTTGCGATCGAGGCAAGTCATAAACTTGCCAAAAATAAAATTTATTCTAAAGTTATTTCAGTACCTTGCATGGAGCTTTTTGATAAACAAAGTAAATCTTATAAAAATAAAATACTAAATGAAACCAAAAATAAAATCTCTATAGAAGCTGGTTCAAGTGATTATTGGAAAAAGTATGTTGGAGAAAATGGAAAAAATTTTGGAATTAATGAATATGGTAAAAGTGCGCCATTTAAAGAAATATATAAATTTTTTGGGCTTACAAAAGAAAATATAACTAGCAAATCAAAAAAATTTATTAATAATTAATTATGACGATTAAAGTTGGAATAAATGGAATGGGTAGAATTGGTCGAATGGTAATCAGATCAATAATAGAAAACGAAAACGAAAATATAAAAATTCAACACATAAATAATAGATCAAATTCTGAGGTTACCTGTAAATTGATAAAATATGATTCAATACATGGTAAATTTAATGCGAATTTAGATTTTGATGAAAATCACTTAATAATAAATAATAAAAAAATTACATTTTCTCAGGAATCTAATATTGAAAATATAGACTGGAAAAAATTTGATGTTAATTATGTTTTTGAATGTACGGGAAAATTTAATTCTAAAGAAAAACTTCTAGCTCACATTCAAAATGGAGCAAAAAAAGTAATTGTATCTGCACCGTGCAAAAACGCAGATAAAACAATTGTATTTGGTGTAAACGAAAAAGATATAACCAGTGAAGACCAAATAATCTCAGCTGCCTCTTGCACCACAAACTGTTTAGCTCCAGTTCTACATACGCTAAATGAAAATTTTGAAATTGAAAAAGGATTTATGACTACTATTCACGCAATTACTAGTGATCAAAGAATTTTAGATAATTCTCATAAAGACCCAAGAAGAGCAAGAGCTGCAAGTCAATCAATTGTCCCAACATCTACTGGTGCCTCAAAAGCAATTGGTGAAATTATTCCTAGCTTGAAAGGAAAGCTAGAGGGAGTTGCAATGAGAGTACCTACCCCAAATGTTTCACTTGTAGAATTAGTTTTCTGCACAAAAAAAAATATCAACAAAGAAAACATAAATAAATCATTTGAATTAGCATCTAAAAATAATCTAAAAAATGTATTAGAAATTACACATGAAAAGTTAGTATCAATTGATTTTAATCATAACCCTGCATCCGCTATTATTGATGGATCACTTACTAATGTTGTTGGAGATAATATGGGTAAAATTTCAGCCTGGTATGATAATGAATGGGGTTTTTCAAATCGTATGTGTGATATTGTAGAATTTATTCATCAAAATTCTTAATGCAAAGTGTTTCTAAACTAACAAACCTTCGTGGTAAAAAAGTTATTTTAAGATTGGATTTAAATGTCCCTCTTAAGAATGGTGAAATAACTGACACAACAAGAATTGATAAAGTTCTTGCAACAATTGAATTTTTATTAAAGCAAAATTCAAAAATAATTATCTTATCTCACGTTGGTCGACCAAAAGGAAAAATAATAAGAGAACTTTCGTTGAAACCAATTCAAGAATATATAGAAAAAAAATTAAATGAAAAAATAAACCTTATTGAAAAAAATATTTATGAAATAAAAAAAGACATACTTGATAATTTTAATGAAAAAATTTTACTCATTGAAAATATTAGATTTTATATAGAAGAGGAAAAAAATGACGTGAATTTTGCAAAACATTTAGCAAGTTTGGGTGATATTTATGTAAATGATGCTTTTTCATGCTCACATAGGGCGCATGCATCTGTTTGTGAAATTTCAAAATTTTTACCGTCTTTTTCAGGATTACAACTAGATATGGAGGTAACTGCATTAAAAAAAATTACATCTAAAATAACTAAACCTGTTACTTGCATAATAGGAGGATCTAAAATTTCTACTAAAATCAATATTATAAAAAACTTAATTTCAAAATTTGATAACATAATAATTGTGGGTGCAATGGCGAATAATTTAATTGAACACAATGGTTATAATATTGGAAAATCTATTAGGGAAGAAAATGTTAACTCTATAGTTAATGAAATACTCTCACATTCAAAAGAAAAAAATTGTAATATAATTTTTCCAGAAGATGTAGTGGTAGCCAATGATTTAAATGGGCAGCCTAAAATTAAAGAATTAAATCAAATTAAATTAGATGATATGATTTTGGATATAGGTCCAAAAACTGTTGAAAGAATATTTGATATTATTGATAACACAAATACCATATTATGGAACGGTCCTGCTGGATATTTTGAAAATCCCAATTTTGCAAATGGAAGTAATGAAATTGCAAAAAAAATAATTGAAAAAAATAAAGAAAATAAAATTTTCTCTGTAGTGGGTGGTGGAGATACCGTTTTATTAATTAATTCATTAAACGCTTTTAAAAATTTTAATTTTGTTTCAACCGCAGGTGGAGCATTTTTGGAATATCTTGAAGGAAAGGAACTTCCTGGTATAAGCGCCTTAAATTAAAATGTCAGAACTAAATAAAATAGCTCTTAAAATACTTTCAAATGGCAAAGGAATACTTGCAGCGGATGAAAGTAATGGAACTATGACAAAAAGGCTCGAAGCTGTTAAAGTCCAATCAACACCAGATAAGAGACTTGCTTTTAGAGAAACTCTATTTAATTCAGAATGTATGAAAGATTGCATCGGTGGTGTAATTTTATACGATGAGACGATAAACCAAATTTCAAATTCAGGTAAATCAATTCCTGAATTAATCTCTGCTAGTGGAGCAGTCCCAGGAATTAAAGTAGATACTGGTGCAAAGAACTTGGCAAACTCTCCAGAAGAAAAAATTACTGAGGGACTAGATGGGCTTCGAGAAAGATTAAAAAAATACTATGAGCTTGGTGCAAGATTTACAAAATGGAGAGGTGTTTATTCTATAAGTAATAACTATCCTAGCAAACTTGCAATTCATTCTAACGCTCATGCCCTTGCAAGATATGCAGCATTAGTTCAAGAGTGTGAAATGGTTCCTATAGTTGAGCCAGAAGTTTTGATGGATGGAGATCACTCTGCAGATCAATGTTTAAAGAAAACTTCAGAGATTATAAAAAAATGCTTTGAAGAATTAATTCTACACAAAATTGACTTGTCAGGGATTATATTAAAACCAAACATGATTTTAGCTGGAAGTAATTCAAAAAATAAGATTTCTAATGAAGAGGTTTCAAATAAAACACTTGAATGTCTTAAAAATTCAGTGCCGACAGAAGTTCCAGGGATTGCCTTCTTGTCAGGAGGTCAATCTGAAGTAGAAGCAACAGAAAATTTAAATTTAATAAGCAAAAACAATAGTACAAATTTTATAATGACCTATTCATATGGTAGAGCCTTGCAACAAAGTGCTCTTAAATTTTGGTCTAAAGATATCACTAAAATAGCAGAAACACAGGATGTGTTTAATCATAGAGCAAGAATGTGTTCTCTAGCTGCTCAAGGCAAATGGAAAAGCGATCTTGAGAATAAATAAAAAAAAATTTATTTATCTCATCTCTCCAAGCAAAATTCCAAAAAATTTTTACAAAACTTTAAATGAAGTATTAAAATCAGATAAAATAAGTTTTTTTCAAATGAGATTTAAAAAATACTCTTTTGAAAAAAAAATTTTTTTAGGAAAAAAAATCAAGCATTTGTGTAAAAAAAATAATGTAAAATTTATTGTGAACGATGACCCAATTCTTGCCAAAAAATTAAATGCTGATGGATGTCATTTAGGACAAAAAGATACAAATATTAAAGAAGCAAAAAAAATAATTGGAAATAAAATTATTGGAATAACATGTCATAACTCAATTAAACTAGCAAAAGAAGCTGTTAAAAATAAAGCTAATTACATTGCTTTTGGTGCTTTTTTTCCAACAAAAACAAAAAAAGTAAAATATAAATCCAACATAAAAACTCTAAATAAAGCACAGAAATTAACAAATATTCCTATCGTAGCTATCGGTGGAATAACAAACGAAAACTATAAAAAACTTTTATTGAACAATGCAAATTTTTTAGCTATTTCAGGCTACATTTGGAATAATAAAAAATACAAACCTACAGAAGCTATAGAAAGTTTAATATGAAAATAAATGCAAGTGAAATTAGAGTTGGGATGCTTTTAGAATATAAAAATGATCTTTGGCAAGTTCTAAAAACACAACATGTAAAACCTGGAAAAGGTGGTGCATTTGCACAAATAGAAATGAAAAGTGTTGGCAAAAATACTAAACTAAATGAAAGATTTAGATCAAGTGAAACTGTAGAAAAAGCATCATTAGATGAAAATAAATATAGTTATATGTATGAAGATGATGCTAATTATTTTTTTATGGAACCAAAAACTTTTGAACAAATTGAAATTAAAAAAGAAATTATTGGAGATCAAGGTAAATTATTAACTGAAAATCTTGAGGTATCTATAAGTTTTTATAATGAAAATCCAATTTCAGTTGAATTACCCAACCAAGTACAATGCAAAGTAGATACTACTGATGTGGCCTTAAAAGGTCAGACTGTATCATCTTCCTATAAACCAGCAAAATTAAATAATGGCTTAAGTATTCAAGTCCCTCCATTTATAGAAGCAGGGGACGAAGTAATTGTTGATACTCGAAACTTAGAGTACGTAAAGAAGATTTGAAATGATATCAATATCTTCAAATCTTAACTTGATGATAAAGGCTGCTGAAAAAGCATCTAAATCTGTGATCAGAGATTTTGGTGAAGTTGAAAAATTACAAGTTTCTAAAAAAGGCCCTTACGATTTTGTTACTAAAACTGATAAAAATGTAGAAAAAATTTTAATTGAAGAATTATCCAAATCAAAAAAAAATTATTCTTTTATTACAGAAGAAACAGGTAAGATAAATAACAAAGATAAAGAAAATTTTTGGATAATTGACCCTATAGATGGAACAACTAATTTTCTCCATGGTATTCCACACTTTGCTATTTGTATTGCACATATGTCAAATAACAAAATTATTAGTGGTTTAGTTTTTGATCCAATAAAAGATGAGATGTTTTTTGCTGAAGAAGACAAAGGAGCTTATTTAAATAATCAAAGATTAAGAGTTTCAAAGAAAAGTAAATTAGATGATTGTCTATTCTCAAGTAATCATGAAGGAGTTAAATTTAGTAATCTAAACATGAGATATAGTGGCTGTGCTGCTTTAGATTTAGCCTATGTTGCGTCAGGAAGATTTGATGGTTTTTTTCATGATGATATTAATTTATGGGATATTGCGGCAGGAGCTATTCTTGTCAAAGAAGCAGGCGGTATAGTAAATGATATCTGTAAGTTTAATATTAATAATATTAATATAAGAGCTGCAAACCCATCAATAAATGAGGATATGTTAAAAACTTTAGTAGGATTTTAAGAAGATAATTAATATTTGATCGAAGAAATATAAATAAATATTTATTACATTTGAATTTGTTGAATATAAAAAAAATCTTATATATAAACCAATTTAATTTATATAAAAATGACTAAAAAACCTAAATTGAACGACGAAATAGATTTGATTAAAATTATAAATTTAATTCTTAAATACAAAATCTCTGCATTAATTATAATTTTAGTCACATTTTTTTCTGGTATAGCTATAAATTTTTCAAAATTTACTGAAAAAAATTACAAAGTTTCTGTTAATTATTCAATTCTTTATCATCCTTCTAGAGTTGTACAATTATGTTCCTCAATTTATAAATGTATGAATGAACAAATTTCAAATGAAATAATAACATTACTCAGAGATGGGTGGAAGTTTGATGCCGATTCCCAAATATTTTCACTAAGGACATCTTCACCTTTGAGAACTGAAATCTACAAAGAAGAGTTTGATCAGATTAATGAAAATTTAACGAGAGAAATCTACGATTCTGCTGTAAATGATTTAATAGAAATTGACAAAACTCTTCAAAATTTAGAAGTAAATGTAGAGACAGGATTTAAATATCGAGATACGGGATTTAATCAAATTATACTTAAGACAAAAAGATTAATCTATTCTATCGAAAAAAACCAAAAAAAAGCTCTGTATATTGGTAAAATAAAAATAAATAGAATTCCAAACAGAATAGCTCCGACATTAGTATTTTCGCTTATCATTGGAGTATTTTTGTCAATATTATACATATTAGTTTCTAATGCTTCTAGAAGCGTGAAAAAATAGTAATTTTACCTAGTAATTTTAATTAAAATCAAATTTTAGTAAATTTTAATAATAAATTAGTTAATTGCATGAACTTTTAATTGTTTTAAAAAATTCTTTTGTTATAAGTCTCGCTATGAAAAAAAATATTCATCCAAATTACCATGATATAAAAGTTGAAATGACTGATGGTACTCAGTTTGAAACGAAATCCACTTGGGGAAAAGAAGGGGATGTTCTTAAATTAGAAATTGACCCGAAATCTCATTCTGCTTGGACTGGTGGTAAACAAAAATTAATGGATAAAGGAAGAATAAGTAAATTTAATAAAAAATTTCAAAATTTTAAATCAGATAAAAAAAGTTAAATGTCAAATGCACCTTTGATGCCAATGGCGACAGCTGTATGGCTTGTTGAAAATACCACGCTAACATTCAAACAAATTGCAAATTTTTGTAAACTACATGAAGTTGAGGTTCAGGGTATAGCTGATGGTGAAGTTGCGAAAGGTATAAAAGCTTATAATCCAATAATATCAGGTCAGTTAACTAGGGAAGAAATTGAGCTTTCATCAAAAAACGAGAACAGACCATTAGAAATTAAAAGTAATGATATAGAAATTTCAAACACAAGTGAAAAAATAAAAAAATATGTTCCTATTTCTAAAAGACAAGATAAACCAGATGCTGCATTATGGTTGCTTAGACAACATAACATCCTAAAGGACTCTCAGATAGCAAAATTGGTGGGAATTACAAAGAACTCTGTATCCTCAATAAGAAATAAAAGCTATTGGAATTATAATAATTTAAATCCGAAGGATCCTGTAGCATTAAATTTATTTAGTCAAAAGGACTTAATTGAGTCAATTGAAAAAGCCGAAAGAAGATTGAAAAGAGAAAAAAAACAAAAAGAAAAATCTGTAAAATAAATTTTAAATTATGAATAATATCGATAGACATAAAATATTAATAATGATAAATAATCCCTTTTTTGGAGGTGGTTATTAAAATAGAAGTCAAAGATAATAATGTTGAGCAAGCTCTACGGGTTTTGAAAAGAAAACTCCAAAGAGATGGTTTTTTTAAAGTGATAAAACTAAAAAATACTTATGAAAAACCATCTGAAAAGAAAAAAAGAATTCTACAAGAAAATATCAAAAGAGTAAAAAAACTTAATAAACTTAAAAATAGAATTTAACGCGGGGTGGAGCAGTCTGGTAGCTCGTCAGGCTCATAACCTGAAGGTCGGCGGTTCAAATCCGTCCCCCGCAACCAATTCACCTAGATTTTAAAATTTGATTTTTTGCTATCTATAAGAAATGATTTAACGGTTTCTATTGTCAATTGATCAAATGATTTTCCAAATTTTTTAATTTTTTCAATAATTGAAGGCGGAATTGTTATGATATGACAGCCCAATTGTTTTGCCTGTAAATAATTATAAGGCTCCCTTACACTAGCCCATAAAATTTCAACATTATTAAATTTTTTTGCTAGCTTTATACTTTTTACAAATTCTGGAACAGGGTCTTTTCCAGTGTCTCCTGCTCTTCCAGCAAATATTGAAATAATTACTTTTGTTTTCCTATTAATTTTTTTTAAAATCTTCTCTGTTTGTTTAGCCGTGTAAACAGCAGTAACATTTAATTTAATATTACTATTATTTAGTTCCTTTATTACTTTTCCAGTAAAATTGTTTTTTGAATTAACCACAGGAACTTTAACATATACATTTTTACCCCAGCTGTTAATTTTTTTTCCCTGTTCAATCATTGATTTATCATCATCAGCAAACACCTCTAGCGAAACTGGTTTCTTTAAACAAATTTTAAGTATTTGTTTTGAATATGATTTGTAATCTTTTGCTCCAGCTTTTCTCATTAAGCTTGGATTGGTTGTAAATCCTTTTACAATTTTAAATTTATTAATTTTTTTTATCGAAGACAAATCAGCGATATCACAAAAAATTTTTGTATTCATCTAGTTTATAAATTTTTTGTAATATCTTCTGTCATTTTTTTTGCATCTGCAAACAACATTAAAGTATTTTCTTTGTAAAATAGATCATTGTCTATTCCAGCATATCCAGGTGATAAGCTTCTTTTTACAAATAAAACTGATTTACATTTTTCAACATCTAATACAGGCATTCCATAAATTGGGCTTTGTGGATCTGTTTTTGCAACCGGGTTAGTTACATCATTAGCACCAATTACAAATGCAACATCTGCATTTGCAAAATCATTGTTTATCTCTTCCAATTCAAATACCTCATCGTATGGAACGTTTGCTTCAGCTAATAAAACATTCATATGACCAGGCATACGTCCAGCAACTGGATGAATTGCATATGATACTTTGATGTCGTTCTTCTTTAATGTATCTACCATTTCTCTTAATGCATGTTGTGCTTGAGCTACGGCCATTCCATAACCTGGAACAATTATAACTGAAGATGCATTTTTCATTAAGAAAGCTGCATCATCTGCGTTTCCACTTTTAACTGGTCTTTGTTCCTTATTTTGACTTCCAGATGTTTGGTCAGTAGCACCAAAACCACCTAAAATTACGTTGAAGAACGACCTATTCATACCCTTGCACATTATGTAAGAAAGTATAGCTCCAGATGATCCTACTAATGCTCCAGTAATAATTAAGGCTGTATTTTCTAGAGTAAATCCAATTCCAGCCGCTGCCCACCCTGAATAAGAATTCAACATAGAAATAACAACTGGCATATCTGCTCCACCAATAGGAATAATTATTAAAAATCCAATTAAAAAAGAAATTGCTATTAAAATCCAAAATAAATTAGATGATTGAGTTGAACAAAGGTAAACCGTTAATATTACAATTAATATTAACAATATGGCGTTTAATAAATGCTGACCTTTAAAAGTTATCGGTGCACCTGACATTATTCCTTGTAATTTTAAAAAAGCTATAACAGAACCAGAAAAAGTGATTGCACCAACAGCTGCCCCTATCGCCATTTCGATTAAACTTGCAAGTTTAATATTTCCTGGTGTACCAAGGTTAAAGGCTGCAGGGTTTATAAATGCTGAGATGGCAACAAATACTGCTGCCAGACCAACTAAACTATGAAATCCTGCAACTAATTCTGGCATTGCAGTCATTGGGATACGATACGCTATAAATGCCCCAATGCCACCACCAATAGCCAAAAATATTAGTACATAAATAAATCCTGAACTAAAATTATCAACAGATAGAAATGTAACTGTTACAGCAATAACCATTCCAATTATTCCAAATAAATTTCCTTGTCTTGAAGTTTCAGGTGATGATAAGCCTCTTAAAGCTAAAATAAATAATACCCCTGATACTAAATACAAGATTGCAGATAGATTTGCAGACATTAATTATTTTTCCTTTTTCTTTTTTTTATACATTGCTAACATTCTTTGTGTGACTAAGAATCCACCAAAAATATTAACAGCTGCTAAAATGATTGCTAAAAAACCATAAACACTAGATGAGGAAAAAACTACACCATCACTTCCAGATAAGGCTGCAATTATTGCACCTACTATGATTACTGAAGAGATTGCATTTGTAACTGACATTAAAGGAGTATGTAAAGAAGGTGTTACACTCCATACAACATAGTAGCCAACAAATATTGATAATATAAATATACTTAATCTAAATATAAAAGGATCTATTTCCATAATACTAACTGATAAGCGTTTTCTCTATTATTTCATCTTCTAAATTGATATTTAATTTTTTATTTTCTTTATCATATAAATTAGAAATAAAATTAAACACGTTCTTAGCATATAAATTAGAAGCTGACACAGGTAATTTATTTAATATATTTGCCTCACCTAAAATTTTAACACCATTTTTTTCAACAATTTTATCAACCTCAGTAAATACAGTATTTCCTCCTTGAACTGCTGCTAAGTCATAAATAACTGAACCTGATTGTAAATTTTTGAACATTTCCTCTTTAATTATCTTTGGAGCTTCTTTACCTGGGATTAAAGCAGTGCATATTATTATATCAATTTTTTTTAATGATTCTGAAAGTAGTTCCTCTTGCTTTTTTTTAAATTCATCTGATGCTTCTTTTGCATAACCACCTTCGGTTTCTAAATTCTCGGATCCTTCAACTGTAAGAAATTTTCCTCCTAAACTCTCAACTTGTTCTTTTGAGGCCATCCTTACATCTGTTGCAAATACTACGGCTCCCATTCTTTTAGCAGTTGCAATAGCTTGTAATCCAGCAACTCCAGCTCCAACCACTAATACTTTTGCTGCAGGAATTGTTCCTGCTGCAGTCATCATCATCGGAATTGCTCTTTCGTAAACTTGGAAAGCTTCTACAACAGCTTTATAACCAGCAAGGTTGGCTTGTGATGATAAAATATCCATTGATTGAGCTCTTGTAATTCTTGGTAGCAACTCTAAGGAAAAACAATTTATTTTCCTAGACTTTAAATTCTCTAACTTCACTTTATTTACGAAAGCGTTTAACGAACCAATCAAAGTTTGATTTTCTTTAAACAATGATAATTTTTCCTCAACAGGTAATCCTAATTGAATAACAATCTCAGAATTTTGAATTATTTCTTCTTCATTATCCAAAAAATTAACTCCCAGATTTTTATAATCTTCGTCATTGAAACCTAAGTGAGTTCCATACTTATTTGGTAATGTTAAATTAAACCCTAAACTGATATATTTTTTTGCAATTTCTGGTGTAATTGCTATTCGTTTTTCAATGTCTTGATTTTCTGAAATTGAAGCTAAGTTCATATTAAATTATAAAGTTTATAAAAGAAAAAAAGCCATTAAAACTAAAACAAAAACTACAGCAACTGTTCCCCATAAAACAAATTTAGTGAAATTATTCCAAGTATTTTTATGGCTTTCGTTATCCATAAAATTATTTTTGTCTTGCTTTAAACTTCGGATTGGTTTTATTTATTATATAAACCCTCCCCCTTCTTCTAACTAGTTTAGAATTAAGGTCTCTTTTCTTGATTGATTTTAAAGAACTTTTTATTTTCATAAATTTATAAGCCTGGCAATGTCCTACTCTTCCGTGTCTTAAGACAAAGTACCATTGGCGCTGAAAGGCTTGACTTCCGAGTTCGGAATGGGATCGGGTATTACACTTTCGCAATAATCACCAGGCAGAGCCTTTTACTTAAAAAAATTAAATTAGTAAAGAATAAAAATTATTATTCAGTTACGCTATTTTTTGACTTTCTGCTCCAAATTAAGAATGGTAAGTTTAAAATTAAAGTAATATTCAACCAATTATTGAAAAAATTTCCTGTTGGCACTAAAGGCCATAAATATATTGCTATTCCTGACAAAATACATATTTCAAAATCATTAAAATAAAAATTTCCCTTAAACTTAAGTGCCAGATGTTTAAGTAAATATTTGCAGAAATAAATTAAACAAGTAAACAAAAATAAGAAACCAATTATTCCAGTTTCAGTAAGTAATTGAAGATAACTATTATGAGGATGAGTAAAACATCTTGGTTTACCGCTCACATAATATTTTGTTTCATTGCAAACTGTTCTAAAGTTTTTTACACCAATACCAAAAAACTTGTTATCTAAAAACATTTTATAAGCAGCAATATAGATTTCGTGATGAGCTTTTGTAAAAATATAAATTTCATTTTCATTTTTTGAATTTTTTTCTCCACCTCCCTTGAACAGTTTCACTCCCTTTAAAAGATTCATTT
>CACDUV010000010.1 GCA_902556065.1 uncultured Pelagibacteraceae bacterium
AAAACACCTAAAAGAATTCCATCCAAACAAGCTTGGACTGTTATCATGGGGTACTGAAATACAAGAAAATCCATAAAAGTATTTTTGGGTTATATAAAAAAAAGCCCCCTATTACTAGGGGGCTAAATATTTATTTTATTTTATCTTTCTGACCACTTAGGAACTGGATGTATTAACTTAGCTGATGCCCATTTTAGAGGAGCAACAACTTTGTTTTCACATTTTCCTGAGGCATCACACATTACTTGGAAAAGTACCATTGGCTTGTCAACATTCTGACCACCAGGTGCAAATTTAATATTTCCATAGAATGTTTGCATGTTAGTAGCTGCAAGAGCATCTCTTACTTTCTTTTGATCGAAAGAATTTGCTCTCTCAAATGCATCTTTGAATACCAATAAAGCAGCTGAAGACTCAGCAGATTGATAAGGTGGATCATATCCAAACTCTTTCTCAAAGTCTGCAGCATAAGTCATACCATCTTTAAAGAAATCATCTTTATAAGTTAGTGACTTGTGCCATTGAGAAGCACAAAGAGCATACTGTGAGTTCTTACCATGCTGTTTAGATAGCTTAGCAGCATCACAGTGAGTCATAGCCAACATAGGAACATCAACTTTCATTTCAGCAATTTGTCTGATCGCAGTTAACGCACCTTTTGTGTGACCTGATACAACAAGTACATCTGGTTTCATTTGTTTTACTTTAACCAAAGTAGCAGCCATATCATTTAGCTCTTTAGGTAATTTATCGTCGATTATGATTTTAGAACCAGTTCTTTCTGCAGCATCTAAAATACCTAATCTAACGTCCTGTGAGAATGCATCTTGTTCAAACGCTTGTGCAATTCTTACTGGTTTTCCACCATTTAACTCAACCGCTGTTTCGATAGCAACGTCAAGATACAAGTTGGCTGGAGCTAATACAGCAAATAGATATTTGTAACCTTTTGTAAACAAAGATCTAGATGCACCATTTGCTTCAACCATTGGAACACCATATTTTTCAGTCACTGGCGCAATCGCTTTAGTTAAACCAGAACTGTAAGGGCCAAGCATAAACTCAACACCATCTTGTGAAATTAATCTTTCTGCAAGCTGTGCAGCTCTCTTAGGGTTTGATTCATCATCGTAATAAATAATATCAAACTTATAAGTTTTTCCACCAACTTTAACACCACCCATGCTGTTAATTCTGTCAACGGCCATGTTGTAACCATTTTGAGTATGAACACCATTTGATGAGTATTTACCAGTTAGGGAAATCGCAGCACCTAAAATAATTTTGTCGCCAACAACTTTTGCGAAAGATGCAACAGAAGTTGAAAATAAAATTACTAATGCAGAAACAAAACTTAAAATTATTTTATTTAATCTCATTTTATTTCCTCTTTAATTAATTAATTATGAACATATTAAATAAAGAAATGTTATTTAATGCAAGTGACAATAAAGACCAAAATTATTTAATATTGTTGAGTTACAACAATTATTCCGGCAATAATGACTAAAACACTCGCAGAAATTGTATTAATTGTTTTTGGATTTGCAGTAATCCATTTTATTAATTTTTGTGCGAGCATTGCGTAGCCAATTAAAGATAAAAAATCTAAAACGATGTAAGTTGTAATTAAAATAACAAATTGTGCTAATAAATTTGAATTAAAGTCAATAAATTGTGGGAAAATAAAAGGAAAAAACATCCAAGCCTTAGGACTTGTACCAGCAACTAAAAAACCATCTCTAAAAAAAGATAAATTGCTTTTTTCTATTTCTCCCTCATTTGAAATACTTTTTAGTCGAGATTTATAAATATCATAAGCTAAATATAATAAATAAATTATTCCTATCCATTTAAACGCATTAAGTATCGTTGAATTTTCTGAAAAAAAGGATCCAATCACAAAAATGACTAGAGTTGCCTGAATCAAATTTGCAGTTACATCACCCAAAGCAGACCATACACATTTTCCGACACCGTAATTCATTGAATAAGAGATAATTACAATCCTGGGAGTTCCAGGTGTGATAAATAAAAAAATAATTATCTGTAGATAAAGTATAAAATCTAGGGGGAGCATAAAAAAGATAGTCCTTAAAAACCGGGAGCTAAAGATGGCTAAGAAGGACTATCTAATACATAATATCAGAGGCTAAAAAAAATGCATTAAATATTTTTTTCAAATATAAAGGATTTATGAAAAAAAAAGGTCACAGGCCAATTACTAAAGTCAAAAATCCAGAGCCCAAAATAGACGATCCAGATTGGATCATATGGGCGGCTTGGGCAGATCGGATAACTTTTGAGGAAATTGAAAAAAAAACTGGGAAGCGGGAATCCGATGTTATAAAAATAATGCGAAGATCACTTAAGCCAACTTCTTTCAGATTGTGGAGAAAAAGAGTAAATCAAAAAAGCATAAAACATCGAAAAAAGTTTGAATATTCTCGAAAAGAAATAACTAGTAAAATAAAAAAAGGTGATTATCTATAGCACATGAGAAAAATTACCATGTATACAGGTCCACTTTGTAATTATTGTGAGGCAGCAAAAAGATTGTTAGCTAGAAATAACGCGCCTTATAATGAAATTGATATTTCAAAAGTTGCAGGAGCAGTTGATGAAATGATTAAAAAAGCAAATGGTAAAAGAACAATTCCACAAATCTTTTTTGATGACCAGCATATTGGTGGTTACGATGAAGTAAGAGCATTAGAAAGAGAGAATAAACTTCAAGATCTTTTAAAATAAATATTATTTAATTCGCTGACATTATTGCTTGAAAAGGACCACTTCCCATGTGAATTTTGTCTGCGCCCCCAGAATTTAATGACATTCCCTCACCTAAATTAAAGCTCATAGTTAAAGAAGTTGTAGCTGCAGTCACTGTTATTGAGTCTGCAAATGTAACTAAGCCTTCTAATTTATCTACTTCACCTTCTTCAGCAGCTAAATGGCCATTGCTATCAACTAAAATTCCCTGGACAGATGCGGTAGTGCCATTAATATTGTTAGCTGTTGCTATCCTTGTCCAATCATCACCTGAACCACCGAAGTGTGTTAAAGTTTCAGTAAATTTGCCGCCTGTTACTGCAGTTGAAGAACAAACTGAATTGTTAGTGTGCGAACCAGATGCTTTTGTATGATTACCAGAACCTGCAACTGTACCACAGAATACTCCAGAACCACTTGACACTCCATCCATTGAACCGTCAATTTTAATGGAAGCTGTAATACCAAAAGTATTATCCATCATAGCATATCCATGAGTATAAGTTCCTGCAGGTGGTTTTGTGTAAGTACCAGACAAATCTATACCTGTATCTGTCCCAGATACTGAGGCAGTAGCTCCTGATGCATTGTTAAATACTTGGCTACAATTTGTTAATACTACAGTTGCTGAAGTTGTTGGAATAGTGGGGGCACTTGTGCAAAGATACATTTTGTAAATTACAATCTCATATAAATCAGGTGTTGCTTCACATCCACTTTTAATTTCTGCTTCAGAATAGACACCATCAGTCACTGTGCAAGCCGCAGCTTCTGCGTTATTAATATTTGAAATTTCAGATATTACACAGAAAAATAGTAAAAAAGATAAACCTTTTAATATTTTCATATTAAAAACCTCCAGCTTTTACAGAGAAACTTTTTGATTTTACAATTAAGTTTTCTCTTCTTACTTTGTCATACTTTTTATCTTCCATTGAAACTTTCTCAAAAGCTTCCTTGCTAATTAAAGTCGTATTTTTATTAATTTTATTTGTATTAAATGTAAAGTTTATAAACCATTGATCCTCATAACTTGAATTTCCATAGTCTTTAAAGCCTACTTCAACGTTTAACCCAGAATTTGGTATCCCAATGTTCGATGAATATTCCATACCTTCAAAATCAGAACCTCCTGGAATTTCATATTCAAAGATTTTAGTATAAATTTTCGTAGTTGGCATATATGGAACGTGAGCTCCTAATTCTAGATCATATCCATCAGCAACATCCTCTTTAATACTATTTTTTCCAGTTCTTTGCTCTGATATTCCAAAATAATGATTAGTATTTAATTCAAGAATTGATGATTTAATCTCACCACCTACACTACCTCTTTGATGATTATAATCTACTTCATGATCATAAAATATATTCAAACCATACATAAAACTTTTATCTTCACTAAACGCTCTTTTTCCAAGACCTAAATTTATTGTTTCTCTGTCTCCATCATGAGTAAACAAAGAACCTTGAAAAAAAGTTAATCCATCATCATTATCTTTTAGAGGCTTAAAAGTTAAAATTCCAATTTCTGGCTTATTTCCTTCTTTTGATTTAATAGAAAAATCTGTATCTTCAAAATTACTATTTAAAAAATTTTCAATTGAACTGAAAAATTTATTTTTTATTTTGTTTGTATCTGCACTTGATGTTGTAAATACAAATATTGACAATATAATAATCAATATTTTTTTCATTTATTAAATATATTTTAATTGTATATGGTTAACAAGAATTATAAATGATCAATTTAATCCCAATTTCCAATACTAATTTCTTTTTTGCAAGATTAGTTAATTGATCTAATTTAGCTCTTAGGTTTAAAAACTAAACAAACTCCATTATTACAAAATCTTTTTCCCGTAGGTTCCGGTCCATCATCAAATATATGACCATGATGTCCTCCACATTTTTTACAATGATACTCGGTTCTAGCGTAACCTATGTGATGATCTGTTTTGGTTTCAAATACATTTGGTAAAGACTCATAAAATGAAGGCCAACCAGATCCACTCTCATATTTTGTTTTTGAGTCAAATAATTTTTCTCCACAATTTGCACAATGAAAACTTCCTTCTCTCTTTTCATGATTAAGTTCGCTTGAACCTGCAAGCTCTGTTCCTTCTTCGAACAAGATTAATTTTTGTTCTGCAGTTAAATTTGGATTTATTTTTTTTGTCATTATTCTATAAATTTAGCACAGGATTTATGTAAGATTGAATGTAATTTTACTAATTTATTGAAATCTTTATTATAACCACCGCCTAAAACACCACAAAATGGTATTCGTTTAGAAAAAAAGTTTTCAATAACAAGCTCATCTCTAGATTTGATCCCTTCATCAGATATTTTGAGTTTACCCAATCTATCATTAAAATGAATATCTACTCCAGCTATGTAGAAAACAAAATCAAAATTTTCTTGATTTAACTCATTTAGATAATGTTTAAGTGTCTTAATGTAAGCATCATCCTCTAAATTATCTTCTAGTTCCACATCTAAATCACTATTAGATTTTTTGGCTGGATAGTTAGTTCTAGAGTGCATACTGAACGTAAAAACACTTTTATTTTCTCTAAAAATTTCTGAATTTCCGTTTCCTTGATGAACATCTAAATCAACAATTAATATTTTGTTAGCCAAACCTCGATTTAATAAATAGTGGGCAGCAACAGCTACATCATTAAAAACACAGTATCCAGCTCCACCATCATAGTTTGCGTGATGACTGCCTCCAGCAGTATTACATGCTATTCCATAATTAATTGCAAGTTTAGAAGCTAAAACAGTGCCACCAGTAGCAACTAACGATCTCTGAACAACACTATCAACAAGTGGAAATCCAATTTTTTTTACTTCCTCTTTACTTAATGTTTTATTTTTAATGTTAGAAATATAATCTTTTGAATGTGCGTAACTCAATGTTTCAAGCGAACAAGCATATGGTTTATGAAACTTATTAACGATTTTATTTTGGATCAAATAATTAGCCAATTCTCCAAACTTGTTTATAGGAAACTTATGGTCATCTCCAATTTTTGCAAAATAATCTTCATGATTTACAACTGGTAACTCCATGATTACTCTAAAACACGGACTGGCTTTCCATCAACACAGGCTTCTAAACCTTCAATCATTTGATTATAAAAAATACTATAATTTTCTGCTGTCACATAACCTATGTGTGGAGTTAACAGAGCATTGGGCAAAAATCTTAATTTATTATTTTCTGGCAAAGGTTCTTTTTCATAAACATCAATACCTGCTCCTGCGATCACATTAGTAGATAAAGCAATTATTAAATCATCTTCATTAACAATTGGTCCTCTAGCAGTATTTATTAGAAACGCAGTTTTTTTCATTTTGTCTAATTCTTTTATAGTTATACAATCTTTATACCTTTCCCCTCCTTGCACATGGATGGAAAGTACATCCGAATTTTTTATTAAATCATCTTTGCTACATGGTAATACATCTAGCTCTTTACATTTATCTAAACTTAAATTTTCACTCCAAGCCATAACCTGCATTCCAAAAGCTTTTCCAATTTTTGCAACTTCACTTCCCACTCTACCCAATCCAATTAATCCTAATATTTTTCCTTTAAGTTCAATACCAATAGTAGTTTGCCAATATCCTTGATACATATTATCAAACTCTTCTTTAAAGTTTCTAGCTAAACCAAGAATTAATGCCCAAGTTAATTCTGGTGTAGGATTGATGTTAATATCTGTTCCACAAACTAAAATTTTTCTTTTTTTAGCAGCTTCTAAGTCGATAGATCTATTTCTAAGTCCACTAGTGATAACAAACTTTAAATCACTCAAGTTATCTATAAGATTTTTTGTGATTGGAGTTCTTTCTCTCATTATCAAAAGAGCTTCAAAATCAGCTAACTGTTCAATAGCATCGGCTTCGTCTAAAAAAGGTTCACTGAATATCTTAAACTCATATTTTCCAGATAATTTTTCTAAATCAACAAATTGTTGAGCAACATTTTGGTAATCATCTAATATAGCAACTTTAAGCATTTTTAACTTTCTTATTTGATAACAATATTCCTGTTACAATAAAACAGGCGCCTAAAATATGATAAAACATAAATTTTTCACTAAAAAAAATCATGGCCATTATTGCGCTCAAAATTGGCATAAGGTGTAAAAAAACACCTGATCGATTAGCACCTATCATTGAAATTCCTTTTATCCATAAAAGAAAAGATGCCAAACCAGGAAATAAAACTACATAGGATAAAATTAATATAAATGGTAATTCTAAATTAATCCTAAATCCAATTTGATATTCAATAAAATAAATTGGTATTAAAAATATTAAACCAAAAGTTATTACTACTTGAAGCAAGGATAATTGAGTTAATTCATATTTTTTTCCTTTTAACAATGTAGAATATAAGGCCCAAGAGAACATTGCGATAACCATTGTTATGTCACCTTTATTAAAATCTAAATTCATTAATATCTCAATGTTTGCTTTTGTAATGATCATAATCACACCTGCAAAAGAAAATACTACTCCTATGATTTGAAAAATATTTGTCTTTTCAATTTTTAAAATTGATGAAAACAACATTATCATAACAGGTATAGTTGAGATCATTAAAACCCCACTAATCACTTGAGTAAAATTTAAAGAATAATAAACAATTGAATTAAATACCGTAATACTGGTAACTCCCAATACAATAAAAAGCTTATAGTTTTTAATTATGTAATTTCTTTTCTCTAATATTTCAGGAATTGTAAAAGGTGCTAAAATTAACCAAGCAAAAAACCATCGATAAAAATTCAGTGAAAATGGTGGAACTTCATAAAAACTTGCAAGTTTTCCAACAACAAAATTTCCTGCCCAAAATGTTACAGTTAAAAATAGATATAGATAAGCTAAAAAATTATTATCTTTAGTCACTTAACTAAATCTGAGCGAGCTATATGGTTTTAAGTCTAAGTTTGTATTTTCGTTCGCTATCATTCCAGAAACAATCTTTCCAGAAATTGGACCTAAAGTCCATCCTAAATGATGGTGTCCAAAGCAATAATAAACATTTTTATAATTTTTTGATGGTCCCATAACGGGCAAAAAGTCTGGTAAAGTTGGTCTGAATCCTAACCATTCATCCTCATGTTCAGGTAAATCACCAAGCATATATTTTGCATTATTAATTAAATTTTTAACTCTAGATTTAGATAAAGGATTATCTAATCCACCAAATTCAACTGTTCCAACCACTCTCAATCCTTGTTCCATTGGTGTAATTCCAAAACCACGATTTGAAAATATTACAGGTCGACTTAATAAATGATCACAATTTTTAAAATGAACATGATATCCTCTTTCAGTATCTAAAGGAATTTTTTCATCTAAATTATCTGTTAATTTTTTTGAAAAGGCACCACAAGCAATTACTGCTTTATCAAAAAAATAACTTTGTGTTTCAGTTTTAAAAATAGGTTTTTCTTCATCAAATTTAATATCTTTAATATTAACTTTGTTAAATTTTCCACCTTTTTGTAAAAATAAATCAAATAATTTTAAAAGAATTCTTTTTGGATTTCGAGCATGTCTTGCATAAGGATAATAAACACCTGCATGATAAAAAGGTTTAATATTAGGTTCTAAATCATGAATTTCAGCTTTATTTACTAATTGTTGTTTTACGCCTAATTCATCTCTTACTCTAATTTCTAATTCCCTACTTTTTAAATCTTTATCATTCCAGATATAAAGTATTCCTTTGTTTTCAACCAAACCTTCTAGATTTATTTCATCAAATAATTCATCATAAGCTGGTAAAGCTAAATCTAAAATTTGATGCATATTTTTTGCAGTGTACATCATCTTACTTTTTGTAGTGTTCATAATAAATTTAATGAACCATGGAATCATTTTTGGAACATAATTCCATTTTAAAGCAAGAGGACCTGTTGAGCTTAATAACATAGATGGCACATCTGCTAAAACATCAGTTCTATTTAAGGAAAGTGAAGCATAAGGTGAGAAATGTCCTGCATTTCCATACGAAGCAGCTTGGCTTCCAGGGTTGTCCCTATCGAATATTGTTACATCAAATCCTTTTTTTTGAAGGAACAATGCATTTGATACACCTTGAATACCTGCTCCAACTATACCAACTTTGATGTTCATCATTATGAGTATGTTATACAATTAAAAAATAAAATTTTCATAGTGACAAATTATGCTTAATTTAACTTAATATTTTAAGCAATGATCTGTTTATGATTTATCTTTGCACTGAGAACAATACCAAACCCGATCATAGTTGCTAACATAGAGGAACCTCCATAGGACAGTATTGGTAATGGAGAGCCAACAATTGGTAATAAACCTAAAACCATTGAAAGATTTACAACAATGTAGATGAATATTGCAAAAGCAAATCCAAAACAAAACAATCTTGAAAAATTACTTCTTGAGATGGCTCCAATTCTTAAAATCCTGATAATAATAATTGAATACAAAATTAATAACGCTACTGATCCTATAAATCCAAACTCTTCAGAAAATAAAGTAAATATAAAGTCAGTATGCTTCTCTGGTAAAAAATCCAAATAACTTTGAGTACCTTTTAAAAAACCTTTGCCATCTAAACCTCCAGAACCGATTGCTATTTTTGACTGAATTATCTGATAACCAGCACCTAATGGATCTCTATCAGGATCTAAAAAAGTCAATATTCTCAACTTTTGATAGGGCTTTAAGAAAGAAATTACAAAAGGTAATGATATTAAGAATACTATAAAAGAATATATAAAATATTTTATCTTAACACCTCCCAACCACAAAACAATTAATCCGCTAGCTGCAATTAAAATCGAAGTTCCTAAATCAGGTTGTGAGATCACCATAATAATTGGTATTAAAATTATAGTTACAACAGTCATAATGCTTGTAATTGAGTTTACATTTTCAATTTTGATCCTGTGATAATATTTAGCTAAGCAAAGTATAATTGCTATCTTCATTAGCTCAGATGGCTGTAAATTAAACAAATATAAATCCATCCATCTTCTTGAACCTGAAGACTTTATTCCAAAAAAAGAAACGTAAATTAGTAAAAGAATCACAGCAAAATAAAACAAGTATGATAAATTATGCCACCATTTGATGTTAAAAAAAGCAATGAAAATCATTAAAGGAAAAAAAATTATTATTTTACTAAAATGACTTTTTGTATGAAAAAGAATTTCACCACCATCTGTTGAATACATTACAAATAGACTTAATATTGAAAGCAAGAATACACTTATCAGCAAAATATAATCTAATTCTTTAATTTTTTGCCAAAAAGTAAGTTCGTTATTTAATCTATCGTGTTGAAACATTAAATTTTTATTTCCTCAAAGTTTTTTTGTTTATTTCTTAAATCGTTTCTATCTATAATTAATTTAAACAATTCTTTTGCTATTGGCGCTGCAGTTCTACTTCCCGAACCACCATGCTCAACTATAATGCTTAATGCATACCTGGGATTAATATACGGACCATAGGCGATATATAATGCATGATCACGATCTTTATAGGGGATTTGTTCAATTTTTAAATCAAGTTCTCTTTCTCGCATACTAATTCTCTTGACCTGCGCAGTTCCAGTTTTGCCTGCAAATTGGTATTTAGGATCATCTATTCTAGATTTGTACGAGGTTCCATATAATTCATTAGTAGAACTAAACATGGCTTCTTGAACAATTTTTATATTTCTAGGATCATTAAATAATTTCTTTTCTTGAGCATGCAAGGTTTCTTCTTTTAATTTTCTTTTTGTTTCCTCAAGTGACATAGGATTATTATCAACAATTATTCTTGGTTTTATTGAGTAGCCTCCATTAGCAATCTGCGCTGTCATAAGACATAGTTGAAGAGGAGTTGTTTGCGTGTAACCTTGACCTATTCCAGTTATTAATGTTTCACCAAGAACCCACCCTTTTCCAAGATTATTTTTTTTCCATTTAGTGTCTGGAAATAAACCAGATTTTTCAAAATCAAAATAATCTCCTAATACTTTTTTACCTAGACCAAATTTTTCAGCTGTAACATTTAGTCGATCTACACCCAGTAATCTTGCAACTTCATAAAAATAAGTATCACATGATTGTTTCATTGCATTTTTTAAACTTACAAATCCATGACCCTTTTCTTTCCAACAGTGAAAAGTCTGTCCATAGAGCTCCATCTTTCCAGTACATTTAACTTTAAAACTTGGGCTAACAATTTTGTTTTCTAAAGCAGACAAAGCTACAATTGGTTTTATTGTAGAACCTGGCGAATAAAGTCCTGAAAGTGTCTTATTTACTAGAGGTTTTAATGGATTATTTCTTATTAACGCCCAATCGTCATTACTTATACCAAACAAAAATTTGTTTGGATCATAAGAAGGAGAAGAGTACATAGCAATAATATCGCCTGTATAAATATCCATAACACTAATAGAGCCTGCTCGATCATTTAAAAGTTTTCCACAAGCCTTTTGAACTTCAGTATCAACTGTTAATCTTACTCTTAAACCTTGTTTACCTTTTTGATGTTCTAGTTGATTAATTCTTTTTCCATAAGCATTAACTTCATATCTTTGGATTGCATTCGTTCCAATCAGATGTTTTTCTAAAGTTTTTTCTAATCCCAATTTTCCAATTTTCATTCCTGGAACAAATCTTTCTTGTACTACTTCGTTAGCAAGAATTTCTTCTTCGTTAGGTTGGCTGACATACCCTAAAATATGTGTATAAACTTCACTGAAAGGATAGTTTCTTGAAATAGTCATAACTGGCTTTACACCAACCAAATCATATAAATAATTATTTATTTTTAAAAAATCACTCCAAGATAAATTTTCAGAGACAATAATACTTTCCCAAGGTTTTAATTTATTTTTTAATTTTACAATTTTTTCTATTTTTTTATCACTTAAATTAAGTAGTGTTTTTAATCGTGTTAACAAATAATTAAAGTTTTCTACCTGTTCTGGAATTATATGAAGTTGATATACTTTTAAATTTCCAGCTATTATATTTCCAAAATAATCAACGATATCCCCTCTTATAGGTGGTAACTTCCATTCTCTAATTCTATTTTTGTCTGAAAGAGTAAGATATTTTTTATTTTCATTAACTTGTAAAGAAAAAAGTCTAGCTATAATTCCTGTAAAAATTATTATTTTTGCAGCACTTATAATAAACATACGTCTGTTAATTACGTCTGTTTTTCTAATTCCTGAATTTCCTTTAATCATTCTTTTTAAGTGAAATTTTGCTATTTAAAATGTTAAATAAAATAAAAAATAATGGGTAAAATAAAAAAGTAAAACCAGAGTTTATCAAGTAGCTCATATAGTCTACTTGATATAAAAATATTAAATCTAAGATTATTACTTGAATTGAATTTATAAGCAAAACAGCAACAATAAAAGAAAGCCAATCATTTATAAATTTTGGACTTAATGTAATTTGTCTAATATATGAGGTAATGGCACAGATTAATAAGTAACAAAAGCTGCTTATTCCTATTGGAATACCAATTACTACATCATTAATAATTCCTGCTAAAAAAATTGAAAAATATCCCAGGTAATCTGGATTTCTTAGTGTCCAAAAAAAAATTAAAATGAAAATAAAATTAAACGAAAAATAATCTAATTTTAAATAATTAAAATCAAATTCATTAAACACTGAAAAAAACAAAATAATAATCGGTAAATATGATAGGAATGATCTAAAAAATGTACTTTTATTCAATGAAGCCATTATTGATCCTCACCTATCTTAAATTCTACAATCTTTACAAAACTTAATTGTCCAAAATCAGAAAAAAAAGTTAATTGCTCTGAATTATTTGTAATTTTACCAACTGGAATACCTGGTTTAAAAATACCGCCCAAGCCAGAAGTATACACAACTGCCTCTTTTCCAATCTGATTTTCTTTATAGTCATCTTTAGTATATTCAATTATTCCATAATTCTTACCAGTTCCTGAGGCAACAGCTTGCAAAAATGGAGGTTGGATTATTACTGGTATTTTACTATTTAAATCTGACAAGAGAAGAGCTCTTGAATTTGAATAATTTACCTCAATTATCTGACCAACTAAATAGTTTCTATCCATTATTGCCATCCCAATTTTTACATTATCTTTTGAACCTCTATTCAACACAATAGATTTTAAATATGGACTTTCTTTATCAATTATAACTCTTGCAAATATTTCTTCTGAATTTATGCTTTCATCAATCAACTCTCTTAGTCTTTTATTTTCAGCAATTAAAATATTATTTAATACTTTAATCTCATCTAAATTTTCTATTTGAATTAATTTGCTCTGATGATTTTCGTATAAGTTAATATGTAATTTAAATTTAGATATTACCTCTTTAATTTTATTTTCTGGAACTGATGAGATATATGAAGATCTATAAATTACTTCATTAATTACTAATTTAACAAGTTTAATTGGTTTAAAATTTAAATTACTTAAGATTATTATAACTATGGATAAAATGATTAAACTTATAAGTGAAAACTTTTGTTTATCTTTCTTTTTAAAAAAAGCTGATCTTAAGGCAATTACAAAATCATCTCTGCCTTTTACCATCTCTTAATATTCAGATAACATAGTAGAAAAAGTTTCTTCTTGATCCAAAGCTTTACCTGTTCCAACTGCAACACAAGATAATGGATCATCAGCAACGTGTACTGGTAAACCTGTTTCCTTTGAAAATCTTTTATCAATATTTTTTAATAAAGCTCCTCCGCCTGTTAAAGTAAGACCCATATCCACTAAGTCAGCAGATAATTCAGGAGGGGTATTTTCCAAAGCATCTTTGATTGCATTTACCATTTCTTTCAATATATCATTTAGTGCTTCAGCAGTATCTTCTTCTGTGATGTTTACTTCTTTTGGAGTACCCGATCTTAAATCTCTACCTTTTACTGGATAAGTATTTGTTCCTGTTGGTATAGCTGTTCCCATTTCTTTCTTAATCTTTTCAGCAGTGGTATCTCCTATAAGTAAATTGTATTCTTTTCTCATGTAATTAATTATTGCCGTATCCATCGCATCACCAGCAACTCTTAAAGATTTGGAATAAACTAATCCACCTAGCGACATAACTGCAATCTCACTAGTTCCTCCACCAATATCTACAATCATCGATCCTGTAGCTTCAGAAATTGGAAGACCAGCTCCAATAGCTGCTGCAATTGGCTCTTCAATTAATTGAACTCTTCTCGCACCTGCTGCTAGCGCACTATCTTGAATTGCTTTTCTCTCTACTGGCGTTGATCCAGTTGGAACACAAATTAAAATTCTAGGATTTGCAAATGTACTTCCTTTATGAACTTTTTTTATAAAATGCTTAATCATCTCTTCTGTGACGATAAAATCTGCAATAACACCGTCTCTTAAAGGTCTGATCGCACTTATATTTCCTGGTGTTCTTCCAAGCATAGTTTTAGCTTCATCTCCAACAGCTAAAACATTTTTCTTCCCTCCCTGATCAACAATTGCAACAACAGATGGTTCATTAAGAACAACTCCTTTTCCTTTCAGCACCACTAATGTATTTGCTGTTCCAAGATCAATTGCCATATCTTGGCTCCAAACTTTTTTTACGCTATCAAATAATCCCATTATATTCCCCTTACTTTTTGACTTTCTTGCTCCATTGGAGCTGTTTTATCTCGTTTAATTATCATTTTATTTAATGCATTTATGTAAGCATTTGCAGAAGCAACTAAAGTATCAGTATCTGCTGCTTGACCCACAGTTGTTTTTCCATTTTCCTCAATTTTTACACTTACAGTGGCTTGAGCGTCAGTGCCTTCAGTAACGGCATGAACTTGATAAAGCTGTAAGTTAACATCATGAGGATAAAGAGTTTTTATACATTTAAATATTGCATCAACTGGTCCATCTCCAGTTTCTGAAGCTTTTTTTACGTCACCATAAACATCTAAAGTCATCTCAGCTCTTTGTGGTTCACCTGTTCCTGCAAACACCTTTAATGATTTTAAACTAATAGCACTAACTTTGTTATCAGTTATTAAACTATCATCTACTAGAGCAATAATATCTTCGTCATAAACGTGTTTTTTCTTGTCTGCTAAAACCTTGAATTTTGCAAACGCATTTCCTACAACGTCGTCTGTTAAATCTGGGTAACCCAAACTATTTAATTTATCTTTAAAAGCATGTCTTCCAGAATGTTTACCCATGACTAATGAAGTTTGTTTAACTCCAACACTTTCAGGAGTCATAATTTCATAAGTCTGTCTATTTTTTAACATTCCATCCTGATGAATTCCTGCCTCATGCGCGAATGCATTTTTTCCAACAATTGCTTTATTATATTGAACTGGAAATCCAGTTGCATTTGAAACTATTTTTGATGCTTTACTTAACAAAGTTGTGTTGATTCCAGTTTCGTATGGCATCAAATCTGGTCTTGTCTTAATTGCCATAACAACTTCTTCTAATGCAGCATTTCCTGCTCTTTCACCTAAACCATTTATTGTACATTCAATTTGTCTTGCTCCTGCTTGAACGCCAGCTAATGAATTAGCTACAGCTAAACCTAAATCATTGTGACAATGAGTAGATAAAATTGCTTTATCAATGTTAGGAACTTTATTTAATAGTGTTTCAATTATTGAAGTAAACTCAGATGGTATTGTGTAACCAACAGTATCAGGAATATTAATAGTTGTTGCTCCATTTTTTATTGCAAGCTCAACTGTTTTGCACATATAATCCATATCCGTTCTTGTGCCATCTTCGCATGACCACTCAACATCATCAGTAAATTTTCTTGCATAAGAAACATGTTTACCAATTGACTCATAAACATCTTCAGGTGACATGTTTAGTTTATGTTTCATATGTAGTGGGCTTGTAGAAATAAACGTATGTATTCTAAATCTTGGAGCATGCTTTAAAGCTTCATATGCTCTATCAATATCTTTTACAGAATGTCTAGATAGTCCTGCAGGAATTGAATTTTTTAAAATTTTACTAACTTCTGAAACAGCTTCAAAATCTCCAGGTGATGCGATAGGAAAACCCGCCTCAATAATATCAATTCCTAACTCATCAAATACCCTAGCAATTTGAATTTTTTCTTCCAAACTCATAGATGCGCCTGGTGATTGCTCACCATCACGCATAGTTGTATCGAATATAAAAACTCTATCTTTATCGCTCATAATAAATTATTTAGAAAATCTATAATACAATCTATAAGAGAGATTGCAAAATAATAAGTATATTTAACTATTATTTTTAGTCCATTTTAGGCGATACAAAAATTAATTATAAATAGACTCAATTTTAGGCATCAAGTGTAAAAGTTCCTTTGTGTATTCATGGGAAGGTTTCAAAAATAAATCCTCAGTATTTGAAACTTCACATAACTTGCCATCTTTTAAAACTCCAATTCTATCACACATTTGTCTTACAACTGGCAAGTCATGACTAATGAATAATATAGTTAAATTTAATTGTTCTTGAAGATCTTTTAACAAATTTAATATTTGGGCTTGAATACTAACGTCCAGTGCAGATGTAGGTTCATCACAAACTAAAAGTCTTGGCTGAGTTGCTAAAGCTCGTGCGATCGATATTCTTTGTCTTTGACCACCTGAAAATTCATGGGGATATCTGTCTGCAGATTTTTGTGTCATTTCAACTGAGTCCAATAAGTCATTTACATAATTATTTAGATCAGAATTAGATATAGATGGATTATGAAGTGTAATAGGTTCGGCAATAATATCTTTGACTTTCAATCTCCCATTTAATGATGAGTACGGATCTTGAAAAATCATTTGTATTTGTTTTCTAAATTTCATTAATTCTGATCTATGTTTAATTTTTGTAATACAAGTTTTATCAAAAAATATATCTCCCGATGAAGGTTTGAATAAATTCACTATCATTTTTGCAATAGTAGATTTTCCACTTCCGCTTTCACCTACCAATCCAAACGACTCCCCTTCCTTTATTTGAAAAGAAACATTGTTTACAGCTAATACAGAATTTTTAGAACTTTCTGAAAAAAAATTGTCATCAAAACTTTTATTTAGATTTTTAACCTGAACTAAATCTTGAATGCTAATTTCTTTTTTGGTCCATCTATTCAATATTTTGATATTATTTTCTTTATTTTTTTTGTTTTCTTTTTCTACTATTACAAATCTTGAAATTTTCTTATTGGTTGGTGGAACTGAACTTACAAGACTTTTGGTATAACTTTGTTGAGGAGTTGTTAATATTTTTTTTGTTTCACCAATTTCTACTAAATTTCCACTTTTCATTACAGCTACACGGTTAGCTGTTTCTGCTATAACACCCATATCATGTGTGATTAAAATCACAGCCAAGTTTCTTTCTTTTGTTAGTTTTTTAATTAAATCCAAAATCTGTGATTGAATAGATACATCTAAAGCTGTAGTAGGTTCATCAGCAATTAATAATTCTGGTTCACAGCATAATGCTAAAGAAATAACCACTCTTTGTCTCATTCCTCCTGAAAACTGATGCGGATAATTATCAAATCTTTTTTCAGCATCCTTAATTCCAACTTCTTTTAATAGATTAATAGATTTATTTTTTGCATCTTCTTTGCTTAACTTAAGATGAGTTTGGATGGTTTCTATTAATTGTTCACCAACAGTTAATATTGGATTTAAAGATGTTTGTGGATCTTGAAATATTAATCCAATTTTATTTCCTCTGTATTTAATGATACTTTCTGAGTTTTCATGAATATTTAAATCTCCCAATATTACTGAACCACTAGAAACTTTCCCTGGCTCATCAATTAAATTAATTATAGCGTTTCCAACTGTACTTTTTCCAGAACCAGACTCGCCAACCAAGCCTAAAATTTCACCTTTATTTACGTCAATATTTACATTTTTAGCTGCATAAACAGTCTCTTTACGCATTTTATAATCAACACTTAAATTATTTATTTTTAAAAAACTCATTTTTTTAATTTTGGATTTAAAGTATCTCTCATCCAGTCTCCTAATAAATTAATTGAAAAAGCTAAAATCACTAAAAAAATTGCTGGAAAAAATGTAATCCACCATTCCCCAGAAAATAAAAAGTCATTACCCAATCTTATTAAAGTTCCTAAAGAAGGAGTTGTTGGAGGAACTCCAACTCCCAAAAAACTTAGCGTTGACTCCGCTAAGATTGCAAGAGCTAAACCGATTGTACCAATAACTAAAACCGGTCTCATAATATTTGGCAAAATATGTTTAAACATAATTACTATATTTGAAACACCAATTATTGTTGAGGCAGACACATAGTCTTTATTTTTTTCAACTAGAGTTGCTGCTCTAGATACTCTGGCAAACTGTGGCCATTCAGAAATTCCAATAGCAAATATTAAGACGTAGATTGCCATTTCATCATGCATCTCTCTTGAAATTAGTCCTCTTGCAATTCCGTCAACCAAGAGTGCCATCAATATACTTGGTACGGTTAACTGAACATCGGTAAGTCTCATTACTACCATTTCATACTTGCCACCAAAATATCCGGCCGTTAATCCTAGACCTACACCAAGAACTAAACTAAATATAATTGCTGCAAAACCTACAATAAGAGATATTCTGCAACCGTATAAGATAGTTGATAACATGTCTCTTCCTTGACCATCAGTGCCTAAAATAAATTGTGCCAAACCATCTTCTGTCCAAGAAGGGGGTGTAAATGCATCCATCAAAGATAAAGATGATGGATCAAAAGGAGTATATGGTGTTAAAAATTCAATAAAAAAAGAACAGAAAAAAATTATGAATAAAATAGCTGAAGATATAATAGCTGTCGGAGATTTAATAAAGCTATGATAAATGTCACTATCCTTAATTCTTTCCCATCTTGTCAAATTTAAATTATTATCCACTTGCAGTATCTCCTTTAACTCTGATCCTTGGATCAATAAAATAATAAAGAATGTCGACTATGAAATTTATCATCACAAAAACAAATGCAATAAAAACTAAATATGCTGACATTATTGGAATATCTACAAACTGAACAGCTTGAATAAATAAGAAACCCATACCAGGCCATTGAAAAACAGTCTCTGTTATAATTGAAAACGCAATTAAAGTTCCGATATTAATTCCAGCAATAGTAATTACAGGTATCAAGCCATTTTTTAATGCATGTTTATATTTAATACTATCCTCACTAATTCCGCGTGCTCGAGCGAATTTTATATAATCAGTTTGTAAAATTTCCATCATCTCAGCTCTTACTAACCTGATAATATAAGTCATTTGAAAAAGGCTTAACGTAACTGAAGGAAGAATTATTGCTTTAAGACCTGAAACTGTCAAAAAACCTGTAGTCCAAAATCCTAGATCAACAACCTCTCCTCTTCCAAATGAGGGTAACACTCCTAAAATTACGGCAAATAAGTATATAAATAATATACCTATTACAAATGTGGGAAGTGAAACTCCAAGTAAAGATACTGCCAAGATAAAATCACTCAAGAAACCTTTTCTATTAATACCAGTGTAAACACCTAATAGAGTTCCGGTTATCAATGCTATTAAAGCCGAAATTACTACAAGTTCAATTGTAGCTGGCAATCTTTCAGTAATTAATTCAGATACAGGTCTTCTTAATTGATAAGATATGCCAAATTCTCCCTTGGAAGCATTGACCACAAACCTAGAAAATTGAATATGAATTGGATCCATTAATCCCAAAGTTTCTCTTAATTCAGCCCTTTCTTCATCAGAAGTTTCTTCTCCAACCATGTTATTTATTGGGTCTCCAACAAAATTAAAAAGAGAGAAAGAAACAAAAGCAACTACAAGCATCACCAAAGCTGATTGGAACAGTCTTTTAAAGAAATATTGTATCAATTTAAGAAGATTTAATATTTACAAGCCCTTTAAATATCTAAAGGGCTTGTAATAATTTTTATTTATTTAGAACCGTAAACGGCAAATTTAAATAATGGCTCATTGTTAGGTCTTATAGGAACACTAACATTGTTTTTAGACGCCCAAGAAATTACTTGGTGGTGCAAAGGAAGATAAGAAATATCATCTTTTACAATTTTCCAAGCTTTTGCAATTGCAGCATTTCTTTTTTCCAGATCTACTTCACCTTCCATTACTCTAATTGCAGCATCTACTTCAGCGTTACTAAAGTTAACTCTGTTCCAACTAGCACCTGTTTCATATAAATAATGAAAAACGTAGTGACTATCTAAAGTTGGAACACCCCAGCCTAGCATATAGAAATCACCTTGATTATCTTTTAGCTCCTTGAAGTGTTTACTTTTTGTTTGAGCAAATAAATTTACTTTAACACCTACTTTACCCAACATTCCAACAACTGCTGTACAAATAGCTTCATCATTTACATACCTGTCGTTAGGACATCTTAACTCAACTTCAAATCCATTAGGATATCCAGCTTCAGCTAATAATTTTTTAGAAGCTTCTGGATCATACGGTAATCTTTTATCAAGTTCAGCTGTATAACCATTTACACCTGGGAAAGTTATTATACCTGCAGGTTCACTTAAACCTCTCATAACTTTTTTCTTAATGGCTTCAATATCAATTGCTTGATAAAGTGCTTGTCTAACTTCTTTTTTCTTGAAAGGATTATCACCTGTATTTCCTGTTCTTAGCTTATCTGCAGCTTGATCCATTCCTAAGAAAATCGTTCTCATTTGAGCAGTACTTTCAACTTTAGTATTTGGAGAAAAACCAATTCTTGCTAGATCTTGCACTGGTGCATCTGTTACTATATCAATTTCTCCCGATAATAATGCTGCTACTCTTGTTGCCGCATTTTTAATTGGAAGTAACTCTATCTTTATAAGACCCTTATCTTTCATTTCTCCCCACCAGTATTTATTTTTCTTAAATACCGTTTTAGTGTTGGGCTCTCTTTTGGTTATTCTAAAAGGTCCAGTTCCTAAAGCATTTACAGCTGAAAATGTTTCTTGACCAGCATCCCAATTTTGAGGTGATGTTGCAAAATTTTTTTCAGACCAAGCTTTAGACATTATAAAAATGTTTGACAATTGGTTTAAAAGGATTGGATTTGGTTTACTAGTTGTTATTTTAACTGCATAATCTCCAACTGCTTCTACACCTGATACAGTGCTGATATATTCTTTAAAATCAGATGTTCTTTGTTTGGCTCTTAAAATACTAAAAACAACATCTTCAGATGTCATTCCTGAACCATCAGAAAATCTAGCATCTTCTCTTAAAGTAAATATCCAAGTGTTTGGATCTGTAGTTTTCCATTTTGTAGCTAAAGCTGGTCCTATTTTCATATCCAAACCTCTTTCGACAAGTGCTTCATAAACTTGTCTAGAAACTTGTGTGGTTGGACCTTCATTTTGTGCATGTGGATCTAGTGTTAAACTGTCTCCTTGCATAGACCACTTGATTGTTTGAGCCCATGCAGAAGAAAATCCAAATACTAGAACTAATGACAATATTTTTATTATATTTTTAATATTCATTGTTGCCCTCTTATTTTAAATTTATTTAAAAAAGTATAAGTGAAATATTTAGATTATAGTAGCAATAATTTAGCTATAAAGTTTAACTTTTATCGCTATCAACTAATTTTTTCTTACTAATCCAAGGCATCATAGCTCTAAGTTCTGCTCCAACTTTTTCAACAGAATGTTCAGCTAATTTTGCTCTAGTTGCTAGGAAGTTTTTTTGACCTGTTTTGCACTCATTCATCCATTCTTTGGTAAATTTACCCGATTGTATATCAGCCAAGACTTCTTTCATTCTATTCTTGGTCTCTTCTTTATTAATAATTCTCGGTCCAGATTGATACTCACCATATTCAGCTGTATTAGAAATAGAGTAATTCATATTTGCGATCCCACCCTCATAAATTAAATCAACAATTAATTTAACTTCATGAACAGTTTCAAAATATGCCATCTCAGGTTCATAACCAGCTTCGACTAAAGTTTCATACCCATTTTTAATAAGTTCAACTAAACCACCACATAAAACGGTTTGTTCACCAAATAAATCTGTTTCAACCTCGTCTTTAAATGTTGTTTCAATAATACCCGATCTTCCTCCACCTACAGCTGAAGCATAAGATAAAGCTAGATCTCTTGCTTTACCAGATCCATCTTGATGAACTGCAAACAAACAAGGAACTCCACCACCTTTTTCATATTCACTCCTTACTAAGTGACCGGGTCCTTTTGGAGCAACCATGAATACATCTAAATCTTTTCTTGCTTTAATTAAATCATAATGAACATTAAGACCGTGAGCGAAAGCTATACTTGTACCTTCTCTAACTCTTTGTTCAATATGATTTTTGTAAATTTCAGCTTGTAATTCATCTGGAGTTAATATCATTACAACATCTGCCCAAGCAGCTGCGTCTGATAAATTCATCACTTTTAATCCTTTTGACTCTGCTTTAGCAACACTTGATGATCCTTCTCTTAGAGCAACAACTATTTCTTTAACTCCACTATCCTTTAAATTTAATGCATGCGCATGTCCTTGACTCCCGTAACCAAAAATTGCAATTTTTTTATTTTTAATTAAATCTACATCTGCATCTTTTTCATAAAACATTTTCATAATTTATCTCCTGTTAATTAATTAGTTAAAAATTTTTGCACCTCTTGTCATCGCAACAGCCCCAGTTCTTGAAGTGCTTATAAGTCCTAAGGGTTTTAATTTTTTACTCATTTTATCAATCTCTCTTCTAAGTGCTGTTATTTGAATAACTGCTGATGATTTTGTTTCATCCAATACTACTGGGTTAAATTTTTTACAAGCATTTAAACATTTTTCAATTTTATTTTTTTTACCTACAATTTTAAACAAAGCCATCTCTTTAAAAATTACATCTTTATCGTCTCTTTTAAATTCACCGACTTTATGAACAGGTACTAATTTGGTTAATTGCAGTCTGATCTGATCGATTACTTGTGGTGTTCCAGTAGTAACAATTGTTATTCTTGATATATTTTTAACAGCATCAACTTCAGCTACTGCCAAAGACTCTATATTATAACCTCTTCCAGAAAACAAACCAACTACTCTTGCAAGAACTCCTGCCTCATTATCTACCCAAACAACAAAAATATAAGTATCTGATTTTTGTTTTATTGATGGAGAGCTATAAGCTGACTTTGATTTTGGCATTTTGATTAAACTAAGGCTTTGCCTTTTCCTTTTATTTTATTCTCTCCTTGATCGTTTGGTCCTAAGATCATTTGATTATGAGGTTTACCAGAAGGTATCATTGGAAAACAGTTTTCATTTGGATCAACATGACAGTCAAAAATAACAGGACCATTGTGTTCAACCATTTCTTGAATTTTTGCATCAAGCTCTGATGGATCATCAGCTTTAATTCCTTTGCAACCATAAGCATCAGCCATTTTCATAAAATCTGGAAGTGCTTCAGAGTAACTCTCAGAATAATTCTTTTCATGAAGTAGCTCTTGCCATTGTCTTACCATTCCCATGTACTGATTATTTAGAATAAATATCTTAATTGGAAGGTTGTATTGAACAGCTGTAGACATTTCTTGCATTGTCATTAAAACAGATGCTTCTCCAGCTATGTCAATAACTAATTTTTCTGGATGAGCCACTTGAACTCCAACAGCTGCAGGTAATCCATAACCCATAGTTCCTAATCCGCCTGAAGTCATCCATCTATTTGGTTTGTTAAATTTATAATGTTGAGCGGCCCACATTTGATGCTGACCAACTTCTGTTGTTACATAAGTATCTTTATTTTTTGTTAACTCATAAAGTCTTTGAACAGCATGCTGAGGTTTTATGCTATCTTCACTATTTATGAAATTTAAAGAATTTTTATTTCTCCATTTTTGAATTTGTTCCCACCATTTTGCAATATTTGGTTTATTTGATTTGCTATTTCCATTTTTCTTTTTAACAATTGTTTTGTTAACTTTATCAATTACTTTTGTTACATCACCTACTATTGCAAGATCTACTTTAATAATCTTATTTATTGAAGATGGATCAATATCAATATGAACTTTTTTTGAATTAGGAGAGAACTCATCAATTTTTCCAGTAATACGGTCATCAAATCTAGCACCAATGTTAATTAATAAATCACAGTCATGCATTGCATTATTTGCTTCATATGTTCCATGCATTCCTAGCATTCCTAAAAAACTGATTATCATCTCCAGGATAAGCGCCTAGACCTTGTAAAGTTGAAGTAATTGGAAATCCTGTATATTCAACAAATTTTCTAAGAGCTTCACTTGCTTTTGGTCCTGAATTGATTACACCTCCACCACTATAAATAATTGGCTTCTTAGCTTTGTTTATTAAATTAATTAATTGATCAATTTCATTAGCTGAAAACTTATTATGAGATTTGCCATTAAGTTTTTTTTGTTTTTTTGGTTTTTTATATTTTGCTTTTGCAAATTGAATATCTTTTGGAATATCAACTAATACTGGCCCTGGTCTTCCAGTGGTTGCAACTTTGAAAGCTTCATGGATAACATCTGAAAGTTCATTAATATCTTTTACTAACCAGTTGTGCTTTGTACACGGTCTTGTAATTCCTGTTGTGTCACATTCTTGAAATGCATCTGTACCAATAAGATGTGTTGGAACTTGACCTGAAATACAAACCATTGGAACTGAGTCCATATAAGCATCAGTTAAAGCAGTAACTACATTAGTAGCGCCGGGGCCTGATGTAACTAAAACAACACCAGGTTTTCCAGATGATCTAGCATAACCTTCTGCTGCATGACCTGCACCTTGTTCATGTCTTACAAGAATATGTTTGATTGTAGGATGATTTTTTAATTCATCATAAATTGGGAGTACAGCTCCACCAGGATAGCCAAATATATGATTCACCTTTTGATCTTCAAGGCATTTAAATACTATTTCTGCACCTGTTAATAATTTTGGCATTTTGCAATCTAGCTGAAGTTGTGCTGATTGGTCAAGGTTTAGTATAAGAAATTTAGATTTTTTTTAAAAATTTATTTATCTCAGATGGCTTTAGCTTGATCCAATTACTCATGTGTCCGCGAGCCCAAGTACTTTGTCTTTTTGCGTATTGTCTAGTTTTTATTGATATTTTTTCTTTGATTTCATCAATTTTTTTTTCTTTAGCTAAATACTCCTGAATTTCATTTATTCCGATTGCTTTACAAGCAGTCCTTTGCTTTTTAATTTTGAGTTTTAAAAATTTTTTTACCTCATTTACAGCACCCATTTTAATCATTTTTCCAGTTCTTTGATGAATTATTTCAACTAGCTGTTCACGTGGATAATCAATATAGATTTTGAAAAAATCATCCTCTAAATAATTTGACTCAGTATTTTTAAACCACTCTTGAAGAGATTTTTTTGTAAACTTCTTAACTTCAAAAGCTCTTATTGATCTTTGGGTGTCAGTTGGATTAATTTTATTTTTTGAAAGTGGATCTAATTTTAACAGTTGCTTGTAAAATTTATTTTGACCAATTTGTTTGTTTAAATTTCGAATTTGATTTCTAAACTTTGCTGGAATGTTTGGAATTTTAACCAAACCGTCAGTTAGAGCTTTGAAATAAAGCCCAGTCCCTCCAACAAGAATTGGTACTTTTTTTCTATTTCTTACTTCATTTATTTTTTTATTTGCAATTTTAAGCCAATCACCAGTTGAAAAACTTTTCTTTGCATCTTGAAAACCATATAGATGATGTTTTATTGACTGATAATTTTTTGGACTAGGCCTTGCAGATAAAATTTTAAGTTGCTTATACACTTGCATACTGTCTGCATTAATAATTTCACCTTTAATTTTTTTTGCAAGTTTAATAGCAAAGTTTGATTTTCCAGATGCTGTGGGTCCTGAAATTAAAATGATCTTGGATTTCAAATCCATTACTAATCTAATTTAACACCAATATATCTTCGTTGATTTTGATTATTGTAAATTGCAATTAAAATAGTTTTTTGATTTGAATTTATTGCTTTTTGAGTAATGTCTCTTAAATCATCTGCCGATATAATTTTTTTCTTTTGAGCTTCGATAATAATACTATTAATCTCTATTGAGTTTACTAAAGGGCTATTATTAGCCATATTCGTAATTACCAATCCTGTAGTTTGGTTTGGTAGGTTACGAACTTTTATATCCTCTTTAGTTAATGGTCTGACTGATATTCTTAAACTCTCAATAATTTCATCAAAATTATTTTCCTCTTTTTTTGGATTTTCACTTACTTTAAAATCGTCAGATGTTTCTAATCTTCCCAATAAAACTTTTTTAGTTATTTCTTTCTTATTTCTCCAAATTTTTACATCTACATTCTTTCCAACTTCTGTTCTTGCAACAATTGCTGGCAATTCTTTCATTTGCTTAATCTCAACCCCATTAAACTCTAAGATTATGTCTCCAGCCTGAATACCAGCTTTTTCGGAAGGACTATTTTCAGCAACACTAGCAACTAATGCACCCCTTGGTTTGTCTAATTTTTCAACCTCAGCAATTTCTTTGGTTACATCTTGAATTCTTACACCTAACCAACCTCTTTTTGTTTCACCAAATTCTATTAGTTGTTTAATTACTTGTTGAGCACTATTTGATGGAATTGAAAATCCAATACCTATTGAACCATTTCTTCCTAAAATCGCTGTGTTAATTCCAATTACATTTCCCTCCATATCAAATAAAGGTCCACCAGAATTTCCTGAATTAATTGATGCATCAGTTTGAATAAAATCTTCATATCTTGATAACCCAATTGATCTATTTCTTGCTGAAATAATTCCAGCAGTTACTGTTCCGCCAAGACCAAATGGATTTCCAATTGCTAAAACCCAATCACCAATTCTAGCTCTATCGGAATCACCAAAACCGACTGGTTGAAATTTCTCCTCTGTCTCTAATTGCAATACTGCAATATCCATCAATGGATCAGCACCAAGAACCTTTGCTTTATATTCTTGATCTCCATTAACTCTAACAATAATATCGTCAGCATCTTGTATTACATGGTTATTTGTTACAACTATTCCTTCTTCATCAATAATAAATCCAGAACCTAAGGCTGCTGATTTTCTTTCTTGAGGGGTTCCAAATTCTTTGAACATATCTTCAAATGGAGAACCTGGAGGAAATTGAAATGGAAAAGGGTTACCATTAGTCACTACAGTTGTTGAGGTCGAAATATTTACAACAGATGGCATCAATTTTTCTGCAAGATCTGCAAATGATGCTGGGACAGGTTTGGAGTTTGATTGTATTGAAATACTTAAAGAAAATACAATTGTTAAAAAAATAAGTTTTAATTTTTTCATATTAACTTTTAATTAAATAAACAATTACAAAACCTATAACCGCAAATATAAGTCCACCTGATCTCAATTGGCTATCTTTCAAAAGGTCAAGCTTCTTTAACATATTTTTCATTTTTGCTGGAAATAAGGCATATAAAATTCCCTCTATAAATAAAAAAAGACCAAAAGCTATGACTAGCTCATTCATCTAAAAATTATTGTTTAATATCGGGATTTGTATTTCCAAAAAATTTAAAAAATTCGCTATCTGGAGACAAGATCATTGATGTTTCACCCGCTGTAAATGCTTTGCTATATGATTGCATAGATCTATAGAAAGAAAAGAATTCAGGGTCCTGGCCAAAGGCATCTGCAAAGATTTTATTTCTTTCACCATCACCTTCACCCTTCATGATTTCTGATTGTTTTTGCGCATCAGCTAATATAACAGTTACCTCTTTATCAGCAGTTGAAGTAATTGTTACAGCCATCTCAGCTCCTTTTGCTCTAAATTCCTTTGCTTCTCTTTCCCTCTCAGTCTGCATTCTTCTATAAATTGCATCACTGTTTGCTGTAGGAAGATCAGCTCTTTTTATTCTCACATCCACAATATTTATTCCAAAATTTTGCGCTTCGTTATTAACACCATCTTTAATCAAAGACATTTGTTTTGATCTATCTTGTGATAGCAAAGTTTGTAATTCTTCTTGACCCAAAACATTTCTAATTCTTGAGTTTATAATTGTAGATAACCTAGATCTTGCAACTCTTTCATCTCCAACAGAAATATAAAATTTCAAAGGATCAACTATTTGAAATCTTGCAAACGCATCAACAATCAATCTTTTTTGATCAGAAGCAATTACTTCTTCTGGTGGAGTGTCTAAATTCAAAATTCTTTTGTCTAAATAAACAACGTTTTGAATAAATGGAATTTTAAAGTTTAAACCTGGTTTCATTATAATTCTTTTTGGATCACCAAACTGAAGGATAATCGCTTGATTAACTTCTTTAACTATAATTACTGATAGAAATGCTGCGACACCAATTAAAACCAATATTCCAGCTAATATTTTTCCAGCTTTCATTTAATTTGTCTCTTTCTTTTTTAGCTCTGGTAATGGTAGATACGGCACTACACCTGAACCAGATTCTTTATCTATAATAATTTTGTTTATATCTGCTAGGACAGTTTCCATTGTCTCAAGAAACATCCTTTCTTGAGTAACTTGTTTTGCTTTTGCATATTCATTGTAAATTGCTAAAAATCTACTCGCTTCACCTTCTGCTTTTGCTACAACTTCTTTCTTATATGCTTCTGCGGCTTGTAGAATTTTTTGTGCTTCCCCTCTTGCTCTTGGGATTACATCATTTGCATAGGCTTCGGCTTCATTTTTAGATCTTTCCATATCTGCTCTTGCAGCTTGAACATCTCTAAACGCGTCAATTACTTGATCAGGTGGGTCAGCTTTTTGAGTTTGTACTTGTGTAATTTGAATTCCACTTTCATAATCATCTAAAATACTTTGAATAATTTCTTGAGTTTCAATCTCAATACTTGATCTACCTTCTGTTAGTATTGGTTGAATATTACTTTTAGCAATCACTTCTCTCATTGCTGTCTCTGCGGCAGCTTTAACAGTTCCTACAGGATCTTGAATTTTAAATAAAAAGTTTCCTGCATCTTTGATAACCCAAAAAACCGAAAAATCTATGTTTACAATATTTTCATCACCAGTAAGCATTAGGCTTTCTTGAGGAACATCTGCAACACCTCCTCCTGTAGAGAAGCCACTGTCTCTTTCAGATCTAAATCCAATGTCAATTCTATTTACTTTTGTTACTTTTGGAGTTTGAACAGTCTCTACTGGAAAAGGAATATGATAGTTCAATCCAGGTTGAGTAGTATTAACAAATTTTCCAAATCTAAGCACAACGCCTTGTTCATCTGGTAATACTCTATATAGGCCACTTGCAAGCCATACAAAGGCTAAGACTAATAAAATTAATCCAATAGACTTACCTCCAGATGATTTTCCACCAGGTAAAAACTTTTTTATCTTATCTTGAAATTCTCTTATAATTTCATCTACGTTCGGTGGTGTAGGTCCTCTTCCTGAACCATTACCTGAACTACCACCTCCAGGGGGTGCTCCCCATGGGCTTCCGCCTTTGCCTCTGAAATCATCTGACATATGCCAAAGTATATAGTGTCTTTATTGCAAAAAACAAGTAATGATAGTTTTATGACTGATAAAAAGCCAGAACTTAGTGACGCAATGAAAAAGAAGCTGGAGCCTAGAAAATTTACAAAAAATCCAATCTTAGGAACAAAATTTACTATCGCAATTTCGAGTGCAAAAGGAGGTGTAGGTAAATCTACATTTGCAACGAATCTAGCTTTAGCTTTAAAAAAAGTTGGATGTAAAGTTGGATTATTAGATGCTGATATTTATGGCCCTTCCTTGCCAAAAATGTTTGACATCAATGAAAAACCAAAAAGTGACGGTCAAAAACTAGATCCAATAAAAAAATATGAAATTCAATGTATGTCAATTGGATTTTTAGCAGATCAACAAACTCCAATGATTTGGAGAGGTCCAATGGTAACTAGTGCAATTAAAACTTTTACTCAGAAAGTTAATTGGAAAGATTTAGATTTTATAATTGTTGATATGCCTCCTGGGACTGGTGACACTCAATTAACTTTTTCACAGGAAATTAAAATGGATGGTGCTATCATTGTATCAACTCCTCAAGAAGTTGCTCTTTTAGATGTTAAAAGAGGAATTAAAATGTTTGATAAACTTGGAGTAAAAATTTTAGGTTTAGTTGATAACATGAGTTTTTTTGTTGGAGATGATGGTAAGAAATACAAGATATTTGGAGAAGGTGGGGTTAAAAGAACTGCTAAGGAATTTCAAAAAGAATTTTTAGGAGAAATACCATTAAATCCAGAAGTTGGAAATTCTGGTGATGAAGGTAAACCTATAGTCGAGTCAAACCCAGACCACGAAATTTCAAAAATATATTTGGATTTTGCTGAAAAGATTAAATCAACTTATCTTTAAGATCAAAAGCATTCATTAATTCATTCCATTCTCTCTTGGAAAGACCTGAACTCTCAACATCTACATTTTCACCTTTAATAAGTTTTTGAATAATAATTTTTCCTTTTGCTGAGACCTCTGTGCCCCCTACCCTGTAATCCATAAATGCATCATAAGTTATTGGCACCCATTTTTTAACTGTATCCAACATTATATCTGCATAAACTCTAATTTCATATTGAGCGTGACTGTCTGCTCTTAATCTTAAAAAATTCATTAAATTTAATAAATCAGTTTTCCAATACCACTGGGTATAAGTATTCAATGTTAAATTCATTCTTGCAAGCTCTCTTGCTAATCCTTTTTTATTCTCATCAATTGTTGAACCATCATATCTTTCATTAAGCATTTTCTCATAATTGTCATAAGTTCTCTCTGCATCATTTTTTAAAAGTTCTAAAACTTCATCTGCCTGTTTTCCTTCAAGGACATCTCCTCTTCCTTGTCGATTATTAGTCGATTGTGCTGCTAAATTTTGTTTAGATGGTAAATAGAATTCTTTATCTAGAATTGAATATCTTGCTGAGTATTCATTTACATTTGCTGTTCTATGTCTGATCCACTGTCTTGCAATAAATATTGGAAGCTTAATATGATATTTAATTTCACACATTTCAAATGGCGTACTATGCCAATGCCTCATTAAATATTTAATCAAACCTTTATCTGTTGAAACCTGCTTCGTACCTTTTCCATAAGATACTCTTGCAGACTGAACTATTGAAGTATCATCACCCATATAATCAACAACCCTTACGAATCCATGGTCTAAGGCTGGCAGTGCTTCATAAAGTATTTTTTCAAGTTCTGGTGCGGTAACCCTTTTGGTTTGATTACTCTGGGCTTGTTGGTTTTTTATTTCTTCTGATTGTTCTTTGGTCAAATTCATAATTATGGTGATTTTTATTTTTTGTTTTTATATAAAGAGCAAACAAAAATCAAAATGATTAATAGATTATTATTTAGTTTTACATTCATTCAACTTAAAAGAGTAATTAATGAAATGGTACAAACTAAATAGAAATTATCTGATAAAAATTAACCGTTATTTTAATTTAATAGGCATATACTTAATTAAAATTTTTTTTCTTAAAAATTTATTTAAATTTATAAGCCAATACTTGCTGTTTAAAAAATTAGGTGGAAAAGTGAAAAGTTTTTATCCTATTCTTGATGATTTTAAAGACAAGGCTGGTCCAACAAAAAATCAATTCTTTCACTCAGATTTACTAACAAGTCAAAAAGTGTACGAAAAAAAACCTGTAAAGCATTTGGATATAGGATCAAGGATAGATGGAGTAGTAGCTCAAATTGCCTCTTATAGAGAATTAGATGTTTTAGATATTAGAGATTTAGAAATTAAACCTCATAAAAATATCAATTTTTTAAAAAAAGATCTTACTGATATTTCTAAATTGAGTGATGATGAAAAATACGACTCCATATCATCTATAGGATGTTTGGCGCATATTGGATTAGGAAGATATGGGGATAAAATTGATCCCCAGGGATATAAAAAAGGAATTAGGTCTATTAATGAATTTTCAAAAGAAAAATGTAATGTTTACATTCTTGTTCCTGTTGGCATAGAGCGTGTTGAGTTTAATGCGCATAATATTTTTGATGCAAAAAAAATTGTTAAAG
>CACDUV010000011.1 GCA_902556065.1 uncultured Pelagibacteraceae bacterium
ATTAATTAAACTAGGATACGAATCAATAAAAGATTTGTTAAATATTGCTTGAATAAGAGTTAATTTAAAACAATTTTTAAAATTAATTATTTTGTTGGAAGATATATTTTAATTTCAGTACCTTCATTAACTTTACTAAGAATCTCATAATCACCTCTGTGTTGAGATATAATATGTTTCATGATAGCTAAACCTAAACCTGTACCACCAACTTTTTTACTTTTTTCTGTATCTACTCTAAAAAATCTTTCAGTAATTCTTGGAATTAACTGTTGAGGTATTCCAATCCCTTCATCTTTAATACTAATGACAATATTTTTACCAATTAATTTACCTTCACTATTTTGACTTTTGACATATATATTTTTTCCATCTTGAGAATATTTAATTGAATTATCAATTAAATTTGAAAATACAGTTAACAATTTATCATTATCACCAAAAACTAAAGTTGGTTCAATAAGCTCAAGATGTAAATTAATTTTCTTTTTTTTAAGAATTAATTCAAAGTTACTTTTAATATTTTTAAAAATATCATTTAGATTAATGATTTTATTTGGTTTAATGTGTTCTTCAAGTTCAATTCTGCTTAAAATCAATAAATCATTGATTAAGTTTTCCATTCTCAATACTTGATCAGACATGATAGACATAAATTTTTTTTGAGCCTCTTGGTCTTTTGAAGCTGGTCCAAGAATAGTCTCTAAAGAGCCTTTAATTGAAACTAAAGGTGTTCTTAATTCGTGACTCACATTAGCAACAAAATCAGTTTTTAATTTTTGTGCTTTTGTTATTTCTGTAAAATCTTTTAGAAATAATACAACCGAGTCTATTTCTGGAAACAAATGAGTAGGACCGGGAATAACGTAAATTTTGTAAAGCTGATAAGATGGTAAATTGATTTCTACATTAACATTTTTTGTGGTTTGATCCTTAATAGCTTCATCAATTGTTTCTAATAATTTTGTATCTCTTATTACACTTGAAATATTTTTATCAATTAAGTTTTCGCCAAAACGTTGTTTTGCACTTTTGTTAAGATATTTGATTAAGTTATATTTATCTAAAGCAAAAAATTGATCTTCTAATTCTTCAATAATTACTCTCTTTCCTAAATCATCTTTATTGGTCTTTTTTACAACTGGAGCCGTATTTTCTGGCTTAATATTTTTTTTAAATAAAAAATATAATAAAATAATTATTATAATTATAAGTATCACCTCTGTCCAAAACATGGAGATGTTTTAACAAATGTAATGAATATTGTCTTTAATTATTAGGTGAAACATTTTCAAAAAATATTTTTGCTGTTTCTTCCCATGAATATTTTTTTGCAAAATCAAGACAATCTTGACGACTTACCTTCAAAGCTTTTAAAGCAGAAGCCTTCAAATCATCATCTAAAGTATCAATATTAGTTCCACCTAATATATCTTTAGGCCCTGGCACTGGATAAGCTGCAACTGGTGTACCACAATTTAATGATTCCAAAACAACAATACCAAATGTATCAGTTTTACTAGGGAAAACAAAAACGTCTGATGATGCAAAATGAGATGCTAATTCTCCATTAGTCTTTTCACCTAAAAAAATAACATTTGGAAATTTTTTTTTCAAATTGTTTAGGTCTGGACCTTTTCCAATAATAACTTTAGTACCTTCAAGATCGAGATCTAAAAATGCTTTAATATTTTTTTCAACTGCAACCCTACCAACATATATCCATATAGGTCTTTTATAAGGCAAGTCTCTCTTAATAGGCTTTTTAAACGCACCATGATTACCTCCCCTAGTCCATGTAACCATTTTCTTGTTGTCAACTCCTAATCTTATTAGCTCTTCACGCATAGACTCTGTTGTCACTAAGATTCTTTCAGCTTTATTATGAAAATTACATAAAAATTTTTCTGACCATTTAGCTGGAATGATAGGCATATAAAGTTTCATATATTTATCAAATCTTGTATGAAAACTTGTTGTAAACTTTAAACCTTTTTTAATACAATGTCTTCTTGCCATAAAACCAAGAGGTCCTTCTGTTGCAATATGTATTGCATCAGGTTTAATTGAATTGATTAAATTACTTACACGAGGCCAAACATTTAATGACAATCTAATTTCATTATATTTAGGCATAGGTACAGTCAGAAATTGTTGAGGTGTAATATATTCAATAGTGTGACCTTGTAATTTAAGTATTTCACCAGTTTCATGTAGAGTTCTTACCACACCATTAACTTGTGGGTAATAAGCATCAGTAACTATTAATATTTTCATTCTTTAAGATGCTTTTTTGAGGGAAGTGAACTTTTCTTTATCAATATTTTCCGAAATATATTCTTTTCTTTTTTTATCCCAATAAATTATCTCAAAAGTTCCATCATATTTTTCTGTTAAAGCTGTACATGACTCAACCCAATCGCCACAATTTAAATAATTCACACCATCAAGGTTTAAATTTTCAGCGTGATGTATGTGACCACAAATTATTCCATCAAATTTTTTTCTTTTTGCATATTTTGAAAGTGTGTTTTCATATTCACCTATATATTTAACAGCATTTTTTACCTTATATTTTAAAAATTTTGCCAAAGACCAATAGTCTTTACCTCTCAACTTTCTAAAGAAATTTATAATAATATTAATTTTAAGTAATAATTCATATGCAATAGCTCCTAATTTAGATAGCCATTTTGCATGTTTCATTACTCCGTCCCAAGCATCACCATGAACAACTAGATATTTTTTTCCTAACTGTGTTTCATGAATAACTCTGTTTACAATTTTAATATCACCCAAATGCATTGGGATAAATTTTCTAAACACCTCGTCATGATTACCAATAATGTAAAATACTTTTGTCCCGTGCCTTGCTTTTCTTAATATTTTTTGAATGACATCATTGTGCTCTTGAGGCCAATAGAAACTCTTTTGCATAGCCCAAACATCGATTATGTCTCCAACCAAATAAAGATTTTCAGATCTTGAGTTTTTGAAGAATTCTAAAAGCTTGCCTGCTTGACAACCTTTGGTACCGAGATGTACATCAGATATGAATATACTCTTATATTTTAGAAGTGGGGCCATTAAAAAAACCTTTTTTGTAACACAACTGTAACTCGAATCATCTATTTCTTATCTCATTGGAATGTTAAGGATTTATTAAAAATTAGTTACGAAAAAATTATGCATTATTGTTTAATTTATAATCTCAATTCATCATCAGGGAAAAAAATAAAATTAGTAAATAAAATTTATGAAAAATTAAAAATCAATAATACTGTTGATTTTTTCAAAACTAAATCTGAAGAAGAGGCAAAAAAAATATTTCTTGAATTTAAAAATAAAAATTATGACAGATTGATAGTTGCTGGGGGAGATGGATCAGTATCATTTGCTATCAATGAATTGATCAAAAATGACTTTGATTTTAATGAAAATTTTGCAATTGGGTACATACCAGCTGGTACTGCCAATTTACTCCAAGCAGAGTTATCAATAACCAAAAAGGTAAATAATGTTTGTAGTGTTTTAACATCAAGCAATTACAAACAATCAAATCTTGTAAAAATAAATGAAAATTATTTTTTTTTAATGGCTGGTATCGGTTGGGACGCTAAAATTGTTCACTCTATTGATGCTCGTATAAAAAAAATACTTGGAAAGATAATTTTTGGTTTAAAAGGATTTCAACATTTTTTATTTTTGAATAATAATAAACTTAATGTTTTCTTTGATGGTCAAAAACATCAAGCTGATTGGATATTATCATCTAACACAAAATATTATGCCGGTCATCATAAGATAAATAAGTCAGATATTTTTGAGGATAGATTAGTAACATATATATTCAAAGATTTAACAAGATTAAAACTAATATATTATATAATTTTAATTATTATTTATGGAGATTTATCGAAAAATAAATCTGTTATCACTACTTACTCAAAAAATATTCATATTGATGGTAATAATTTTGATATTCCCGTTCAGATTGATGGGGACAATTTTGGATGTCATAAACAGATTGATATTGAATTTTCAGACAAAAAAGTCAATTTTTTACTATAATTTTTAAATAACAAAATTTAACAAAAAATTATTTTACTAAGATATTTAATTTAAATATAATTATTTTTAAATTTACTGTAGGAGGTTGTGATGAGTAAAAAGTTAAAAAAAAATGAAAAAAGAAAAAAAAAGTTTATCAAATCAATAGATAAGCTTAAAAATAAAATCAATTTAAAAGAAAAAAAATTATCTAAAATTAATATAAAAATTGCAAGTTTAGAAAAAAAAGTAGCTGAGAAAAAAGCAAAAAAAATAGCTAAGAAAAAAGCTAGTGAAAGCCCCGCATCTGTAAATAATTAATATCTAAATTCGTCTTTCTCTCTTCTCTATTATGAAAAGAGAGAAAGTAGTTAATTAACAAAAATTAAAATGAATAAGGGAAGAATAACTTATTATTTAATTATAAATTTTTGTTAGCAAACTTTAGATAAGTTTAATTACAAAAATATTTAACTAATATTACAATTCAGTTAATTTACCATTGTCTCTAAAATGCTATTGCTTTTAAATACAATAATTATTCTAAAATTATTCAATTATATTTAAAATAGCTTAATCCCAATCACCCCAATAACTATAAGCACTATCGATATAATTTTTTTAAGATTGATAGTTTCTTTTAAGAAGAAATAACCAATAAATATTGAGAAAAAAATACTCGTTTCCCTAAGAGCTGCAACGAGAGGAATTGGCGCCTTTGTGAAGCCCCAAACAACAATCACATAAATAATAAAAGATATAGATCCTCCTACCCAAAATATCATTTTTGCATCTTTTAAAACCTTTGAAAAAATATTCTCATGTTTATTTAGTTTTAAAATAATAGGAAAAACTAAAGCACTAAATAAAAAGGAAAAGCTAATATAGGATATTGCTGATGTGCTTACTCTTGCTCCATATCCGTCGATTAACGAATAAAGACCTATAAATGATCCAGTAAGTAATGAATATTTAATTATTTCAATTTGATTTTGGTTTTTTGAACCAAATAATCCAAGAAACATTATTCCTGCACAGATTAATAATATTGAAACTAGAGTTGCTATTTTAAATACAACTCCAAGAAATATAATAGAAATTAATGTAGCCAATAAAGGACCAAAGCCTCTAAATATTGGATAAACATTTGTATACTCCCCTATCTTGTAAGAATTAAGCATATACCATTGATAACCTTGATGAGCTATTACGCTGGCTATTATATATGGAAGTGACTCTTTTCCGGGAAGAGGAAAATAAAAGATACAAATTAACGCTAATGGTATGTGACCTAAAACAATAGCTAGAACTGCTATAGCCTTATCTGGATGATGTTTAACCATCGCATTCCAAATGGCATGCATAATAGTTGCTAATAGAATTACAAAAAAGACTGTAGTGTCCATTAATTATTTATTTTACTCTACCGTAAACGTCTTGATATCTTACAATGTCAGTTTCTTTTAAAATTGAACCTACTTGAGCTTCAACAATCTTAACTGGTTTCTTACCTGAATTTTGAACTCTATGAATGGCTTCTAATGGAATGAATATATGTTCACCTGGTTTTTTAATAATATTAGCCTTATTAAGCGTTATTTTTGCATTTCCTTGTGTGACCAACCAGTGTTCAGCTCTATGATGATGTTTTTGTAAGCTTAAAATCCCTTTTGGTTTTACGTACAATTCTTTAATTAGAAACTCTTTACCTTCAAATAGGTTTGTGTATTTACCCCATGGACGATGAAAAATATTCTTCTTCTTTATATATCTGTTTTTATTTTTGTCATACATCTTCAAAATTTCTTTCCAACTACCAAGATCTGACCAAGGTATATCTAGTTTGATAGCGTTAATTTGTTTGGTTTTTTCTAAAATTGCATAATCAAAAGATTTTGCTGTAGCTTTTATAAATGAAGCTTTATTCAAAAAATAAGTATTAGACTTGTATTTTGCTTTTTTAACTGCATTTAAGCAATTTCTATAACTTTTAGGCTGATATTTTTTAAAGTTATTAATAATGGAATCTTTTCGAAGATAAAACATTCCTGAATTCCAATAGCCTTTATTTTTTATAATTTGTTTTGCTTTGGCTTCTTTTGGTTTTTCTATAAATCTAGTTACTTTATTAATATTACCTTTAATTTTTTTAGTTAAAAAATAACCATAATCACTCGTTGATGAATTAGGTTTAATACCAAATACAAATATATTTTCTTCATTAAGGTTTGATTTATTTTTGTTTATTGCTTTATTAAAAATACTCATTTTTTCGATCAAATGATCAGCAGTAAAAAACATCAAAGGTTGATGATCAGGTATATCTTTAATTAAGGCAGTACTTAATATAGCTGGTGCAGTATTTCTTTTTGCTGGTTCTACAACAATTTTATATTTGTTTATTTTGTTTTTTCGTAAATGCTGTTTTACTTTGTTTAAGTATTTCTTATTGGTGCTAATGATTGGAGGGTCGTAAATTGATGCTTTTGTTCTCTCAAGAGTTTTTCCAAGCAAAGTCCAATTACCAAAATCAATAAACTGTTTTGGCTGATGATTTTTAGAATTTGGCCAAAGTCGAGTTCCAGCACCTCCACATAAAATAACTGGACGAATTTTCATTAAATTTCTGAATAATCCTTAACTTCTTTTTTCTTACCTGGATGTGTGGGTGCCCCTAAGTATGCAGGTCCAACTGTTTGCGCATACTTCCATAAAGTACCTGACCCAAAATCTGATTTTCTAGCCTTCCATTTTCTTTTTCTTGCAGCCATCTCTTTTTTAGAAAGTCTTACATTGATAGTTCCTTTTTTGGCATCAATATCAATGATGTCTCCGGTACGTAAAAGGCCTATAGGACCCCCTAGAGCGGCCTCAGGGCCCACGTGACCCACACAAAAGCCTCTTGTAGCACCAGAGAACCTACCATCCGTAATAAGGGCTACTTTCTCCCCTTTTCCCTGCCCGTAGATTGCACCTGTTGTAGATAACATTTCTCTCATACCTGGACCTCCAACTGGTCCTTCATATCTAATTATAATTACATCACCATCATTATACTTTCTGCTTTGAACAGCTTGCATTGCACTTTCCTCATTATCAAAGCATCTTGCTTTTCCTGTAAATTGTAATTTCTTTAATCCTGCAACTTTAACAATTGCACCTTCTGGAGCTAAGTTTCCTTTTAATCCAACAACACCACCTGTTGGTGATAATGGATTTTTATAAGATCTCATTACTTTTTGTTTTGGATTAAATATAATACTTTTTAAATTTTCCTTCATAGTTTTTCCAGTAACTGTCATACAATCACCGTGTATATATCCACCTTCATATAAAGTTTTTAATAACATTGGAACACCGCCTGCTAACCACATATCTTTTGCAACATATTTTCCGCCTGGTTTTAAATCTGCAAGATAAGGTGTTCTTTTAAAAATTTTAGCAACATCCATTAAATCAAATTTAATTCCTGCTTCATTTGCTATAGCGGGTAAATGCAATCCTGCGTTTGTTGATCCTCCGGTCGCAGCAACAATCGTTGCAGCATTTTCTAAAGCTTTTTTAGTTACAATGTCTCTTGGTTTAATTCCTTTCTTCAAAAGATTCATAACCATTTTACCACTAGCCTTTGCGTATTTATCTCTTTCTTCATATGGAGCTGGCGTTCCTGCTGAATATGGTAAAGCTAAACCAATAGCTTCAGATACACATGCCATGGTATTGGCTGTAAATTGACCCCCACAAGCACCTGCACTTGGACAAGCAACTAATTCTAATTTTCTAAGTTCTGCTGCAGACATTTTACCAGATGAATGTTTTCCAACTGCTTCAAATACATCTACAACTGTTACGTCTTTACCTTTGTATCTCCCTGGAAGAATAGATCCACCGTATATAAATACACTTGGAACATTTAATCGAACCATAGACATCATTAAACCTGGCAAAGATTTATCACATCCTGCAATACCAACTAATGCATCATAACAATGACCTCTAACTGTAAGTTCAGCTGAGTCAGCAATTACTTCTCGAGATATCAATGAGGATTTCATTCCCTCATGGCCCATTGCAATACCATCTGTAACGGTAATTGTACAAAATTCTCTTGGAGTTCCGCCATTAGCTCTAACTCCCTTTTTAACTGATTGAGCTTGTCTCATCAGTGCAATATTACACGGGGCTGCCTCATTCCATGTAGAAACGACACCTACAAAGGGTTTAGCTACATCTTTCTCAGTTTCTCCCATTGCATAATAAAACGATCTATGTGGAGCTCTATCTGCCCCTAATGATGTATGTCTACTTGGAAGTTTCTTTTTATTAAATTTAGCCATTATATACCCTTTATTGTTACTGATATTTTCTCAATATCATTCTTTAAATTATTATAATTATTTTTTTCTTGTTCAACAATCTCTTTTGGAGCACGGTCTACAAAACTTTTATTATCTAATCTTTGAGATATTTTATTCATCTCTTGTTCTAATCTACTTTGTTTATTTGTTAAATTTTCTTTTATTAATTTTAAATCAACATCTTTATCAAAATAAATCTTGAACAAATCACCAGAGACAACCATTGTGGCAGCAGGTTTATCTAAATCTTTATCTAATATGCTGTTTATTCTACCAAGTTTTTTTAGGATTATTTCATTTGTATTGATAAATTCTTTCTGATTTTTGTTAATATTACTTATTGATACATCAATAAATGAGCCTGGACTCACATTTAGCTCATTTTTAAATGATCTAATTTCTGAAATAATATTAATGATATTTTCAACTTGCTCAGTATTACTATCCTTATTTATTTCACCAGATAACCAATTTTTAAGCATCAAATAATCACTGCCATCATTATCAAATTTGTTTTTGAGCCAAATTTCCTCTGTAACAAAAGGAATAAAAGGATGTAGCAAAATCAAAATTTGTTTGAATACAAAAGATGATACTTTTTTAACCTCTGCTTTAGCCTTTTCATCTTCAGAAAATAGTATTGTTTTTGATAATTCTAAATACCAATCACAATAAGAATGCCATGCAAATTGATAAGCATTTTTAGCAGCCTCATCAAACCTATAATCTTTAAGGTTTTTTTCTATATTATTTTTAGTTTCAATAAGCTCTGAATAAATCCATTTGTTAATGTTTACATTTAAACTGGGAACCTTATCTATATCTTTAAAATCACACTCATTAGTGGTTAAAAAATTATTAGCATTCCACAGTTTATTTAAAAAATTTCTATAACCTTTAACTCTATCTTCAGAAAGCTTAACATCTGTACCTGGTGAAGCCATTGATAATAAAGTAAATCTAAGTGCATCTGCACTATATTTTTCAATTAAATCCAAAGGATCAATAACATTACCTTTTGACTTAGACATCTTTTGTCCCTTCTCATCTCTGACTAAAGCATGAACATAAATATCTTTAAATGGTTCTTTATTTAAAAATTCAGTACCAAACATAATCATTCTAGCAACCCAGAAAAATATAATATCAAAACCTGTAACCAATACTGATGTTGGGTAAAATTTATCTACATATTTATTGTCATTAGGCCAACCGAGTGTTGCAAAAGGCCATAAGCCAGATGAAAACCAAGTATCTAAAACATCTGGATCACGATTTAAGACAACATCTTTACCATAATGTTTTTTAGCTTGTTGTTTTGCATCGTTTTCATTTTCTGCAACAAAAATTTTTTCATCAGGGCCATACCAAGCAGGAATTTGGTGCCCCCACCAAAGCTGTCTTGAGATACACCATGGTTCAATATTATTCATCCATTGGAAATAAGTTTTTGACCAATTTTCCGGAAAGAAATTTGTTTTCTTTAAATTAACAACTTCTTTCGCTTTAACAGATAATTTATCAGCGTCTGCAAACCATTGCTCTGTCAAGAAAGGTTCAATTATTGAATTAGACCTATCTCCATAAGGAACTTTGTTTTTGATATTTTCCTCTTTTACAAAAAATTCTTTATCTTTGAGTTCTTTTAAAATTCTTTTTCTAGCTTCAAACCTATCAAGACCAACATACTCTTTTGGAGCATTATTATTAATTTTACCTGCTTCTGTAAAAATATTTATGATTTCAAGGTCGTTTCTTTGACCAACATCATAATCATTAAAATCATGAGCAGGAGTTATTTTTAATGCTCCTGTACCTTGCTCAGGATCTGCGTAATCATCTTCAATTATTTTTATTTTTCTTCCAACAATAGGAACAGTTACTGTTTTTCCAACAAAGGATTTAAATCTTTCATCTTTTGGATTTACAGCTATAGCTGTATCACCAAGCATTGTTTCAGGTCTTGTTGTTGCAATTGTAATAAATTCTTCAGTCCCATCAATTGGATATCTAATGTAATAAATTTTAGAATTTACCTCTCTTTGATCTACTTCTAGGTCTGAAATAGCTGTTTTTAAAACTGTATCCCAGTTAACTAATTTCTTATCTTTGTAGATTAGATCTTTTTTATAAAGATCTACAAAAACCTTAATTACTGATTTGGATAAATTCTCATCCATTGTGAATGCGTTTCTTGACCAATCACAAGAACATCCTAGTTTTTTTAATTGGTTAATTATTATGTCGCCATACTGTTCTTTCCATTCCCAAACTTTTTGAATAAATTTATCTCTACCAATTTCATTCTTATCTATGTTCTCAGAGGTAAGTTTTTTTTCTACTAAAGCTTGCGTTGCAATACCAGCGTGGTCAGTTCCAGGTTGCCACAATGTTTCAAAATTGTTCATCCTGTGATAACGAACTAATAAATCTTGAATAGAATTGTTCAAAGCATGACCCATATGCAAACTACCGGTTACATTTGGTGGAGGAATTACTATTGAGAATTTTTTTGAATTTTCTTTAGGTTTAAAAAGACCATTTTTTTCCCAATAAGAATAAATTCTATTTTCTACATCAGAATGTATATATTTATCGTTACTCATCGATGTTAAAGTTTATAATTTAATAATCTAAATTAACAATAATCAATTTGGTTCGTTATTTAATAGACTAATAGAAAAAATTTAATATAAAAAGGCATCTGTAGCTATTAGCTGAAAATAAGATGGCAACGTGGCGGAATGGTTACGCAGAGGATTGCAAATCCTTGTATCCCGGTTCGATTCCGGGCGTTGCCTCCAAAAAAAATCTTGTTTTAGTTTTAAAAAAAAGTAAGTTGTGATTTTTACATTCCTCGGTAGCTCAGTTGGTAGAGCAGTTGACTGTTAATCAATTGGTCGCAGGTTCGAGTCCTGCCCGAGGAGCCAAAAAAAATTATATTAATTATTTTTATTAAAATTTATAAAAAAAAGATTACGGGTCTTAAAATTATATTTCTATACAGCTTTAGAAATATTTAATCCTGATATTTGCAAAGATTTATTAAATTTTAACTTTTGATCAGCGTTAAGTTCTGAATAAACTTTTACTAAAAAATTATAATTAACACTCATATGACCTTCTTGAGATTTTTCTAAATTAATTAAGTATTCTGGAAAATCCTCAAAAAAATAATTTATCGGTACTTTTAAATAATTTGAAAGTTGGAGCAATCTAATCGAACTAACTCCATTTGTACCTTTTTCGTATTTTTGAATTTGTTGAAATGTTACGTTTATTGCTTTTGCTACTTTTGTTTGTGTCAAACCCAAAGCTAATCTTCTTAGCTTAAGCTTATTGCCTAAGTGTTTATTGAAATTATCTTCCATTAAGACCCCTCTTAATTAAATTTTATAAAGTCTATTCAACCTATTTATTAATGTTACTGCAATAGAAAAATTTATTTTTTTTTGTAAATAATTTGAAATAATGAAAACACTGTCAAGCATTAGTTCAATGCAAAATAAACATAATTCGATTGTTTAATTTAAATTAATTGCTTTATAATTATATATTTTTTATAGTATTTGACTTAAAAACAGCTTAGTTCTGTCACTCTTAGGGTTTGCAAAAAACTCTTTAGTTTCTGCTTTTTCTACTATCATACCTTCATCCATAAATATAACTTCATCAGCAACCTCTTTAGCAAATCCCATCTCATGTGTTACTACAATCATTGTCATTCCTGCTTTTGCTAGATTAACCATAGCATCTAAAACTTCTTTAATCATCTCAGGGTCTAATGCTGACGTTGGTTCATCAAAAAGCATTATTTTTGGCTCCATGCATAATGCTCTAGCAATTGCACATCTTTGTTGTTGACCGCCAGAAAGTTGTCCTGGGTATTTATGTGCTTGATCTGCAATTTGCACTTTTTCTAAATGTTGAATAGCTAAATCTTCTGCATCTTTTTTTGGCATTTTTTTTACCCAAATTGGTGCCAATGTACAATTATCTAAAATAGAAAGATGAGGAAAAAGATTAAATTGTTGAAATACCATTCCAACTTCAGCTCTAATTTTCTCAATATCTTTAGTGTCTGCTGTTAATTCATTTCCATCTACAATGATTGAGCCCTCTTGATGCTCTTCTAATCTGTTTATACATCTTATTAATGTTGATTTTCCTGAACCGGATGGTCCACACACTACAATTTTTTTATTTTTTTCTACTTCTAGATTTATATTTTTTAAAACTTGGAAATCACCAAACCATTTATTCATTTCAGTAATTTGTATTATTTTATCTGACATTATCTTTCCGTTTTATATTTTTGTTCTAAATTATAACTATATTTACTCATTGCATAGCAAATAATAAAAAATAGTACCGATGCAAACACGTAACCTTCCATCGCAAAACCTAACCACTCTGGGTTCGTTTTAGCAAGATTAAGCATGCCAACAATTTCTAAAAGTCCTACAACAAATATTAAAGGAGTATCTTTTACAAGGGCTAAAAAAGTATTAGCAATACCAGGTATAACAAGTTTAAGTGCCTGAGGTAAAATTACTAAAATATGCATTTTCCAATATCCCATTCCTAAAGATTTGGCAGCATCATATTGTCCTCTAGGTAATGCTTGTAAACCACCTCTGATAACTTCAGCAACATAAGCTGCTTCAAACAAAGAAATTGCAATGATTACCCGAACTAATTTATCAATAAACATATCTTCTGGTAAAAACATTGGAAACATTACTGAGGACATAAATAATACTGTAATCAATGGAACACCTCTCCAAAATTCAATCATGCCTATTGAAAAATATTTAATTATTGGAAAATCTGACCTTCTGCCCAAAGATAAAAACAAGCCTATTGGAAAACAGAAAATCAAACAAAAAAATGATACTATAAAAGTTAAAGACAAACCTCCCCAAGCGCCTGTCTCTACCCACTCTAATGCTTCTAATTTACCAAGCTCAATAAGCTCTTCATAAAAAAATACATATTTTAATAATATGTAAAGTGTGATCGGAACTATAATGAAATAGTACATTTTAAATTTTGAAGGAATAAAAAATCCAATTATAATTGAAATTACAGCTGCAATAATTCCATATGAGAAATCAAAAAATATTGGACCACCAGATATAAAAAAGAAAATAAAGAAAAAAGCAATTACAGGATAAATAACTACATAATAAAGGGTCAAATATTTTTTAAATTTTTCAGTAGCAAAGAAACCAATAGTACCAAGAAAAGCTAAAGCTATAAAAGATAAGTTAATACGCCACTGCTCAGCATTTGGATACATACCATACATAAATCTGTTAAACCAAATTTTAATATAAGTCCAACAAGCTCCTGTACCAGTACATACATCTTTTGAGTCTCCAGCAATATTTGCATCTAAAATAAACCAACTTAATAATGGTGGTAGTGATTTGATAACCACGAATACAATTAACAATGATAAAAAAGCATTAAAATTGTTAGTATTAATATGTTTATTTATTGAATCTAAAAATTTTAAACCTGAATATTCAATTCTAATTAAATGAAGTCCTATAAAACCTAAAATTAATGGTAAAAAGAAACTAAGAGTTCCAGGTAAAAAAGAAATTAAATCTTTATTAAAAAAAGAATTTAAAAAAACTATAAATATACTTAATGCAACTAGAATTGTTCCTGTATATAAATAAGTATTAAGATTATTTTTATCTGGTTGTAAAAAGTTCAATTTGTTCATTATTTTTCTTTAATAGCTATTTTCTTATTATACCAATTCATAAATATTGATATTGATATACTCAAAGATAAATATGTTAACATTGTTATAGAAACAATTTCTATCGCCCTACCTGTCTGCATCAAAGCGGTTCCTGCAAATACTAGAACCAAATCAGGATATGCAATTGCAGCTGCAAGAGATGAATTTTTTGTTAAATTTAAATATTGATTAGTGGTTGGTGGAATTATAATTCTTAAAGCTTGCGGCATTACCACTAATTTTAATACTTGGTTTGGAGTTAATCCTATAGAAGCAGCAGCTTCTTTTTGACCTTTACTAACACCTTGAACACCTGCTCTTACACATTCAGCGATAAATGTTGCTGTATATAATGATAGAGCTAATGCAAGAGATATTAATTCAGGCGGTAATTTTATTCCTCCTTCATAAGTGAAACCAGATTGAGACAATTGTTGAATTACAGGGACTTCAACTGATGCATCAACCCCACCAAATAAAAAAGTTAAGATAGGTAAAATTAGCAATAGTCCTATTGAAATTGATAAAACTGGTGTTTGGATTCCTTCGTTCTCTTGTTTTTTTCTTGCGTAAATTCTAATAAAAATAATTGAAATTATTGCAGCAATTATTGAATAAATAAAAATATCTAAATTATTCCAAATAATAGCAGGAACAAAAAAACCTTTTATAGTAAGGAAAAAAACTCCAAACATAGGTTCTGTATCTTGAGGTAATGGTAGTGCTCTTAAAGCAGCAAAATACCAAAAAAATATTTGTAATAATAAAGGGATATTTCTAAAAAATTCTACATAAACTGCAGCAGTTTTATTAATAAGATAGTTGTTTGATAATCTAGCTATTCCAACAACAACTCCAATAATTGTTGCAAATATAATCCCGATAACAGAAACTAAAATAGTATTTAATAAACCAACAAGATAAGCTCTAAAATATGAATGTGAGCCATCAAATTCAATTAATGAAAATTGTACATCAAAAGAAGATTCTTGAGATAAAAAACCATACCCAAAACTAATTCCTCTATTCTCCATATTAACTTGTGCGTTATATGAAAAAAATCCAAAAATTAAAATTACAACTAGGAGTGTAAGTAATTGGGGTAATATTTTTTTAATATTCACAATAATTTTAAGACTTATAAAAAAAAGGGCTAGAAAAATCTAGCCCCTTTTATGTTTTATTTAAAGATATAAATTATCTTGCTGGTGGTACATAAAGTATTCCACCTTTAGTCCATAATTCATTTGGACCTCTGTCAGGTAGAATTCCAGTGTCAGCAATATTTCTTTTGTAGCTTTCACCGTAGTTACCAACTTGCTTGATAATTCTTAAACTCCAATCATTATCTAGACCAAAAGCAGCTCCTAGTTCACCTTCTGCACCAACTAATCTTTTAACTGCTGGATTATCAGAAGTTTTCATTGAATCAGCGTTAGAAGAAGTAACACCATACTCTTCAGCTTCGATCATTACGTTTAGAGACCATCTTACGATATCTTCCCAAACAGAATCACCTTGTCTAACAACAGGGCCTAAAGGCTCTTTTGAAATAGTTTCAGGTAAAACTATGTGGTCATCTGGAGAACTCAATTTAATTCTTTGAGCAGCTAAACCAGATTTATCAGTTGTGTAAGTATCACATCTTCCAGCATCATACGCAGCAACAACTTCGTCAGCTTTTTCAAAAGTTACTGGCTCATAAGAAATTCCTTTTGAATTAAAGAAGTCTCTCATATTAAGCTCAGTTGTTGTTCCTAAGTTTGTACATGCAGAAATACCGTTTTTGAAATCATTCACAGATGTATATCCAGAATTTTTTCTAACCATAAAACCTTGACCATCGTAGAAGTTTACACCTACGAAAGTAAGTCCGATGTCAGCATCCCTAGAAAGAGTCCAAGTTGTGTTTCTTGATAAGATATCAATCTCATTAGAAGTTAAAGCAGTAAATCTTTCTTTAGCACTTAATGGTGTAAACTTAACTTTGTTTGCATCACCTAATACTGCAGCAGCTACCGCTCTACATACGTCAACGTCAACACCAGTCCAATTTCCTGCAGCATCAGCATTAGAAAATCCTGGAAGACCTTGAGATACTCCACATCTTACAAAACCCTTCTTTTGAGTGTTTTTAAGTGTTTTAGATTTTTTAGCAGCCATAGTTTCTGTTGTAAAAGTAAACAACACTGCAACCATTGCTACTAAAGAAGTTAATTGTTTTAAGTATTTAAACATTATTCTTCCTTTTAGTTATTTTTATTTGTTAACAAATAATTCAAAACTAAGTTTTGAATTCGCGAGATTAAAACATTTTAAAAAAACTACTTCAAGAAGAAATTATGCTCAAAAGAACAAGTAATGGCGCGCCCTGAAGGATTCGAACCTACGACCCTCGGTTTAGAAAACCGATGCTCTATCCAGCTGAGCTAAGGGCGCAATTATGAGACTACTTATATAATACAAATTTAATATTTAAACAGAAATTTTTTAGCTATCAATAATAAAGATAACAATTCAATTCGGCCTATAATCATAAAGATAATAAGAATAAATTTTGTTATAAAATGTAAGTTTTGGAATTCAAAATCACTTATTCCATATGCTGAAGAGTTAACGGTGTTCATTAATGTCAATATAGCTAACTTAAAAGAATTCTCAAAACTGATATTACTCAAAGATAAAAAAATTGTTAATAAGAAAAGTGAAATTATAAAAATAACTATTGTAAGAAAATATTTATTAATATCTTTAGTTACAAAATTAATTTTAGAAAAAATTAGTTTATTCATAAATACATTTTTGGGTCTGCTAAAAGAAAGTATTTGATTTATAGAATATTTAGTTAACGAGTAAATTTTCAAAAATCTTAATCCTGAACTTGTTGAAATAAATGACCCTCCAATTATAACTAAAAGTAAATACAAAAATTGAATATTAGTTTGCTCAACATTCAATGAAATTCCAATATTAGAAATACTACTTACTAAAGATAAAAATCTATAAGAAAAAGTATTGTCATAACTAAAAAAAATAAAAAATATTCCAACAGTTATTGCAAAGTATAAAAATAAATGAATATCCTCATGAAAAAAATTAATATTTTTTCTTAAAAATATTAAATTATATACAAAGAAAATACTAAAGAAAGAAACTAGCATTAATAATGAAAAAATTATTATCTGTGAATTTTGGACAAGTATAGTTGAGAGATCATTCACGGGTAAAAAACCACCTGATGAAATAATAGTCATTGCTAGATTTAACGAATTAAATGATCTAATTCCAAATAAATTAAGAATTATAAAAATAGCTAATGTTAAGCTTGAATATAATACAAATATTTTTATCGTTTGTTTTAGAACTTCTGTTTTATTGAATGACAAAAAGTTTGTAAGAGATTTTTTTAAACTCTCATCATAAATATCGATCAAAAAAATAATAGAAAATAGAAAGTATAATCCACCTATCCATTGGATTGATGATCTCCATATTATTAAGCCCTGATCAATATGCTTTATATTTTCAAATATTGTAAAACCAGTTGAAGTAAAACCAGAAACCGCTTCAAATAAAGCATTTAAAAATGTTAAATTATAAATACTAAAATAAAATGGAATGGATAATACCAATGGCATAATAAAATATCCCAAAAGCACTGTTAATATTTTTTCAAATATTGTGGATTTTTTATCTGAGGTATCAATTTTATAAAACAAAAAACTAATTAAACCAGAGATTACTAAACTTAAGTAATATGTGTTTAAATTTAAGTATAAATTAAAATAATAAGAGTAAATAATATTTAAAAATGAAAAAACAGAAATTAATAGAAAGAAAAAACTTAAATATTTTACCCTAAGTATTGGCATTTAATTAAATTGAACTAATTCTAAAAATGTTTTCTACAACTGAGATTGAGTCCTTTTTGGCTAAAAAAACAACTTTATCATCTTTTTGAAATACAAAGTCTGATCTAGGTATAATTACCTTATCATCTCTAAGCACAGCACCTATTCGAATTTCTTCAGGAAGATTAGAATTTTTTAATTCTTTATTAATTAATTCAGATGTCTCAATAATCTCGGCTTCTATTACCTCATATTCACCATTCATAATTGTATAAGCTGTTTCAATCGTACCTTTATGTATATGTTTTAAGATACTCGATACAGTATTCATTCTAGGATCAATCAAATCATCAATTTTAAGTGAATTTTGTAATAATGAATAGTTTGGTTTATTAATCAAGGCCATTGTTCTTTTGTCATCAACTTCTTTTTCATCTTTTGCAAATTTTTCTACTAAAACACTCACCATTAAATTATCTTCATCATCATTTGTGAGGGCCAGAACAGTCTCGGCTTCCTCTAGATTAGCTTCTGATAAAACCTCTTCATCTAAAGCATCTCCGTTTATTACTATTGTATTATTTAGTTCACTTGCAAGATATTCTGCTCTTTCTTTGTTTTTCTCAATAATTTTCACTCTAGCTGAGTCCAAATTCTCTTCAATATTTTTAGCCAAATTAAATCCAATATTACCTCCACCAACAATAAGAATTTTTTTAGAAACTTTTTCGGTATGTCCAAACGCTTCTAATGTTTCAGACATTTGAATTGAATTTATAATTACATAAATTTTGTCATTAATTTTTATTTCATCAGTTTTCTTTGGAATAAAAAATCTATCCTCTCTTATTACACCTATTACATTTGCTTTAAGATTGGGATATTTTTTTGTAAGATCACTTAGTTTGATATTAATCAAATTACAATTTTCATTAATCAATATTTCAAGTAATCTTATTTTATTTTCGGCAAAGGGTACGCTATCTAAAGCGCCAGGAGCCTCTAATTTTCTTTGAATTGATTTTGCAATTTCAATCTCTGGCGAAATAATAACATCTATTGGTAGATTTTCTTTATTATAAACTGTAGTAAATTTAGGGTTTAAATAATCTTGAGATCTAATTCTTGCAATTTTTTTTGGTATCTTAAAAATTGAAAACGCAATTTGACATATGACCATATTAATTTCGTCATTTCGCGTTACTGCAATAATCATATCTGCCTCTTGAGCATTCGCTTTTTCAAGTATTGATGGATAACTTCCTTTTCCAACTATAGCTTTAACATCTAGTGCATCATCAATTTTTTGAATATCTTCGCTTGATGGATCTATTACGGTAATAGAATGACCCTGTTCACCAAGCTGCCTTGCTATAGTAAAGCCTACTCTTCCTGCGCCACAGATGATTATGTTCATTTAATTAAATTCTTTAATTCCTAAGCCCTTTAATTTTCTATGTAAGGCGGTTCTTTCCATTCCGACAAAATTAGCAGTTTTTGAGATATTTCCATTAAATTTTTTTAATTGAATAGTTAAATACTCTTTTTCAAACTTTTCTCTAGCTTCTTTTAATGGCACAGATAGGCTATTTTCTGCAAGTTGTTCATTGAAATTAATATTTTTAAGAGACTCCTTAATTATATTTGATATTTTTTCCTTAGTGTCTGGTTGTAATATTGCAATTCTTTCTATCAAGTTTCTTAGCTCTCTGACATTACCATGCCAATCATGATTTAATATATAAGTATTATCTTCATCTATGTCTAATTCATTAATATTATAATTTTCAGATATTTTTTTTGAAAAATATTTAATTAAAAGTGGAATATCTGAAATACGTTGATTTAATGGTTCAACGTTTATTTCAAACACATTTAATCTATGAAAAAGATCTTCCCTAAAATTTCCTAATTCAATTTCTTTTTTTAAATCTTTACTTGAAGAACATATTAATCTGACATTAACACTCACATCATTTGAACCATTAACTCTTTTGAATTTTTGGTCAGTTAAAACTCTTAAAATTTTTGACTGTATATCTAAAGGTATTTCAGAAACTTGATCTATCAACAAAGTTCCTTTATTAGCTTTTTCCAAAGCTCCATAAGATATAGCACCGTTATCTTTTTCTTCTCCAAATAATTCCAACTCATACTTATTTGAGTCTAATAAAGCACCATTTAAAACTACAAAAGAATTTTTATTTCTTTTTGATAATTTATGAATTTTTCTTGCTATTAATTCTTTTCCAGATCCTGATGGACCATTAATAAAAACCCTACTTTCTGTAATTGAAATTTTATTAATTTGATCGTTAATATTTAAAATATTTTTACTATTTCCAATTAATTCGTAAGAAGAAAATAATTTTGTTTCATATTCTTTGTTTTGTTTTTTGAGACTGTAGTTTTCAACTGCTCTTTTTACAAAATTTAGTAATCTTTCTTGATCAAAAGGTTTTTCAATAAATTCGAAAGCTCCTTCATGAAGAGATTTTACTGCCATTTCAATATTCGCATGGCCTGAAATTATAATAACAGGTACATCTTTATCTTTTGATTTTATATGTGATAACAATTCTATTCCATCATTATCCCCCTTATCTAATTTAACATCAAGGATGGCAACATCTGGAAGTTTTTTGTCGATTTCAGATAATGCTTGATTATAATTAGCTGCAAGTCTTGTTTTATAACCAGCATCTAAAATTAAATCATTAATAATGTTCCTTATATCAGCATTATCATCAACGATTAATATCTCTGAGCTCATTCTATTTAATAAAATCTATTTTAATTTTTGCTCCTTCATCTAGAGTTATAAATTCAATTTTTCCATTATGGTCATTTATAATTTTACTTACTATTGAAAGACCTAATCCAGTTCCATTTTTTTTTGTTGTAAAGTATGGGTTTAAAATATCTTTGATGTTTGCAGCAAATATTCCAAAACCAATACCATTATCAATAATATTGATAATGATGTGGTTATTTTCTTGATTAACTTCAATAGTGATTTTTTTCTCTAAATTACTATCATTTTCTGCTTTTTGCTGAATACTTTCTATAGAATTTTTAATTAAGTTAAAGAAAACTCTTGCAATCTGTTCTTTATCGCTGTTTAAAAAAATTTCTTTTTTACTGGCTTTCACAGAAATACTTATCGTATTATCTAATTCATTTAGTAATTTGATATTTTCCTGAATAATTTGAATTAAATTGTTTTCTTTTAAAATTGGTTTTGGCATTCTTGCAAAATCAGAAAACTCATTAACTAAATTTCCAATTTGTTTGATTTGGTTATTTATTATCTTTAAATTTTCATCAAAATTCCCTTTTTCATTATCATTAATTTGATTAGAAAATTTTGTTTTCATCCGATCAATTGTTAATTGAATTGGGGTTAATGGGTTTTTAATTTCATGAGCTAATTTTCTTGCTAAATTACTCCATGCCTCATGCCTTTCGTTAATTATTAATTTTTCTTGTTGATTTCTAAGTCTATCAATCATTAAGTTGAAATTTTTATTTAAAATTTCTAAATCTTTATCAGTTTTTACCTCAGGAACTTTGGTATCAAATTTACCTTCTCCTATAGATACCGAAGCATTAATTAAATTATTGATGGATCTAAAAAATCTTGATGAAAATCTTATTGCGATAGAGATGGATACAAATAGTAAAACACTAACGACAATTATATATATAATTGCAAATGATATTTTAATTCCAGTACTTTTTTCTTCAACTGTATAATAAAAATTAATTGCTTCTTGTGACTCAGTCAAATATTTTGAGATATCTTTATCTAAAAATTTAACTACATACAGAAATCGATTATCAAAATTTTGCAACCTCATTATTGCAGCAGACATATTTTCTGGTGCATTTAAAATTTTTAATGGGCGATCATCATCGATAACAAGTGATAACGCTCTATCCAAAGGTGGTATATATGGTTGATCATCTTTTAGAGTAGTAAATAATAATTTTTTATTTATATCAATAACGTGGATTTCATCTACATCTCTAATTAATTTTTGAGTATTTAAAAAACGACTATATTCTCTAACATCATCATTTAAAAATTTTTTACCTTTATTTATGTCAAATGCTATTAAAACAATATCAGATTGAATATTATTTCTTATCTCATCAACATAATTTTTTGCTAGTTCGTAAGAATTATTAACAACAGTTGTAACTTTTTTGTCAAAATACTTTTCTAATGCAAAAGAAAAAAGGAACAATGAAAAAATAGAGATCAAAATAGATGGTATTAAAGTAAATAGAGCGAATACTGTAATATATTTTTTGTTTGATTTTAATCCATCTTTATCAATATCTGTCTTAATTGCTCTTTTAATTTCAAAAAAAATAAATACAAAAAGTGCGAGTAAAAGAAAAATGTTTAGTATTAATAGATATTGTAAATTTTTATCAGTTAGTTTGATAAACCCTTTATCAATAAAAGTTAAAAATGTTAAAAAACCTATCGATAATGTGATAATAAACAATATTATTAAATAAATGTTTTTTTTAATGAAATCTGACATTTAGGTATAAAATTTCAATATTTATGAATAACTATTTTATTATACTAGCTTCAGGACAAAGCAAAAGATTTAATTCAAAAAAGCTAAAACAATACAGCATTTATGAGGGCAAACCTCTCTTCAAACATTCTTTGGATAAGGCTTTAAAATCAAAACTTTTCAAAAAAATAATAATTGTGGTTAATAACAAAAAAGATATTAAAGGAAAATTTTCAAAAAATGTTTCTATTATTAGAGGTGGCAAAGAAAGATCTGACTCTTCATTAGTAGCTTTGAAATTTATAAAAAAATACAAACCAACTAATGTTTTGATACATGATGCAGCTAGGCCAAATTTTACTTTAAAACTTTTAAAAACATTAATCAGTTCATTAAAAAAAAATAAGGCAGTGATACCTGCGATTAAATCAAAAGACTCAATTAAATATAAGATTAGAAATCAAATATTCAATTTAAAACGAGATAATTCTATACTAACTCAGACACCTCAAGCTTTTAAATTTCAAGATTTATACAAATTATCAGTTAAACAAAAAAAAATAATATCTGATGAGGCAACATTATTTATTGAGAACAACCTAAGAGTAAAATTCATTAAAGGTGAAAATTTAAATACTAAAATTACTTTTAAAGAAGATATTAAAGAAAAATTAACTTACTTTGGTATTGGATTTGATATCCATAAATTAATCAAAGGTAAAAAACTATATTTAGGAGGTGTTAAAATACCTTACCACTCGGGTTTACAAGGGCACTCTGACGGGGATGTAATTATTCATTCAATAATTGACTCAATATTAGGAGCTATGAGAAAAAAAGACATTGGAACTTTTTTTCCAGATAATATTAATAAATTTAAAAATATTAGATCTCCAAAAATGCTAAAACCAATTATAAAATTATTAAATTCAAATAATTACTATATAAATAATTTAGATATTAATTTGATATGCGAACAACCAAAAATATCAAAATACAGAGATAAAATAATTAACTCGCTCTCAAATCTAATAGATCTAAATAAAGATTTAATTAATTTAAAAGGTAAGACTACTGAAAAACTTGGATTAATAGGAAAGGAAAATGCAATTGCCTGTGAAGTAATTTGCTCAATATCAAGATGAAAAAAATAAATGTTTTAATTTCAACTTTCTTTGGATATGGATACTTAACAAAAATACCAGGAACTGTCGCTTCTGCTGTTACAACTGTTTTTATTTATATTGCGTATGAGATACTCGATTATACAAATTTAAAATTTTCAATTATTTTCTTTGCTATTTTATTCTTATATTCTTTTTATGCTGTAAGGGATGCTGAAAGTGAATTTGAAAAAAAAGATCCTGGACAAATAGTAATTGATGAAGTTTTAGGTCAGTGGATGCCTTTACTTCTATTATTATATTTAAATAAAACAGGTAAAATTTCAATACAAGTTGAATATTATTACATTATATCTTTCTTTTCATTTAGGTTTTTTGACATCTTAAAACCTTTTCCAGTAAGTTATTTTGACAAAAATCACAAAAATTATTTTGGAATAATTATGGACGATATAATGGCTGGTCTTTATTCTATGATAATAATTTATTTAGTTAGTTTCATATTTTAATGAATTTAAAAAAACTACATAAAAAATTAATAGATAAACGATTAACTATTTCAGTAGCTGAGTCTTGTACAGGAGGCTTGTTGTCGAACAATCTTACAAAATTAGCAAATTCATCCAAATACTTTGAAATGGGTTTAACTACGTACTCTAATGAAGCCAAAATCAAAATCTTAAAAGTAAATAAAAATATCATTAAAAAATATGGCGCTGTAAGCAAAGAATGCTGTGAAGCAATGGTAAAGAATTTGTCAAAAATTTCGAAAAGTAAAATTAATGTTTCAATTACTGGCATAGCTGGACCCGGTGGAGGATCAAAATTAAAACCAGTTGGTCTTGTCTATATTGGGATTAAAACAGGAAAATATTTATTAATTTTAGAGAATAAATTTGGATCTAAAAACAGATCAAGTATTCAAAAAAATACAGTAAGAGAAGTATTAAAAAAAATTACAAAAATTATTTCTTAAAGATTTTCAGCTTTTTTTTGAAAAGCATCAGCTATTTTGTTTAAACCAAATTGAAATGATTTTTCCATTATTAAATTTAAAAACTTGTTTTTAATTTCAAAATCAACATCAAATTGCACTTCAGTTATTTTTTCTTTCTCAATAAATTTCCAATTATTTTCAAGATGTTTTAATGGGCCATCAATATTTGTTACATGAATAGAGTCATTTTTTTTATCATATCTTACATCGCTTTTATAAGTATCAATAAAAGGTCGTTTACCAATTGTAAGATCAGCAATTATTTTTATTTCATGCCCATTGTCATTTGTTTCATAAACTTTTGAATCTATACAAAATGGAATGAATTCAGGATACTTTTCAATATCTAAAACAAAATCAATAAGCGTTTGTTTATCACGTGCAATATGACGTGTAACTGATGCTTTGGGCATTAATTACTTTTTAATCTGTTATGTTGAAGCTTAGCAAAATCTTCATCAGCATGATAAGAAGATCTTGTTAAAGGTGATGACGAAACTAATAAAAACCCTTTTGCTTTTGCTATAGTTCCTAAATCATCAAATTCTTTTGGTGTATAATATCTGTCTAATGGATAATGTTTTGTTGAGGGCTGTAAGTATTGACCGATAGTTATGAAATCTACATCAGCAGCTCTTAAATCATCCATAACTTGTAATATTTCATCTCTTGTTTCTCCTAACCCAACCATAATTCCAGATTTAGTAAAAATATTTTTATCAATTTTTTTTGCATTTTTTAAAAGTTCTAAAGATGCAAAATATCTAGAACCTGGTCTTACTTTTAAATAAAGACTAGGAACAGTCTCAATGTTGTGATTAAAAACATCTGGTTTAGCATCAATAACTTTTTTGTAGGCTTCCCCTTTTCTCAAAAAATCTGGTGTTAAAACTTCTATAGTTGTATTTCGGTTTGATTTTCTTGTTTGATTAATCACATCATAAAAGTGTTCAGAACCACCATCATCAAGATCATCTCTATCAACTGAGGTTATTACAACATGTTTTAAATTTAACTTTTTTACGGCTTCTGCAATTTTAACTGGTTCCAATGGATCTAAATTTCCTGGAACACCCGTTTTAACATCACAAAAAGCACATGCTCTTGTACAAGTATCGCCCATTATCATAAAAGTTGCATGTCTCTTACTCCAACACTCAGTTATGTTTGGACAGTTTGCTTCCTGACAAACGGTTACAAGATTATTATTGTTAACTATTGTTTTTGTTAAAAAAAATTCTTTACTATTTGTAAGTTTTGATCTTATCCAATCTGGTTTTTTTTTAATTGGATTTATCGGCTTATTTTCTTTTTCTGGATGCCTACTTTTCATCTTTTTTAATTAAATAAATTGTTTCACCATTTTTACCAAATAAAAATCTTTCTCTAATCAAAATTTCTACATAATCTAAATCTAGATTTGTACTTAAAAGAGAATTTTTATGATCAATATCTTCTATTTTACTAATTAATAATACTTCTTCATTTTTCAAGTTAGACAAAAGTTCTTTTTTTTTAAAATATGAAAAAAGACCTCTTTCACCAGAAACTAAATTAAAAATAAAATAAAATATTAAAAAAATTGATATCAATAATTTCTTTTTATTAATCTCAACATTAATTGATTTTATTCATTCTTGCCTTATTTCCAAGTTCTTCTTCAATACGAATTAATTGATTATATTTAGCAACTCTTTCTGAACGTGCTAAAGATCCTGTTTTGATTTGGTTTGAATTTGTTCCAACTACTAAATCAGCAATGAATGTATCTTCACTATCACCAGATCTATGAGAAATTATTGTTTTATAACCGATAGTTTGAGCAAATTTAATAACATCTAGAGTTTCAGAAACAGTACCTATCTGATTAAGTTTAATTAGTATCGAATTAGATGAAATATTTAAAAATCCTTTTTTTAATCTCTCAAGATTTGTAACATAAAGATCATCTCCCACAATCTGAACGTTTTTGACAGAGCGCATTAATTTATTCCAAGCTAACCAATCATTTTCAGCAAAAGGATCTTCTATTGATTTAATTTTATATTTCTTAATGATTTTTTGATATTCTTTGATTGATTTTTCAACTGAAACAAAACTTTTTGAATGGATTGAGTATTTATTTTTTTTAAATAGTTCATTTGCTGCTACATCCAAACAAATTGAAACATCTTTCCCATTAACAAATCCTGATTTCTTTATTGCTGAAACAATCAAATCTAGAGCTTGATTGTTACTACTAATCATAGGTGCAAAACCACCTTCATCACCAACTGATGTAGAATAACCTTTGTTTTTTATTAAATTACTAAGGTTTTTAATTACAACAAAACAAATCCTCATTGCTTCTGAGAAACTTTTTGCTCTATCTGGTCGTATCATAAATTCTTGAATTCTAAGACCATTGTTGGCATGAGCTCCACCGTTAATAATATTCATTAATGGATAAGGTAATTGAAAATTATTTTTTAAAAAAAATGTTTTATACAAAGGTAGTTTTTTTACTTTTGCAGAAAGTTTTTTTACAGCCATTGATACTGCAAGCATAGCATTTGCACCTAAATTAGTTTTTTGTCTAGTGCCATCTAAATTAATTAATAAGGCATCAATTCTCTCTTGATTATGAACGCTTTGACCTTTTAATTTTTTTGAAATTTTTGAATTTACTAATTCAACAGCTTTTAAAACACTTTTACCTAAATACTTCTTGTTATTTTTATCTCGTTTTTCAAAAGCTTCATACGTTCCAGTTGATGCACCTGATGGGCATATGGCAGATGCACTTAAATATTTTGTATAGACCTCAGCTTCTACAGTTGGATTTCCCCGACTATCAAAAACTTGCCGTGCTTTAACTTTTATTATTTTACTCACTTAATAAGCTTATCGATTTCAGTTAACTGTTTTAGTAAATTTTCTAGTTTATCTAGAGGAACCATATTTGGTCCATCAGAAGGAGCATTGTCTGGATCTTGATGTGTCTCTATAAATACACCAGCAACCCCAACAGCAACAGCTGCTCTTGCAAGATACTCAACAAACTCTCTTTGACCTCCAGAAGACTCTCCTTGTCCTCCAGGTTGTTGAACTGAATGCGTTGCATCAAAAATAACTGGATAACCATTCTTGGCCATAATAGGTAAAGATCTCATGTCAGAAACCAAAGTGTTGTATCCAAAACTTGCACCTCTTTCAGTGACAAGAATATTTGAGTTTCCTGAGTCTGATATTTTTTTTGTAACATTTGCCATGTCCCAAGGAGCTAAAAATTGACCCTTTTTAACATTTATAATTTTCTTCGTTTTTGCAGCAGCAATTAAAAGATCAGTTTGTCTACAAAGAAAAGCTGGAATTTGTAAAACATCAACATGATTAGCAACTACTGAACATTGCTCGGAATTATGAATATCAGTTAAAATTGGTATATTTAATTCTTTTTTAATTTTGTCAAATACAGGTAATGAAGCTTCTAAACCAGCGCCTCTCTTACCTTTTAAACTTGTTCGATTAGCTTTATCAAAAGAGGTTTTGTAAATAAAACCTAAACCATATTTAGAAGTTATTTCTTTTATTTTTCCGGCCATATCCATTGCGTGTTGCTCTGTTTCAAGCTGACAAGGACCAGCAATAATACAAATTTTTTTATCGTTTGAAATTTCTATGTTCCCACAATTGACTGTAATACTACTCATTTATGATTTTTTGCTGCTTTGATAAATGAAGAGAATAAAGGATGAGGAGATAAAGGTCTAGATTTAAATTCAGGATGGAACTGAACACCAATAAACCAAGGATGATTATTAAGTTCAATTATCTCAGGAAGTTTATTATCTGGTGATAAACCAGAAAATATTAGTCCATTTTTCTCAAATTTTTCTTTGTACGAAATATCCACTTCATATCTATGTCTGTGTCTTTCTTTGATTAATCTTGATTTATAGATATCTTTAATTTTAGACTTATCTTTTAAAATTGCATCATAAGAACCAAGTCTCATTGTTCCACCTAAATTTTTGTCTGTACCTTTAACTTTTTTTCCACTTTTTTCCCACTCATTCATTAAACCAATTATATGAACTCCACCTCTATCAAACTCTGAAGAGGTTGCTTTTTTAATTTTTAATTTATTTCTAGCAAATTCTATTATTGCCATTTGCATACCGTAACAAATGCCTAGAAATGGTATTTTGTTAATTCTAGCATATTTGATCGCTTCTATTTTTCCTTCAGTTCCTCTTTTTCCAAATCCACCGGGTATTAAAATAGCTGAAACATTTTTAAGTTTACTTTTAATTTCAGAAACTTTTAATTTTTCTGAGTCAATTCTAACTAAATTTACCTTCAGATTGTTTGAAATTCCTCCATGAGTTAAAGCTTCATCTAATGATTTATATGCATCTTTTAATTCTACATACTTACCTATTATTGCAATATTAACTTGTTTTTTTGTATTGAGTGTAATTTTGGTAATTTTCTTCCAAGGATTTAGGTTGTTTGATTTTTTTGATTTTATTTTAAAGTAATTTAAGACTTGTACATCTAACTTTTCTTTAGCAAAACTAATTGGCGCTTCATAAATTGTTTTTACATCAACCGTTTCAATCACACTTTTTATATCAACATTACAAAATAGAGATATTTTTTTTCTATGTTCTAAAGGTATTGGTCTTTCTGATCTGCAAATAATTATATCAGGTTGAATACCAATGCTTCTCAATTCTTTAACTGAGTGTTGTGTTGGTTTGGTTTTTATTTCATCTGATGCTTTTAAATATGGAACTAAAGTTAAATGAATAAATAAAGCATTTTTTTTCCCAATATCATTTGAAAATTGTCTTATAGCCTCAACAAATGGTAAGCTTTCAATATCTCCTACAATTCCACCTATTTCACAAATTACAAAATCTTCTTTTGAGGTATCGTATTTAATAAATTCTTTAATTCTATCAGTAATGTGTGGAATAACTTGAACTGTCTTTCCAAGATATTCTCCTTTTCGTTCTTTTCTCAGAACATCGCTATAAATTTTTCCTGTAGTAATATTATCTGTTTTCTTTGCGGTAACTCCTGAAAATCTCTCATAATGACCTAAGTCTAAATCTGTTTCAGCGCCATCATTTGTTACAAAAACTTCTCCATGTTGGAATGGACTCATTGTTCCTGGGTCAACGTTTAGATAAGGATCTAATTTTCTAAGTCTAACTTTATAACCACGTGATTGTAAAAGATAAGCTAGTGATGCTGATGAGAGACCTTTTCCAAGGGAAGAAACCACGCCGCCAGTGACAAATATATATCGCGCCATGGAATTATCTTATAGCCAATAAAAAAAGAAATAGAAAGTATTAATTAATTATTTTCAGGAATTGATGGAGTATCTTCAGTTTTTTCTTCAACTGTGTCTAAAACTGATCCTGTAGGCGTTAATTCTGCTCTAGAAATTATTGTAAGCGCTAAGCTACAAATAATAAATAAAGTTGCAACTATTGCAGTCGCTTTAGTAATGAAACTACCAGCTGATCTCGATAGCATGAAATTTTCTTGTGAAACACCAATACCTAGAGCGCCACCCTCTGATTTTTGAAGTAGCACTAGCACAACCAAAATAAATGCAAGTATGATGTTAATTACTAGTAATAATGTTTCCATGGGGGACTAATTAATGGTTTTTTTAATTATATCAATAAATTTCTTCGGATTTTGTGATGCTCCACCTATTAAAAATCCATCTAAGTCAGGAATTATTTTTAATTGATCTATATTTTTACTGTTAACAGAGCCTCCATACAAAACTTTTGGAGATTTTTTTCTAAATTTACTTTTTATAAATTTAATAGATTTGGATAATTCCTCAGAAGTAGGAATTAATCCAGTTCCAATCGACCATACTGGTTCGTAGGCAATAATTATGTCATTAATTTTTTTGATAGATTTTAATCCTTTGCTTAATTGACTATTTAAAACTTGATTGGTCTTTTTATTTCTTTTTTGTTTAAGAGGTTCACCAATACAAAAAATAATTTTTAAACCAGATTTTATTGCATTTTTTATTTTCAGATTAATTAGTTTTTCATTTTCTCCAGCCATTCTATTTTCAGAATGACCTAAGATAACATATTTTGCTCCAACACTTTTGAGCATTTTTGCATTCACCTCACCTGTAAAAGCTCCATAATCTAAACCTTGATGAGAATTTTGTGCACCAACTTCAATATTAGTGTTACTGAGTCTCTTTGAAATTGGACGTATTAGAGTATTTGGAGGACAATAAATTAGTTTGAACTTATTTTTTTTATAACTTCTTGAGAATTTAATAACTTTATCTAATGAATTTATAGTTTTTAAATCTCCAAACATTTTCCAATTAGCTATAAAATACATATATTTATTTGTCATAATTGACTTTTTAATCTATAGATTTGTCTTTTACAGATCAATAAATTTTAACACTATGATTAAAACTATAAAAAATTTAGGCTGGAAAAAATCTGGAGGATTTTTGGTGATGGCTTTTGTTGCTTTCGCTTTTATCTTTGGAGGTTTTGGGGGTGGATTTAGCACTAACAATCAAAATAATATTGCTAAAATAAATAAAACTAACGTTACCACTCAAGACTTCATGGACTATGTTAATCAAAGTGGAATTTCACAAGAAGTAATAAGAAATAACTTGGACAACAATATTATAGAAGAATTATTATCAGGACTTATTTCAACAACCTTAATTGATCTAGAGATTGAAGATTTTAAACTTTCTATTAACGAAAACACAATTTTAAAATATTTAAAAGACAATAAAAATTTTAAAGACGAAAATGGTGCCTTTGAAAGGATTAAATATGAAAAATTTTTACTTTCAAATAATATGTCTGCTCCTTTGTTTGAGTTAAAATTAAAAAATCAAGGTTTACAAAAACACTTATTTGATTTTATCGGTGCAGGTACTGTTACGCCTG
>CACDUV010000012.1 GCA_902556065.1 uncultured Pelagibacteraceae bacterium
AAAGTTTTTTGGTTTTAAACTTTTATCAACTACCAATAAATCACCATCATTAATGCCAACATCGACCATTGATTTACCTTGAACCCTAATTATGAAAGTGGCTGGAACATTTCTTATTAAATGCATGTTTAGATCGATATCTTCTTCAATGTAATCTGTTGCAGGAGAAGGAAAACCAGCACCTGCTTTATGTAGATAATATGGGATTGTTAGTTTCATGTTCTTGTTTTGTTCTAATTTATAGACCATTTATGGAATACACTCAAGAGGTTGTATTTTGAGTCTGTAACTGAATCAAAAGTGAATCAAAACGTGAACATCTAATCCACATATTGTGGACTTGTGGATAACTTCAACCATAGATAGTTTAAGTTAATTATTTAAATATATAAATTCTGAGTTTGATTATGAATGTTTTAGATTTTGTAATGGTTGGTTCTGATGATCATCAAAAGTCAGGTGATTTTTATGATGCAGTGTTTGAGCCTCTAAAATTAAAGAGAGTTTTGAAAACAGAAAAGTATCTTGGTTACGCTCATTCAAGTAATCCAGATAAAGTTCAATTTTATGTAACGCACCCTGTAAATGGTGAACCTGCAACTTTTGGAAATGGAACACAAATAACTTTATTAGCAGACTCTAAAGAAGCGGTAGACAAATTTTATGAAGTTGCAATTTCAAAAGGAGCAATAGATGAAGGAGCACCTGGAGTTAGAAAAGATGGAAATTATTATGGATATATTCGTGACTTAGATGGAAATAAGATTGCAGCTAAAAGTATTTTAAAATAAAAATAGGAGCTATATGAAACTAAATTGTCATTGTGGAGCTGTCGAAGCAGAAATTAATGCTACAGTTAATGAATTAGCAAAAATTGTAAGATGTAATTGTTCTATTTGTAAAAGAAAAAATGCAACAATGGGCATGGTTAAAAATGAGGATTTTAAAGTTACTAAAGGAGAAGATAAATTAAAACTTTATCAATATCATACTAAAGTTGCCAACCATTATTTTTGTACTGAATGTGGAATTTATACCCATCACAATCCAAGAAGTGCACCCGCTATGACTGGTTTTAATTTAGGATGTGTCGATGAGATTAAAGTTGAGGATATAAAAGAAATAGCTCAATTTGATGGTCTGAACCATCCAATGGATCAAGAAAAATAAAAGTTCAATGCAATATACTGCTGAGTGTTTTAAAAAAGTTAAAAGTGATTGTATAAAATTTATTAAATCACAAGAGACCTCAAAAGAAAAATTTAGAAATAAAGATAAGATGCTTAAATCTTTTCTAATTCCAATAAGTTTTTGGATTGCAAAAAAAGCAAATAATAAAAAACCTTACTTTGTTGGTTTAGCAGGAGGACAAGGTACTGGCAAAACAACAATAAGCTCAATTATAAAAATTATTTTAGAAAAATATTTCAAATTAAAAGTATTTAAAATTTCTATTGATGATTTTTATAAAACTAGAAAAGAAAGATCTATTTTGTCAAAAAAAGTTCATCCAATGTTAATGACGAGGGGAGTACCAGGGACACATGATGTAAAAATTATGTTGGATTTCTTTAAAAAATCAAAAAACAAAAACTTTAAATCAATTCAGTTACCAAGTTTTAACAAGGCAGTTGATGACCGATCACCCAAAAAAAATTGGTATAATATTAAAGAGCAACCAGATGTAATTATATTTGAGGGCTGGTGTGTTGGAGCAAGAGCAGAAGTTAACAAAACACTTAAAAAGTCAATTAATTCTCTTGAACGAACTAAAGATCCAAAACAAATTTGGAGAAAATATGTAAATGATCAACTAAAGACAAAATACAAAAAATTGTATTCTCAACTAAATTGTTTGATTTATTTAAAAGCTAAAAATTTTAGTTTGCTTCAGAAATGGAGACTTAAACAAGAGCACAAGTTGTGGTTAAATACTAAAAATAAATCTAGTCATAAAATAATGAGTAAAGGAGATGTGATTAATTTTATGCAAACTTACCAAAGAATTACACAGAACATGTTTAAATTTGCTCCAAAATATTCTACAATTATTTTAAATTTAAATAGCAACCATCAAATTAAGACATTAAAATACAATAAATGAAAAAATTTTTATTAATTATCTTTTGCACAATCATTTTTCCATTAAGTGCATTTTCAGCGACTTTACAAGAAGCACTAAAACAAACTTTTGATAACAATCTAGAACTTCAAGCAGAGAGAAAAAATTTAGAAATTCAGCAAGAAGTAATCAATATGTCTAGAAGTGATTTATTGCCTACCTTAACACTTACTGGTAAAAAAAATTTTGAGGAAACAAATGAAATTACTACACAAGCTGGTGCAGACGCATCAGTTACAGATGTAGACACATCATCAGCTTCAATTAAACTTGAGCAAACATTACTTGATGGGAGTGGAAGAAAAACAGAATATGAAAAAAGCAAGTTAGGGTTAAATTTAACAGAGGCAAAATTAATACAAAAAGAACAAGAAATATTCTTAAGAGCTATTGAAGCATACACAGGATTAATTTTGGCTTATGAAAAATTAAATATTAATGAAGAAAACGTTAACTTACTTCAAAGACAATTCGAATTAGATAATGCAAGGTTAAGTAGGGGACAAATCACAGCCTCTGATCTAGCGCAGTCCCAATCATCTCTTGCTGGAGCCCAAGCAAGATATATTGAGGCACAAAATAATATAGTTACTAGCAAACTAAATTATGAAAATGTAATTGGAGCTATAGCAGCAAAAGAAAATTTAAAAAAAATATATAATGCACAAGTTTCTATTCCTAAAAATTTAAATGAAGCAAAAAAAATATCTTTGGAGAAAAGTCCTGAATTAATTATTGCAGAAATAGAATATGGACAATCAGAATTAGATGTTAAAATTGCAAGATCTGATCTTTCACCAACAGCAAAAATTTCACTAGAAAGAACTTACACTGATGATTTAAGTGCAACTTATGATGAAAGGGAAAAAGATGTTTTACAAGCAACTGTTTCGTGGCCTTTTCAATTTGGTGGAAAAAATAAATCTAATGTGAGTAAAAATCTTCAAGCTAAAGGTATGAAAAGATTGTTATTAGAGAATGCTCAGAAAAATAATACACAATCAGTGACTTCTTCTTGGTCAACTTTACAGTCTTCAAGAAGTTTTCTACAAGCTGTACAATCTCAAGTTAAAGCTTCAGAAGTTGCAACTGAAGGAATTAGCTTTGAATATGAAAGTGGTTCTGGAAGGTCTACTTTTGATGTTCTTCAATCTAGATCAAACTTAATAAACGCAAAAATTAATCTTGCTGAAGCCGAAAGAAGCTATTTGTTAGCTCAATATAGAGTTTTAAAATCAGTAGGACTTTTAAATAGCGACTATTTAAATCTTAAGTAATTCAGTCTTTTTTTATCAGCTAAAACAAAGATCTTGCCAATGAGAACAAAATGTGTACATTTAAATCATGATTCGACTGTTAAAAAACGTAAAAAAAGAGGCAAAAAATGACGAAAAATAACCTAAAAGTAGTTAAATCTACTAAAGATCAAGAAATGGATGTTAAAGAAAAGAACAAAGCTTTAGATGCTGCAATAGCTCAAATTACAGATAATTTTGGAAAAGGCTCTGTAATGAAGCTTGGTGAAAAGAGAGCGATGGATATCGAGTCTGTTTCAACAGGTTCTTTAAGTCTTGATTTAGCTTTAGGTATAGGTGGATTACCAAAAGGAAGAATTATCGAAGTTTATGGACCAGAGTCATCAGGTAAAACTACTTTAGCATTACAAGTTGTTGCTGAAGCACAAAAAGCTGGAGGCATTTGTGCATTTGTTGATGCAGAGCATGCTTTAGATCCAGTTTATGCAAAAAAATTAGGTGTAAATACAGAAGAACTTTTAATTTCACAGCCAGATACTGGTGAACAAGCGTTAGAAATCGCTGATACACTAGTAAAATCAGGCTCTATTTCAGTAATCGTAATCGACTCTGTTGCAGCTTTAACTCCTAAAGCTGAAATTGAAGGTGAGATGGGAGATCATCATGTTGGTCTTCAATCAAGATTAATGAGTCAGGCTTTGAGAAAATTAACAGGTTCAATTTCAAACACAAACACAATGATGATTTTCATTAACCAAATCAGAATGAAAATTGGAGTTATGTTTGGAAGTCCAGAAACAACATCGGGTGGTAATGCACTTAAGTTCTACTCATCTGTTAGAATGGATATTAGAAGAATTGGTGCCATCAAAGATAAAGATGAAATTATTGGTAACTCTACAAGAGTGAAAGTAGTCAAGAACAAAGTAGCACCACCATTTAAAGTTGTTGAATTTGACTTGATGTATGGAAGAGGAATTAGCAAGATGGGTGAATTAGTCGATCTTGGTTCTAAAGCAGATATAATTGAAAAATCAGGCGCATGGTATGCTTACAAGGGTGAGAAGATTGGTCAAGGCAGAGAGAATGCTAAGACTTATCTAGCTCAAAATCCTAAAGTTGCTGCAGAAATTGAAATGGCAATTAGAGAAAAAGCAGGTGTGATTTCTAAGAAAATAGAAGGAAATCCAATCGATCCTGAAAAATTGGAGAAAGAAAAGAAAGTAGCTGAAAAAGAAGAAGCCGAAAAAGCAGAAGCTACTCCTCCATCTAAAAAGAATTAATAGGCCATCTTTATTAATAAAAGGCGCTTAATTTAAGCGCCTTTTTTCCCTTCGATATCTAGACATAGAATAAAAAAGCTGTATTTTAAAAATATGGCAGACAAAACACTCAATGAAATAAGAAATACTTTCTTAAAGTATTTTGAAAAGAACGATCACAAGATTGTTGAGTCTAGTAATTTAGTTCCTAACAACGATCCTACATTGATGTTTGCAAATTCTGGGATGGTTCAGTTTAAGAATGTTTTTACAGGATTAGAAAAAAGAGATTATGTGAGAGCCACAACTTCACAAAAATGTGTAAGGGCAGGTGGTAAGCATAACGATTTAGAAAATGTTGGTTATACACCTCGTCATCATACATTTTTTGAAATGTTAGGAAATTTTTCTTTTGGAGATTATTTTAAAGAACAAGCAATTAATTATGCTTGGGACTTAATAACAAAAGATTTTGGAATAGATAAAAGTAGACTTTATGTAACTGTATTTCATGAGGATGATGAAGCCTTTAATTTTTGGAAGAAAATAGCGGGTTTTAGTGATGATCGAATAATTAGAATTGCTACATCAGACAATTTTTGGTCAATGGGAGAAACAGGCCCATGCGGTCCTTGTTCTGAAATCTTTTTTGATCATGGTGATCATTTACCAGGTGGATTGCCCGGAACTAAAGATGAGGACGGAGATAGATTTATCGAAATTTGGAATTTAGTCTTTATGCAATTTGAACAAGTTACAAAAGATAAAAGAGTAAATCTTCCAAAACCATCTGTCGATACTGGTATGGGTTTAGAGAGAATTGCAGCTTTACTACAAGGCACTCATGATAATTATGAAACAGATCATTTCAAAAAAATAATTAACTCAGCCTCAGAAATAGTAAAAGTTAAATCAGATAAATCTAATCTTTCAAGTTTTAGAGTTATAGCCGATCACTTGAGAGCTAGTTCATTTTTAATTGCTGAAGGTGTTTTACCTTCAAATGAGGGAAGAGGATATGTTCTTCGAAGAATAATGAGAAGAGGGATGAGACATTCTCATTTACTTGGATCTAAAGAACCTGTTTTTTATAATTTATTTGATACTCTTAAAAATGAAATGTCTGGAAACTATCCTGAATTAGTTAGAGCCGAGTCTTTAATTAAAGAAACTTTAAAAATGGAGGAAGAAAAATTCTTAGTTCTATTAGATAGAGGAATTAAAATTTTAAATGATGAAATATCTAAAATAGATAAAGTATTGCCAGGTGAAGTAGCTTTCAAATTATATGATACTTATGGTTTCCCATTAGATCTTACAGAAGATATTTTAAGAAATAAATCAATGTCAATTGATACTGAAAAGTTTCAATCTTTAATGAAGGAAAGTAGAGAGCTTGCTAAGAAAAATTGGAAAGGTTCTGGTGATGCGGCGGTTGAAGATATCTGGTTTGGAATAAAAGATAAATTAGAAGCAACTGAATTTTTAGGATACGAAACTAATCAAGCTGAAGGTGTCGTGTTATCTCTTTTAAAAGACAACAAAGAGGTAGATCAATTAAAAGAAAATGATGAGGGAATGATTATAGTAAATCAAACTCCTTTCTATGGTGAGTCTGGAGGTCAGGTTGGTGATACTGGTGAAATAGTATCAAATGATTTTAAATTTGAAGTAACTGATGTTCAAAAAAAACTTGGAGATTTATTTATACATTACGGAAAGGTTAAGAGTGGATCTATAAAACTACAGGAAAGTGTAGAGTTAAAAATTGATGTGGAAAGAAGAGACAATACTCGAGCTTATCACTCAGCAACTCATTTATTACACGAGTCTTTAAGGAGAGTTCTTGGTACGCATGTCACTCAGAAAGGATCTTTAGTAGAACCTATCAGGTTAAGGTTTGATTTCAGCCATATGAAGCCAATTTTAAATGAGGAAATTGATAAAATAGAAGAGTTTGTAAACAAAATGGTTTCAAAAAAATCTGATGTAAAAACTAGATTAATGACACCTGATGAAGCAGTTGAAAATGGTGCTTTAGCATTATTTGGGGAAAAATATGGTGATGAAGTAAGGGTTCTTTCAATGGGAGACGAGGATGGAAAATATTTTTCAACAGAATTATGCGGTGGAACACACGTCAAAAACACTGGTGATATAGGTAAATTTAAGATCGTCAGCCAATCATCAATTGCTGCAGGTGTTAGAAGAATTGAGGCTTTAAGAGACAAGCAATTAGAGGAATATTTAAAAAATAAAGAGAAATTATCAAACCTATCTGCAGAAAAAGATGAAGAAACAATAAAAGATTTAAGTCAGCAAATTATTAAATTGGGAGGAAAACCAAGTTTAGGAGAAGCTGATCAAAAAACTTTAATAAAAAATTTAAATAAACAATTAGAAACTATCTCAGTAAATACAATTTTAGAAGATAAATCAAAAAATATTATTAAAGATGAAGAAATTAATGGAGTTAAGTTAAGACTTCAAAAAATAGATGGATTGCCTCCAAAAGAATTAAGAAAACTTGTAGATAAAGGTAAAAAGGATTTAGGCGAAGGTATTGTGGTTGTATTTGCAAACAAAGATGACAAAGTTGGATTAGCTGTTGGAGTAACAGACAATTTAACCAACAAGTTTGATGCAGTTCAATTTGTTAAAGTTGGATCTGAAATAATTGGTGGTAAAGGCGGTGGAGGAAGAAAAGACTTTGCTCAAGCTGGTGGACAGGATCAATCAAAAATTGAAGAAGCTTTTGGAAAGCTTAAGAGTTTAGTTTAATTTCTTTTTTAAATTACTATCAATTTCATCTAAAAATTGATTTGTAGTTAAGAATTTACTATTTGGACCTACAAGAATTGCTAAATCTTTTGTCATTGAACCATTTTCAACACACTCAATACATACTGCCTCCAATGTTTGAGCAAATTTAATTAATTCTTGATTGTTATCTAATTTTCCTCTGTGCGCTAATCCTCTTGTCCATGCAAATATAGATGCTATAGGATTTGTCGAAGTTTCTTTTCCTTGTTGATGCATTCTGTAGTGTCTAGTTACAGTTCCATGAGCTGCTTCAGCTTCCATAACTTTTCCATCAGGAGTTAATAGGGTACTTGTCATCAAACCTAATGACCCATAACCTTGAGCCATAGTATCTGATTGAACATCACCATCATAATTTTTACACGCCCAAATATATTTTCCACTCCATTTCATTGCACATGCAACCATGTCATCGATTAATCTGTGCTCGTAAGTTAAATTATGTTTTTCAAACTCTTTTTTATATTCATTGTCAAAAACTTCTTGGAAAATATCTTTAAATCTTCCATCGTATTGTTTTAAAATTGTATTTTTTGTCGACATATACACAGGCCATTTTTTAATCAAACCATAGCTAAAGCAAGATCTTGCAAAATCTTGAATAGATTTATCTAAATTATACATTGATAAAGCTACCCCTGGACCTGTAAAATTAAATACCTCGTATTTTATTTCATCTTTTCCATCCTCAGAAGTCCATTTAACTTCCATTTTACCTTTACCAGGTACTTTAAAATCAGTTGCTCTATATTGATCTCCAAAAGCATGTCTTCCAATAATTACAGGATCTGTCCAAGAAGGTACTAGCTTTGGAATATTTTTACAAATAATTGGCTCTCTGAATACTGTTCCTCCAATAATGTTTCTTATTGTTCCATTAGGAGATCTCCACATTTTTTTTAAATCAAACTCTTTAACTCTTGCTTCATCTGGAGTGATAGTTGCACATTTTATGCCAACACCAATTTTTTTGATTGCATTTGCTGAGTCTATTGTGATTTGGTCATCAGTATTATCTCTACTTTTCATTCCAAGATCGTAATATTCAATACCAAGATCGATATATGGTAGAATTAATTTGTTTTTAATAAACTCCCAAATAATTCGAGTCATTTCATCGCCATCTAACTCGACAACTGGGTTATTTACCTTGATTTTACTCATTAAATTAAATTTATCTTATTAATTGAATTTGATTGGTTTATATACATATTAATCGAAAATTAGCAAATAGAAGAATATGTTTACCAAGATATTTCCAAAAATACACACCGAAGGTTACAAGTTTATAGTAATTGCAGGTTTCATTACAATCATACTGTTATTAGTAAATGGATTTTTAGGATTAATAGGATTGCTTTTAACAATATGGGTTTATTATTTCTTCAGAGATCCTGAAAGAGTAATCATAGGAGATGATAATTATCTAGTAAGCCCTGCGGATGGTGAGGTAATTAAAGTTGAGGAGGTAGACGGACCAAAAGAATTAAATTTAGAAAACAAGAAATTTAAAAAGATTAGTATCTTCATGAATGTATTTGATTGTCATGTTAATAGAACTCCTTGCTCAGGAAAAGTTGAAGATATTTTATATAAGCCAGGAAAATTTTTAAATGCTTCACTAGATAAAGCAAGTGAAGATAATGAGAGGAACTATTACAAATTAAAAGATAATCATGGAAATGATATCGTTGTAGTTCAAATAGCAGGCTTGGTCGCTAGAAGAATTGTTTGTGAAACAAATAAAGATCAAACACTTAATCAAGGTGACAGAATTGGAATGATAAGATTTGGAAGTAGAGCAGATATTTACTATGAAAATTATGAACCGTTGGTTAAAATTGGTCAAACTGCAATATCAGGAGAAACTCTATTAGCCAAAAGATAGATATGCATCAGCCTAAAAAAAATTTTAAAATTGTTTCTGAAAAAAGGAGTGCTAGAGTAATTTTACCTAACATGTTGACACTTATAGGTGTTTGTATTGGTATTACTTCTATAAGATTTGCACTGGATGGAAGATATGAGTTTGCGATTATTGCAATAATTATTGCAGCAGTCATTGATGGATTAGATGGGAGAATAGCAAGATTAATCAAAGGAACTTCAAAAGTAGGCAAAGAATTAGACTCTTTAACTGACATGATAAGTTTTGGAGTTGCTCCTGCGTTTATAATGTATTTCTGGAAATTGAATGAGCTTGGAAGGTTTGGATGGTTAATTTGTTTAATTTATGTAATTTGCGTTGCATTAAGATTGGCTCGTTTTAATGTAAATACAGGAGGTGAACCATCTTGGAGAGACAACTTTTTTGAAGGTGTTCCATCTCCAGCAGGTGGAATTTTAGTATTAACTCCATTGATATTTAGCATGTCTAGTATTGAATTATTTAAAATAGATTATTCAATTATTGTGCCAATATTTTTTATTGTTACGTCTTTTTTATTGATTAGTAAATTTCCAAGCTATTCATTTAAAAAAATTGTAATACAAAGAAAAGCTACAATATTCTTATTATTTGGAATTGTTTTATTTTTTGGACTATTGTTAATTTACCCTTTCAATGTGATTTCATTAAGTGCTTTAATTTATTTATCTATGCTCCCAATAAGTTTTTTTCATTATCAAAAAATTAAAAAACAAAATGAAGGTCAAAATTATGATGACGAAGATGATGATCTTGAAGATGTATTATAATGAAAAAAAATACAATTGTTTCCTTAGCTGACTCTAATTATTTCCCTTTACTAAACGAATTAATTGACTCAATTAGAAGATTTGAGGAGAGTAAAAATACTGCAATATGTGTTTTGGATTCAGGATTATCAGAAGAACAAAAGAATAAATTGTTATCTAAAGTAGACGAAATTAAGTCTGCAGAGTGGGATATCAAAGTTCCTGAAAGCAAAATCAAAGGAAGAGAATGGTTAAAAAGTCAAGTTTCAAGAGCATTTCTTCCAAAATATTTTCCTAGTTATGAAAAATTTCTTTGGATCGATTGTGATGCTTGGGTAAATGACTGGCAAACTATTGAAATTTATTTCAAAGCATGTGATGACAACAAATTAGGAATAACACAAACTATTGGACCAGGTTACAAAATAACGTCCAAAGTTGATTGGGTGTTTGGAAAGCTTGCGATAGTAAAATCACAAAATTTTAAGCATGCAATAAAATCGAATATTAGTTTAGATAAAGCTAGAAAATTAGCTTTTGCCCCTCATATAAATATAGGTGTTTTTTCTTTAGAAAAAAATTCAAAATCTTGGGAGATATGGCAAAATAACCTTAGAGAAACTTTAAAAGGTGGAGATATTTTTGGTTCCGAACAACTTGCTATGAATATTTCGGTGTATCATGACAATATTGAAACTGAATTTTTACCTTTAAATTGTAATTGGATAACAAGCAATCTTTTACCAAAATTTGATGAGACAAACGATACATTTGTTGAACCATATTTACCCAATACCAAAATTGGAATAATGCATCTTGCAGCAGGTATTTGGAAAGATAATCAAGACATGAGACTAAATAAGGATGTCAAAATAGAAATCAAAACTCTTGATGGTAAGACATTAAATAAAAGCTTAAGATTTGAAAATTAATTGAAAAAAAATAAAATTTCAAAAAATTGGGTTAATAAACAACGAAGAGATACTTACGTCAGACAATCAAAAGTTGATGGTTATAGAGCTAGATCTGCTTACAAACTTATAGAAATTGATGAAAAATTTAAAATTTTTAAAGGTGGATTAACAGTTATTGATATTGGAGCTGCTCCTGGAAGCTGGTCGCAATATGCTGATAAAGTAGCCAAGAATGGAAAATTAATTTCAATTGATTTAAAAAAGATGGAGCCAATTGGTTCAAGTCTTCAAATACAAGGTGATTTCACCGAAGAAGGAGTTCAACAAGAAATTAAAAAAAACACAACTTCTAATGTGGATGTTGTGATGTCAGACATGGCAGTCAATACGACTGGAATTAAGAATATAGATTCAATTCAAACAGGTGAACTTTGTAAAGAGGCAATGATATTTGCAAAAGATATATTATCTAAAAATGGATATTTCATCTCAAAAATTTTTATGGGAGGAACATTTAACGAAATAGTCGCAGAGGGGAAAAAATATTTTAAAGAAGTTAAGGTTTTTAAACCTAAATCAAGTAGAAAAGATTCTAAAGAAAGTTTTATAATTTGTAAAATACTTAGATAGAGACTTTAAAATTAAAAGGAATCGTATATAAAAGATTATGGTTCCTATAAAAGAAGCACTTACCTTTGATGATGTTACTCTTGCTCCGAAGTATTCGGAAATACTGCCGTCTGAAGTAAATACATCAGTAAATTTAACAAATAATTTAAAGCTTAAAATCCCTCTTTTGTCTTCTGCAATGGATACTGTTACGGAAAGCAATATGGCTATTGCAATTGCTAAAGCTGGTGGAATAGGAGTTATTCACAGAAATTTAGATATTAAAAAACAAATCTTAGAAATTAAAAAAGTTAAAAAACAAAAATTGTTAGTTGGTGCAGCTGTTGGAGCATCAATTGCTGAATTCGATAGAGCTAAAGCCATTCTTAAAGAGGGTATTGATTTAATTGTAGTAGATACTGCTCATGGCCATACTAAAAAAGTAGGACAAATAGTTAAATATATAAAAAAAATTAAAGCTAAGAATACCGCATTGTGTGCTGGAAACATTGCAACACCGGAAGCAGCAAAATTTTTGATTAAATTAGGGGTGGATATTATTAAAGTTGGGATTGGACCAGGATCAATTTGTACTACAAGATTAGTTGCAGGAATAGGTGTTCCTCAATTAAGTGCAATTTTATCTGTAAGAAATGGACTCAAAAACAAAAATGTAAAAATAATTTCTGATGGCGGAATTAAATATTCCGGTGATTTAGCCAAAGCTTTTGCAGCAGGTGCAGATGCAGTAATGATAGGTTCCTTGTTTGCAGGTACAGATGAAACGCCAGGTAAACTAATTAAAAAAAATGGAAAATTATTTAAAAGTTTTAGAGGGATGGGATCAGTAGGTGCTATGAACAAAGGCTCAGCAGATAGATATTTTCAAACTAAGCAAAAAGACACATCTAAATATGTTCCAGAGGGTGTAGAAGGATTTGTAAAATACAAAGGAGATGTTGGCAGTATTATATTTAAATTAATTGGTGGTCTTAAATCATCTATGGGTTATCTTGGTTCAAAAGAAATTGTAAAATTGAGAAATAAACCACAATTTGTTAAAATTACTAAAGCTGGATTTTATGAAAGTATGGTTCATAATGTGGATGTAATTAAAAATGATAGTAAATATTAATGAATAAAATTTCTAAATTAATTTCACTAATAGTTTTAATTTTTTCAATTCAATCAAATTCATTTTCAAAAGAAAATTTTTTTGAGGAAGCAATTCAATTGTATGAAAAAGAAAAATATGAGGATGCAAGATTTTTATTTGAGAGAAATATTGTATTTAATCCAAAGGATGCAAATTCATATTTGTATTTAGCGAAAATTTATAACCATGAAGAAGATCAAAGAAAAGAAGAATACAATTTAGAAACTACTTTGTTAATTGACCCAGAAAATGAAGAAGCTATTCTAATGATGATGAAAATTGCTTTAGAAAAATCTAATTATGATAAAGTTAAAGAACTATCTGAAACATTTGTTCAAGTGTGTAAAACATTATGTGATGAAAATAACGAAATTTTAGAGTCTTTAAAAAATCTAGAACCAAGCAATGAGTCTTGATAATAGTCTTAACAAAATCTTAATTGTAGATTTTGGTTCACAATTTACTCAATTAATAGCAAGAAGAATAAGAGAACTGGGCGTTTTTTCAGATATTGTAAGTCATAAAAAAATTAAACTTAATCAAATTAACCAAAGTGTAAAAGGCATAATTTTATCAGGCGGTCCTCTCAACGTTTATCAAATCAATAAGTATTCGTTTGATAAAAAAATTTTGGGATTAGATATTCCTGTTCTTGGTATTTGTTTTGGACATCAAATATTATCTAAATTTAATGGGGGTAAAGTTAAACAATCAAAACATCGTGAATTTGGCTTAGCAAATGTAATAAAAAAAAATAATAGCCTATTAACTAGTAATTTTTTTGGTACAAAAAAATCTAAAGTGGTCTGGATGAGTCATGCGGATCAAGTATCAAAACTACCAAAAAATTTTAAAGTAATTGCTTCAAGCTCAAATTCAAAGTTTGCAATTGTAGAAAATAAAATCAAAAATTTTTATGGCGTACAGTTTCACCCAGAGGTAACTCATACAGAAAATGGGAAAAAACTAATTAGTAATTTTATTTTTCTTATATGTAAAATTAAGAGAAATTGGTCCTCAAAAGATCAAAAGAGACAATTGATTAAAGATGTCAGGGCCAAAGTTGGGGATAATAAAGTTATTTGTGCGTTATCAGGTGGAGTAGATAGTAGTGTGGTCGCTCAGTTATTAAATAAAGCAATAGGTAAAAAACTTTATTGTATTTTTGTAAATACAGGATTGCTTAGAAAAAATGAAGAAGTTCAGGTAGTTCAAACATTTAAAAAAAGATTAAAAATGAACTTAATCTATGTAAATGCTGAAAAGGAATTTTTAAATAAGTTAAAAAATGTATCTGATCCTGAGAGAAAAAGAAAAATAATTGGAAATCTATTCATCAAAATATTTGAAAGATATGCAAAGAAAATAAAAAATGTGAAATTTTTAGCACAAGGAACTTTGTATCCTGATTTAATTGAAAGTAAGTCAGTAACCGGAAGTCAAACCTCTAAAATAAAATCACACCATAATGTAGGTGGATTACCTAAAAAAATGAATTTAAAGTTAGTAGAGCCATTAAAATTTTTATTTAAAGATGAAGTAAGAAAATTAGGTTTAGAGTTAAATTTAAGTCATGAAATAATTTCACGACATCCATTTCCTGGTCCTGGTTTAGCAATCAGAATGCCAGGTGTTATTACTAATGAAAAAATTAAAATTTTAAAAGAAGCTGATCATTATTTTATTCAGGCTTTAAGAGATCATGGGCTTTACCACAAAATTTGGCAAGCTTATGCTGCATTACTTCCAGTTAAAACAGTTGGGGTTATGGGTGATAACCGAACATATGAATATCTATGCTTACTAAGAGCAATTACCTCTGAAGATGGAATGACTGCAGATTTTTATGAATTTAAAAAATCGTTTATGCAAACTATTTCTAACAAAATTGTTAATAGCATAAGAGGAATTAACAGAGTAGTGTATGATATTACTTCCAAGCCCCCAAGTACAATTGAATTAGAGTAATTATTAAAAATTCAAAAGTAAATTTATTTATTGAAAAATTTATTTTTATTAATAAATTTTAATAGTGAGATTAATTAAATTATTAATAACAAATCCATTTTTATTTGCGTATAAAGCTTACAGAAGAGTAATATGGTACTATAGACTTTATATTTTGAAAGATATATACCCTGTTGAGGTTACAAGGTGGTTTAAAGACAAAGGTGATGAAACACTGATGTTTGAATATCCAGAGTTAAATGAAGATTCTTTGGTTTTTGATGTGGGTGGCTATCATGGGGATTTTGCCAAAAAAATTAACGACAAATATGGATGCAAAGTATACATATTTGAACCACATCCAGAATTTTATAAAATTTGCTTAGATAGGTTTGAACAAAATGAAAAAGTAATCCCATTAAATTATGGCCTATCTGACAAAGGCGGAGTTTTTATAATTTCAGATAGTCTTGATGCATCGTCTTTTGTGCATCCTAATCATAAAAATAAAGTCGGAATTAAATGTCAAGTAAAAGAAATTTTTAAAGCTATTGATGAACTTAAAATTTCTCATATTGATTTGATGAAAATCAATATTGAAGGTAGCGAATACTCATTATTAATACATATGGCAGATAAAAATAAACTTTCATTAGTCAGTCAATATCAAATCCAGTTTCATGATTTTATTAATGGCGCTTCATTAAAAAGAGATCAAATTATCGATGCTTTATCAAAAACTCACCAAAGATCATGGTGCTATACATTTGTATGGGAGAATTGGAAAATAAAATAATTAAAAAAAAATTAAAATTCTAAACTATTGAATTGGTTAAGTTTTAATTTATAAATAATCATAATGAAATATTTACATACTATGATCCGTATTAAAAACGTAGATGAGTCTTTAAGATTTTTTTGTGAAGGACTTGGTTTAAAAGAAACAAGAAGAATGGAAAATGAAAAAGGAAGATTCACTCTAATTTTTCTTGCCGCTCCTAATGATGATAAAGCAGAAATTGAGTTAACATATAACTGGGATGGTGATGATTTAGGAGAAGGTTCAAGAAATTTTGGACATCTTGCATATAGAGTTGATAATATTTACGAAACATGCCAAAGATTAATGGATATGGGTTACACTATAAATAGACCTCCTAGAGATGGTCATATGGCATTCGTCAGATCTCCTGATAAAATTTCAATAGAAATACTTCAAGAAGGAAATTTAGAACCTAAAGAACCATGGGCCTCTATGGAAAATACCGGCTCTTGGTAAGTCGATGAACAAAAAGATTTTAGATTTTATAAAAAAAAAAAATAAAACAAAATTAGTAACCTTAACTGCTTACTCTAAAAATATTGCATCAGTATTAGACAAATATTGTGATTTAATTTTAGTTGGAGACTCACTTGGTTCAGTTTTATATAATTATAAATCTACTAGAGAAGTAACTTTAAATACTATGATTGAACATTCCAAAAGTGTTCGTAAGGGCATTAAAAAAAGTTTAATGATTGTAGATATGCCTCATAACACTTATCGAAATCCTAAAGAGGGACTGAAAAATGCAAAATTAATAATGAAGAAAACTAAATGTGATGGGGTCAAATTAGAGGGAGGTAAGAAAATTATTAACACGATTAAAACTTTAATTAAAAATAATATTCCTGTAATGGGCCACATAGGAGTTTTACCTCAATCAGATAAAACATTTAAATTCAAAGGTAAAAAACAAAGTGAAAAAGAAAATATTATGAGAGATGCTAAGTTACTTGAAGAAGCTGGTTCTTTTTGTATGGTTTTAGAATGTGTTCAAACATCATTGGCAAAACATGTAACTAAAAGCGTAAGTATTCCAACAATTGGTATAGGAGCATCTAATAATTGCGATGGTCAGATCTTAGTATTTGATGATTTGATAGGACTTAATCCAATTAAATTAAGATTTGTAAAAAAATATACAAATATAAAGAGAGAAATATCAAAAGCAGTTTTTAAATACGCAACTGAGGTTAAAACAAGAAAATTTCCCTCAAAAAAATACTCTTTTAATTAAAAGTATTTTTTAAATTCTTCATTAATTTTTAATATTTCAAGATCTACTAAACCACCTATTATTAATTGAAGACCAACAATTAAAATAAATATTAAACCAATGTATGCTATCCAGATATGTTTTTGAATATAATTAGCCATGTAAGTGGCTAATGCACCTGTAAGAACGACTGATAAGACAAGACCAAAAATCATATAACCAAAGTATCCTTGAGCAGCAGCTACAACACCTATTACATTATCAAAACTAATCATCAGGTCAGCAAATAATACTTTACCTATACTATTTATGTATGAAGGTTGTTTTGTTTTTTTAACTGAATTCTTTATATTTTTAATATCAACAAGATCTTTTCTTAAATCATTTACTATCCACACTAACAACAAACCTCCTAAAATTTTTATAAAATAAAATTCAAATAAAAAAGTAGCAAAGATTGCAAAAAAGATTTTAAATACAAATGCTCCAATTACACCCCATAAAATAATTTGTTTTCTATTTTTAGGTACAAAATTTGATGCTATAGAACCAACTATCACAGCATTATCTGCAGTTAAGATAATAGTGATAAAAATAATTTGGGTTAGAATTATGAGCTCTTCAATCAAGATATTTAAATATTATTTTAATTTAAGAAGATTGCAATCAAAAGAATAAAAAAAGGCGGTCAAAAATTTTGACCGCCTTAATAATTGTTGTTTTTTTAAATTATCTTTCAGACCAAGTAGGCATAGGATATTTTAACTTACAAGCTGCCAATTCAAATGGATATACTGTGCAGTATTTTCCATTTTGAACTTGCATTAAAATACCTCTAGTCTTCTCGTTTTGACCATCCGCACCAAATTTAATTCCTCTGTAAGGAACAATTAAAGATTCAGATGACATATCTAGATTTACTAGAGCTTGTCTGATTTTTTCAGGATCTGTTGATCCAGCATTATTAATTGCATTAGCTAAAGCCATAAAACCTGTAAAAGCTCTTGCTGGCACATCTGATAAATCTCTTCCACCAGAATGTGTTTTGAATAAGTCGTTTACAGTTCCAATCATAGGAATAGTTTTTGCTAAGTCAGTGTTAAAAGGAGATCTTGTGATTACACCCTCTGCTTTGCTACCCATTGTATCTATGAACTTGGGATCTGTATAACCAGCATTTTGAGCAACTAATAGTTTAGGATTATAATCAAGTTCTTTAGCAGTATTTAAGAATAAATATGCATCAGCTGTATAAGATGAAGGCAATAAAACATCTGGGTTTTTTGCTTTCAATCTTTGTACTTCAGAACTTAAAGTAGTAGTTTTAGCTTTGTAGCTGATTTTTTCTATTACATCATAACCTTGTTCTTTAGCCATTTTGTCTTGAGTTCCACCACTATCAGAACCCCACAATGTATCTTCATGAATAATACCTAGTGTCTTTAACTTATTGCTATTCTTTTTATTAAAGTCATTCATGAATTCAAACATTAGCTGAGTAAACTCACCATCGTGTGGAGTAACTCTAAAGAAGTATTTAAAACCTCTTGTAGTTAATTTTGGAGAAGTAGACTCACCATTTACCCAAGGTATTCCTGCTCTCTCCGAAACTTGACTAGCAGCACCAGTTACTGATGAGTAATAAGCTCCAAACATTGCGTGAACTTTATCAGAATTTAACATTTTTTCAGTTTCACCAACACCGATATCTGGTTTCCCTCCATGGTCTCCAACAACGATAGATATTTTACCACCGCCTAAACCTTTTAATCCTGCATCTTTTGCAAGTGGCATACCTGGAATGTTGTGACTATTATTGATGATATCCAATGCAGTTTTAACTGCTGCGACAGCATCTTTACCGACCTGAGCAACAGGTCCAGTAAGCGGATAAAGTACTCCAATTTTTACATCTTCTGCATAACTAATCGCAGGCGCAGATACTAATGAAAAAAAAGTAAATACTGTAAGAATTAATTTTCTCATTTTTTCCCCTCTTGTTTAATTTTTTAATTATGCAATCTAATACTATTCAATTGATCAATTCAATGATTTAGTTTTTTTTATTTTATCAATGCTTAAGAAGTATTTGTTTAATATATACATTCTTTATATATACTTTAATAATAAACCAAATGACCTCTGAAATTATAATTCAAGCCATAGTCACAGGATTAATGATGGGATTAATCTATGCATTAATCGCTGCAGGATTAAGTTTAATTTTTGGTTTGATGGAAATTGTAAACTTTGCTCATGGCGAGCATTTAATGTTATCAATGTTTTCATCATTTTGGCTTTGGTCTTTATTTGGTTTAGATCCATTGTTTTCAATACCAATAACCATACTTTTGTTAGCATTTTGTGGGATCATCACACATTATTTTTTAATTCGATACATCCTTAAGGCAAAAATGCTTATCCAAATTTGTGCAACATTTGGATTGTCTATTTTTATTAGATCAATCGCTCAATTATTATGGACACCAGACTTTAGAAATGTTGATAAACCTTTATTGGAAGGACGTATTGAAATTGGATCTGTATTTATTGGTCAACCGCAACTCTATGCAAGTCTTGTTTGTTTGGTTGCTTTTTTTGGTTTGTATTGGTTTGTAACAAAAACGGAAACTGGATTAGCTCTTCAAGCAACAGCACAGGACAGACACGCAGCAGAGATTTTAGGAATTCCATCCAATAAAATGTTTGCAATAGGTTGGGCGATTGGACTTGGTTGTGTAGGTGTGGCGGGCGGAATGATGGCGAACTATTTTTTTATTTTTACTGATGTTGGTATTAATTTTGCATTATTTGCTTTCGTTGCTGTAGCATTAGGAGGTTTTGGGAGTATCATTGGATGTTTATACGCTGGAATAATTATAGGATTGGTCGAATCTCTTGGCGGTTTACTGATCGATCCTTCATTTAAACTTTTATATGTATTTGCAATTTATCTTTTGGTTGTGATTTATAAACCTCAAGGTCTGTTTGGTAGGTATTAATGGACACTAAGTTAGAAATTGCAAAATCAGAACCGATTTGGAACACAAATAACAGAGTAATATCAATTATTGCTGGATTAATAATTATTTTGTTTGTGCTTCCACTTTTTGGAATGAATTCTTTTTACCTACATCTATTTATTATGATTTTTATGCATGCTGTTATGGCTCAATCTTGGAATGTAATTGCAGGTTTTTCTGGTCAAATTAGTTTAGGCCATGGAGCATTTTTTGGGATTGGTGCTTATGCGACCTCATTTTTTTATATGGAGTACGGGATAACACCTTGGATAAGTATATTTTTTGGTATGTTTGTTTCAGCAATTTTTGCTGTCTTAATTGGTATACCAATGCTGAGATTAAGCGGTCACTACTTTGCAATTGCTACTTTATTAATTGGGATAAGTTTCCAAGTAGTTTTTCAAAGATGGGATTTAGTTGGAGCCGCATCAGGATTGTGGGTGACAATGACCCCAGAAGATTCTTGGTCTGCATTGCAGTTTCATAGCAGTAAAGCTCCCTATTATTATGTTTTTTTAATATTTTTTTTAATCACATTCTTTTTAGTATGGTTACTGAGTAGATCAAAATTAGGTTACAGATTAAGAGCAGTTAGAGACGATCCACAAGCAGCCTTGAGTTTATGTATCAACGTTTCAAATTATAAGATTATAGCCTATGTAATTTCAGCAATGATAATGGCTCCTATGGGCAGTTTGTTTGCTCAATATATTTTAATAATTGATCCGGATAGAGTTTTTAATATTGAGATATCAATTATAGTTTTATTAATTACAGTACTAGGTGGAATAGGAAATGTTTGGGGTCCAATTATAGGAGCTGCAATACTTGTACCAATTTCAGAATATTCAAGAATTTATTTAGGAGGTACAGGTGGTGCTGTTGATTTAATTTTTTATGGTTTGATTTTAATGATTATTTGCATTTTTAGACCAAATGGTCTGATCTCATTTATTCCTAAAGATATTTTAGAAAGAAAGAAACAACGATGAAAATATTAACTGTTGAAAATCTAAGTAAATCTTTTGGTGGTATACATGCAAATAAAGATATTTCTTTTGACGTTGAGGAGGGTTCTATATTAGGAGTGATAGGACCTAATGGTGCTGGTAAATCTACTTTATTTGATTTGATAACTGGTTTTACTAAACCTGACGCTGGAAAAGTTAAATTTTTTGACAAAAATATTTTTGGAATAAGTCCTGATAAAATTAGTAACCTTGGAGTAGGCAGAACTTTTCAAAAACTAAAACCATTTGCAGATCAAACTTTACTTGAAAATGTGATGATAGGGGCTTTTGTTAAAGAAAAAGATATTAAAAGAGCAAGAGATAGAGCTTTAGAGATTATTGACTTTGTAGATTTGATTGAGAAAAGGCATCACTTTGCTAAAGAGTTATCGACTGGGCAGAGAAAAAGATTAGAGATGGCTAGAGCTATGGCTATTGATCCTAAACTTCTTTTGATGGATGAAGTAACAGGAGGTGTAGATCAAAAAACTATTCCTGGACTTGTTGAACTAGTTAAAAAATTAAAAAAGACAGGAGTAACCATTATTACAATCGAACATAACATTAATATTATAATGGAAATCTCTGACAATGTTCTTGCATTAGATCAAGGAAAACGAATTGCATTTGGAGAGCCAAAAGAAATTCAAAATAATAAACAAGTAATTGATGCTTACTTAGGAACATTTGATGCTGCTTGATGTAAAAAATATTGATGTTTTGTATGATGATTTCCAGGTTATCTGGGATGTTTCAATTAATGTAAATAAAGCCGAAATGGTTGCACTTTTAGGACCAAACGGATCTGGTAAAAGTACAGTGTTAAATACTATAAGTAATTTAGTTGAGCATAAAAAAGGCTCTATTACTTTTGATAATACTTTAATTTCAAATATTCCAACTTATAGAAGAACTGAATTAGGAATTTCACATGTACTTGAAAGAAGAAGGGTATTTCCTCATCTTACTGTAAAACAAAATCTTTTATTAGGTGCTTGGCACCCAAAGGCAAAAGAAGAGTTGTTAAATTCGTTGAGCAAAGTTTATAAAATATTTCCAAAGCTTGAAACTAGATCAGATCAGTTAGCAAAAACAATGTCTGGTGGTGAGCAACAAATGTTAGCTATAGCAAGAGGAATGATGGGTTTACCTAAACTTTTAATGGTCGATGAACCTTTTTTAGGTTTATCACCGATGGTTATGAAAGACTTAATTAAGATATTTAAAAATATTGTTGCAGAAGGAATTTCAATTTTATTTGTAGAGCAAAATGTAAGATTAGCTCTTAGTATGGCTGACAGAGGCTACGTATTAGAAAGTGGTAGATTAGTTATCGATGGAAAATCAGAAGATTTAGTTGATAATGAAAAAGTTACTAAGGTTTTTTTAGGAAATTAATTAAAAAGCTGCAAGATCGTTATTTAGTTTATCTGTGATAAGCATTTTGCCTGGGCTATGAGTAATACAAAAATCAGGTTTTGAATTTTCTAAAACTGATTGTGGGGTAACACCACATGCCCAAAATACTGGAATTTCACTGTTCTTTATTGCTCTTGGTGGATCGCCATATTCAGGTTTCATTATATCTTTTATTCCAATTTCATCAGGATTACCAACATGCACAGGTGCACCATGTACAGCTGGAAATCTAGAGCTAATTTGAATTGATCTAATTGTATCCTTTGAACTTAATGGTCTCATAGACACAACTAGTTTTCCTGAAAACTGTCCTGCAGGTTCACAATCTATTGAAGTTTTATACATTGGAACAATAGTATTATTTTCTATATGTTGAATCGGGATACCTGCCTCAATTAAAGGTAGTTCAAAAGACATGGAACAACCAAGAACAAAAGTTGTTAAATCTTCATTCCAGTATTTTTTAATATCATATGGTTCATCAATTAATTTTCCTTTTTCCCATACTCTATATTGAGGAACATCAGTTCTGATATCAATATCACCAAGATCTTTTAATGAAGGATCTCCTTTAGTACCAAATCCAATTAATGGGCAAGGTTTAGGATTTTTTTGACAGAAAGAAGCAAAATCCATTGCATATTTACTTGGCAATATGCAAAGATTTCCTTGAACATATTTGTTAGCAGCACCTGCAGTTTGTTCTTTGTAATTATTTTCTCTTATAACTTTTCTTGCTTCTAATGGATCCTGAATATCTAGCATCAAATTAGTATTTAGATTTCTTTGTTCCTTCGATTATTTCTTTTAACTCGTTATATTCTTCACAATTACAAGTTTCTAATACTTTAAGTCTTTCTTTAGCTAAATCCATTCTATTTGTAGCAACATAAAGCTCTCCAAGGTACTCATTAATACCCTTGTGATTTGGATCAATTTCTAAACCTAAAAGATAATATTTTTCTCCGTTCTCATAATCACCAAGTTTTCTAGTTGTGAAACCTAGATAATTTAGTGTGTCTGCTTGAAGTGGTTTTTTTTTGTTTGATTTTAGAAGAAGTTTTTGGGCTTTTTGATATCTCTTTTTAGCTTTTTCTAATTTACCTTTTTTTTCATATTTTTTAGCCCATTTAACTGATTCAACTGCTTTATCATAATCTGATTTTACTTTTTTTGGTTTAGGATCTGATCCAGCCGCAAATGAGTTTGTTGTAAATAAAATTAATATTAGTGTAATAAATATTTTTCTAATCATTATAAAAATTTCTCCATTTTACTTAAAGGTTTTAAATTAAGTCCATTTTCAATTAAATTTTCTCTAATCAACCTTGCAGTAGCAAGCGAACTATCATTATCACCATGTATGCATACAGAGTCGATTTCACAAGGTATTTGCTTTCCACTGTGACAATTCAGTGCCTGATTTTTTACCATGCTTAATACATGTTTTTTAGCTTCTTCAGGATCAGTAATTAATGCATGTGGTTTTTTTCTAGAAACTAAATTTCCATCATCTTCATAGGTTCTGTCTGCAAAAATCTCACATGCAATTTTCATATCTAATTTTTTAGCTGCTTGTTCCATTTTTGAGCCAGTAGGAACTAAATAGATTAAATCTTTACTTATCTCTTTTATTGCTTTTGCTAAAGTGGTAGCTAAATCAATATCCTCACATGCCATATTGTTTAATGCCCCATGTGGTTTTATGTGAGTAACATTTTCTCCATGATCTTGAGCAATCTTTTGTAAAATTTCAAATTGATCAATAATTAGTTTTCTAATCTCATCAGGTGGAAGATCCATTCTTTGTCTTCCAAAGTTTTCAGGATCATTGAATGATGGATGAGCGCCAATACTAACACCATTTTTTTTTGATATTTGGACTACTTGATTCATTGATTCTTCATCACCAGCATGGAAACCGCATGCAACGTTAGCAGAGTTTACTATATCAAGTAAATCTGGATCATATTTATTTGAATGGTATTTTGATTTTTCACCTAAATCGCAATTTAAATTAATTTCCATAGTTCTAACTGTTGAAGTATAACATGCCATGATAAAAAATATATCAAATCTTGGTGACGCAGCTGTCTATTGTGACTTTGGTAAAGAAGTAAATAAATCAGTTAACTCTGAGGTAATAAAATATTTTAAAGCTTTAAAAAAAGAAAACTTGGAAAGTATAAATAATCTAACTCCTTCTTATAATAAATTGATAGTTTCTTATGACCTTAGAAAAACAAACTTTAAAGAAGTTAAAAAATTAATTGAAAATTTAAATGTTAATGAAACTCAAGATAAAAATAATACTAAAATAGAAATTCCAGTTTGTTGTGATGATCAATTTTCTCTTGATATAAAAAGATTGGAAGAAAAATTAAAAATTAATAGAGATAAAATTTTAAAAAATTTTTTCAGTAAAGAATACTTTTGTTACATGACTGGATTTATTGCTGGTATGCCATTTTTAGGAGATCTAGATGAAAATATGAGGGTACCGAGATTAGAAACACCAAGAGTAAAAGTTCCAAAAGGGTCAGTTGCTTTAACCGAACAATTTGCAAATATTTATACATTTGAAAGCCCCGGTGGATGGAACATACTTGGGAACACACCATTAGATGTTTTTGATAATTCAAAAGAAGTAGAGCCAAATTTAATTAATCCTGGAGATACAGTTGTTTTTAAACAAATAAATATTGAAGAATACAATAGTTATAATGACAAATAATTTCGAAATTATAAGGGCTGGAGTTAACACAACTTTTCAAGATCAAGGAAGAAGCAATCTTTATCACATAGGTATCCCATTTAGTGGAGCAATGGATAATAGAAATTATAGTTTAGCTAACAAGTTAACGGGTAATAAGTTAAATTCGCCAGTGATAGAATTTGCATTTCAAGGACCACATTTAAAATATACTGGAGAAAAAATAAATATAGCAGTTACAGGTGATGTAGTTTTTAAAATTATTAAAAGTGGCACAGAAATTGATGGCAATTGTTATGAAAGTTATCAAATTGAAAGTGGAGATCAAATTAATCTTATTTCTACAAATAAATCAGTATATGGATATCTGGCAATTGGTGGAGGATTAGATTTAAAATTACAATGGAATAGTTGTTCAATAAATACTAAAGCAAATATTGGATCAAATGATGGAAAGAAATTAGAGAATGGTCAAAAAATAAATATCTTAAATATTAATTCTGACCAAAGTAAAAGAAAGATCAATTATATTAATTCTAAAGTTGAAAATATCAGAGTAATAAAAGGACCAAACTTTGATTATTTTTCTGAAGAAGGAAAAAAGATATTTTTTGAAAAAGAATTTACTGTATCAAAACTTTCAGACAGAATGGGAATGCGTTTAGAAGGCTCAAAAATCGAAAATATTGTAAATACCAATATTAAATCAGAAGGATTAATTAAAGGTGTTATCCAGGTACCTGCTGACGGCAATCCAATTATTATGCTTTCAGATCATGGAACTGTCGGTGGATATCCAAAAATTGGTGTTGTTGCAAGCGTTGATTATGATCGACTAGTACAAATATCACCTGGTTCAAAAGTTAAATTTAAAGAGATAAACTTATCTGATGCTGAAACACTTTTTAAATTATATGAAATGGAAACTCAAAATTTACTATTACAAATTTAATGAATTTTTTTTTAAAAATACCAGGACCTTTTTTAGTATTTTTCGGAGCATGTGCATTAAGTTTTGGCGGTTTAATTGTCAAGTCTTTCGATGGATCTACACTTTGGCAAATATTATTTTGGAGATCACTTTTCTTTATTGGAGTAATTACAATTTTTTTAATATTTACTTACAAAGGAAAAATTTTCATTGCTCTTTATGAATCTGGAATACCGGGATTTATAGGTGGAATAATTTTATCTATTGGATTTGCTAGTTATGTATTTGCTATGTACGAAACAACAGTAGCCAATGCAAATTTTATAATTCAAACTCAAGCCTTGTTTTTAGCAATTTTTGGTTATGTATTCTTAAAAGAAAAAATTTCAAAAATTACATTAACTTGCATTATCACAGCAGTGGTTGGTATCATTTTAATGTTGGGAACTTCACTAACACCAGGTCAAATGACCGGAAACTTAGTTGCATTCATTATGCCAATATCATTTGCGATCTTAATTTTAATTGTTAGAAAATATCCTAAAGTTGACATGATACCTTTACAATTAGTTGCTGGAATTTTTGCAACATTAATAGGTTTGTTTATGTCACCAAGTATTATTGTTTCAACAAATGATATTTTTTTAGGTTTTATTGCAGGATTTTTTCAAGTTGGACTTGGCTTTATACTTATAACAATTGGAGCAAGATCAACTCCCTCAGCATTTGTTGGAATAATTATGTTAACTGAAGCTGTCTTAGGACCTTTGTGGGCATGGATGTTTGCAAACGAAAACCCGCCACTTACAGTGCTTTTTGGTGGAGCGGTAGTTATAACAGCCGTAGTTATACAGTTTTTGTCTCCATTACTTGTCAAAAAGGTAGCTAAATAAATTTCACATAAACATTTTAAATGTGCTATAAATTTATATACGGGAGAGACTACTTTTGTAGCGCCGAAGGAGCAACCACCCCGGAAACTCTCAGGCAAAAGGACCGTACATATTAACTCTGGAAAGAGAATTATTCTCGCCGAAGGAGCAAATCTCTCAGGCACCAAGACAGAGGGGGCACAGAAGAGTTAATATGGAAATAAAAAAAACATCACTAAATAAACTTCATCAAAGTAACAGCGCTAAGTTTGTTGAATTCGCTGGTTATGAAATGCCCATTAAGTATAGCAAAGGTATTATTGAAGAACACAAATTTACAAGATCACACTCTGGAATATTTGATGTATCTCACATGGGACAGTTATTCATATATGGTGATGAAAGTTTAACAGAAAAATTAGAAAAAATTTTTCCATTAGATTTAAAAAATTTAAAACAAAACTGCTCTAAGTATAGTTTTTTAATGAATGAAGATGCTGGAATTTATGATGATTTAATCATTACCAAAATAGAGGAAGGATATTTAATTATACTAAATGCTGCATGCAAAGATAAAGATTTTGAGATTTTATCTAATCTATTAGGCGCGAAATTTAAAATGAATTTGGACAACAATAGATCTTTGATAGCAATTCAGGGGCCTAAGTCTGTTGAAATTTTAAACTCAATTATAAATGGGGTTGATCAACTTAAATTTATGACAGGCAATTGGTTTGATTCTGATAATAAAAAATTATTTGTTACTAGATCAGGTTATACAGGGGAAGATGGATTTGAAATTTCAATATCTAACGATAAAGCTGAAAAATTTGTAGAAAATTTAATAGAAAAAGGAGCACAACTTATAGGACTTGGGGCAAGAGATACCTTGAGATTAGAGGCTGGATTGTGCTTATATGGTCACGAATTAGATATAAATAAAACACCGGTTGAGGCAAACCTTAAATGGGCAATCTCAAAGTCTAGGTTATCAAATGGTGATTTTATAGGGTCAAAAAAAATTATGAACCAAATGAATGATGGAGCAAGTCAAATAAGAGTAGGGATTAAACCTGAAGGTAGGTTGATTGCTAGAGAAAAAACTAAAATATTTGATGATGCAGATAAACAAATTGGCGAAATAACTAGTGGAACTTTTGGTCCAAGTGTAAACGGTCCAATAGCAATGGGTTATATTAATAAAGAGTATTCTAAAGTTGATACAAAAATTTTACTGGAAGTAAGAGGAAAAAAACATCCTGCAATTGTGTGTGGGTTACCATTTTATAAAAAAAGTTATGTGAAAGGAGTAAACTAATGAGTGAAGTTAAATTTTCAAAAGAGCATGAGTGGATTACGGTGGAAGGAGATGTTGCTACCGTTGGAATTACAAAACATGCAACAGAAATGTTAGGAGATATTGTTTTTGCTGAATTGCCTGAGAAGGGTTCAAATGTTGACAAAGATGGTACTGCGGGTGTAGTTGAATCAACTAAAGCTGCAAGTGACGTTTATACACCAGTAAGTGGTGAAGTAGTTGATACCAACCAAGCTATAGTAGATGATCCTTCAAAGATAAATGAAGACCCTGAGGGATCAGCTTGGTTTTTTAAACTTAAATTGAAAGATAGTTCTGAAATGGACAGCTTAATGAATAAAGAAGAATACGATAAATTTGCAAAGGAGAATGCTAGCTAATGTTACATAACTCACAAAAAGACTTTTTAAAAAGACACATTGGACCTTCAGATGAAGATCAAAATAAAATGCTGAAGGAGCTTAATTATAATTCATTAGATGATTTGATCAAAAGCACAGTTCCAGAAAAGATACAATTGAAAGATGGATTAAATATAGGTGAGTCTAATTCTGAATATGAAGCATTAAGAAAATTGAAAGCAATTTCAAAAAAAAATCAAATTTATTCAAATTTTATCGGTATGGGTTACTATGGAACTTACACTCCATATGTAATTTTAAGAAATATTTTAGAAAATCCAGGTTGGTATACATCTTATACTCCTTATCAGCCTGAAGTAGCTCAAGGAAGATTAGAAATGCTTCTAAACTTCCAACAAATGATTGTTGATTTCACTGGCATGGATATTGCAAACGCATCTTTGCTTGATGAAGGAACAGCTGCTGCAGAAGCTATGGGATTAAGCCATAGATTAAATAAAAAGGATAGTAATTTAGTATTTGTTTCAGAAAATTGTCATCCACAAACAATTGATGTAATTCAAACAAGAGCAGAGCCAATGGGATTAAAAGTGCTTGTTGGTAATGAAGACAAAGTATTAGATCAATTAAAAGAAGATTTGGTTTGTGGAATTCTTCAATATCCCGGAACATTAGGAGACATTAAAGATCCAAGTGAAGCAATCAGTAAAATCCATAAAAAAAGTGGAAAAGCAGTATTGGTCTCTGATTTGTTAGCTTTAGCCTTACTTAAAACACCAAGAGAATTAGGTGCTGATATTGCAGTTGGAAGCTCTCAAAGATTTGGAATTCCAATGGGTTACGGTGGACCTCATGCAGCTTTCTTTGCAACTAAAGACGAGTTTAAAAGATCAATGCCAGGAAGAATTATTGGTGTGTCTGTTGATAGACATGGAAACAAAGCTTACCGATTATCACTTCAAACAAGAGAACAACATATTAGAAGAGATAAAGCGACAAGTAACATTTGTACTGCTCAAGCATTGTTAGCAATTGTTTCAGCGGCATATGCTATTTACCACGGGCCAGATGGAATAAAAAATATTGCAGAAAGAGTTTCTCAATTAGCTAAAAATTTTGCAGATAAATTGAAACAATCTGGATATGAAATTTATTCAGATCATTTCTTTGATACAGTTACAATTGTAACAAAAGATAAAACTGATCAAATCTATAAAAATGCTTTAGATCAAAAAGTAAATATCAGAAGAGTAAACTCTGAAATGTTGGCAGTTTCTTTTGATGAAAAGAAAAATGTTTATAGAGTAAATCAATTATTAAAAATTTTTAATGCAGCTGAGTCGATTAAAAAAGAAGATCCGACAGTAAGTTTACCTAATTTACCAAAAAATTTACTAAGGACTTCAAAATATTTAGAACATCCTGTTTTTAATTCATATCATTCAGAAACAGAGATGCTTAGATATTTAAAAAAATTAGAAGATAAAGATATAGCTCTTAACAGAACAATGATTGCACTTGGTTCATGCACTATGAAATTAAATGCTACTGCAGAAATGATACCTATTTCATGGAGAGAATTGGCTGAACCTCATCCATTTGTGCCAGTAGAGCAGATGGAAGGGTTTAGAGCACTATTCACTGATCTTAAAAATTGGTTAAGATCAATTACAGGCTTTTCTGGAGTTTCACTTCAACCAAATGCAGGCGCTCAAGGAGAGTATGCGGGACTAATGGTAATTAGAAAATATCATTTAGATAGAGGCGAAGAAAATAGAAATATTTGTTTAATACCAAGCTCAGCACATGGAACAAATCCTGCTAGTGCACAAATGGTTGGAATGAAAGTTGTCGTTGTTGATTGTGACAAAGAAGGAAATGTTGATTTTGAAGATTTAAAGAAAAAAGCAGAAGCACATTCTGAAAATCTTGGAGCATTGATGGTTACATATCCGTCTACTCACGGTGTATTTGAAGAAAAAATTACAGACATTTGTGAACTGATACACAAACATGGTGGTCAAGTTTATATGGATGGTGCAAACTTAAATGCACTTGTTGGTATTGCAAGACCTGGAAATTTTGGTCCAGATGTTTGTCATATAAATTTACACAAAACATTCTGTATTCCGCACGGAGGAGGAGGTCCAGGAATGGGACCTATTGCATGTAAAAGACATTTGCAAGTTTATTTGCCTAATCATCCAGTTGTTAAAGATTGTGGTCCTGCTACAGGGATAGGAGCAGTTTCAGCAGCCCCTTGGGGAAGTTCAAGTATTTTATCAATTTCTTGGATGTATATTAAAATGATGGGTTCTGAAGGTTTAAAACTAGCTACGCAAGTCGCCATTTTAAACGCAAATTATATAGCTCATAGACTTAAAGATCATTTCCCAATTTTGTACAAAGGCTCAAATGGAAATGTTGCTCATGAATGTATTATAGATATTCGATCAATTAAGAGTGAGACAGGTATCACAGAGGAAGATATTGCTAAAAGATTGATCGATTATGGTTTCCACGCACCTACAATGTCTTGGCCAGTTGCAGGAACTATGATGATAGAGCCAACAGAGAGTGAAAGTTTAACTGAGCTTGATAGATTTTGTGATACTTTAATTAATATCAAATCTGAAATAGACATGATTAAGTCTGGTGAGTTTGATAAAGTAGATAATCCTATTAAGAATGCCCCTCATACGGACATAGAACTTGCCTCAGATGATTGGGATCATAAATACACAAGAGAGCAAGCTGCTTATCCTGCTAAGTTCTTGAAAACAAATAAATTTTGGCCACCAGTTGCAAGAGTGGACAATGTTTATGGAGATAAGAATATTTTTTGTACTTGTCCAAGTATGGATGAGTTTAAAGAAGACGCGGCATAATCATTAATGAAAATTGCTGTAGTTGGTTCTGGGATATCAGGCTTAAGTGCTGCATATTATTTATCAAAAAAACATCATGTAGAT
>CACDUV010000013.1 GCA_902556065.1 uncultured Pelagibacteraceae bacterium
TTTCGTATTTTGTTCTATTAGAGGATTTGGGATTATTCATTGCTTCCTCAAGTTCTTCATATTTTAATCCAAGCTGACCTTCATCGGTTCTACCATCATCCCATAATCCATCAGTAGGTGCTGCTTCAATAATTTCATGTAAAATACCAAGTTCTTTACCAAGTTCCCAAACTTGAGTTTTATTACAATCCGCTATAGGAGAAATATCTACCCCTCCATCTCCATATTTAGTGTAAAATCCAACACCAAAATCTTCTACTTTGTTTCCAGTTCCAACTACTATTCCTTTATTAGCTGCAGCAACTTGGTAAAGTGTAGTCATTCTTAATCTTGCTCTAGAATTTGCCATGCCATGTTCATTATCAAATTTAGATAAACTTGAACTAAATGCCAAAAACAACTCATCTAAATTAATTGTATGTGCTTCAACATTTTTAAAATTTTTAACTAACCATTCTTGATGTTTTAAACTTAGATCATGTTGATGCAATTTTTGCTTAATTGGCATCGACAAAACTATTGTTCTTAAACCCGTCATCGCACTCAAGGTGCTAGAAACAGATGAATCAATACCTCCAGATATTCCTATGACTAAAGACTGAGCCTTTGAAGGCATATTGTCTACATAGTTTTTAATCCAATCAGATATAAATTTTGCTTTTTTTGAGGAGTTCATGTCTATAAAATATTTTATAATTTAAATTTTACAATGTCTTAAGATGCCGCTCTATTTGCATTTTTAGAATACGAGCTATTCTTTTTTATCTCATCAGAAATCATAAATGCTAGTTCTAAAGCTTGATTAGCATTCAATCTTGGATCACAATGAGTATGGTACCTTGAAGAAAGATCTTTCTCAGAAATTTTTTGTGCTCCACCAATACATTCAGTTACATCTTGACCAGTTAACTCAATGTGAAGACCTCCGGCATAACTTCCTTCACTTTGATGACATGCAAAAACATTTTTTACTTCATTTAGTACACTATTGAATGGTCTGGTTTTGAAACCTGTTGCAGCTTTAATTGTATTTCCATGGCATGGATCACAAGACCAAATTACATTCAATCCTTCTTTTTTAATTGCTCTAATTAATTTTGGTAAAAATTTTGAAACATTTTCTGATCCAAATCTTGAAATTAAAGTAATTTTACCTTTTTCATTTTTTGGATTAATTCGGTTACAAAGATTAATTAAATCATCTGGTTTTAAAGTTGGTCCACATTTTATACCTATAGGATTTTCAATTCCTCTACAAAACTCTACATGTCCTCCATCGAGCTGTCTTGTTCTATCACCTATCCAAACGAAATGAGCTGAGGTATCATGGTTCTCACCTGTAGTAGAGTCTGTTCTGGTCATTGCTTCCTCAAAAGGTAACAGTAACGCTTCGTGTGATGTCCAAAAATTAACAGTATACAATCTATTGTTAAAATCTGATGTAATTCCACAAGCTCTCATAAATGCTATGGCATCAGCAATTTTATCCTCTAGATCTTTAAATTTTTTGGCTTCTGGACTTTTTTTAATATAGCCTAAATTCCATAAATGAACTTTGTTTAAATCTGCAAAACCTCCTTTTGAAAACGCTCTAATAAGATTTAAAGTTGCTGCTGACTGAGAATAAGCTTTAAATAATCTTTTTGGGTCTGGAATTCTTGCTTTCTCTGTAAATTCCATTCCATTTATATTGTCACCTAAATAACTTGGAAGCTCCACTCCATCTTTACTTTCTACTGGAGAACTTCTGGGTTTTGAAAATTGACCAGCAATTCTTCCAACTTTTACAACTGGTAAAGATGCTGAATAAGTTAATACTAAAGACATTTGCAAAATTAATTTGAATGTATCTCTCAAATTGTCAGGGTTAAATTCAGCAAAACTTTCAGCACAATCTCCACCTTGAAGTAAAAATGCTTTTCCATCCACAACATCAGCTAACTGATCTTTTAAATGTCTAGTCTCTCCAGCAAATACTAAAGGCGGGAAAGTTCCAATTTTATCTAATACTTTATTCAGTTCTTTTTTATCCGGATACTCTGGGATGTGTTTTACTGGATATTTTCTCCAACTATTTTTTTTCCAATTTTTCATATTCAACCTAGAGGTGTTTTAGCAGAGTTTAGACTTTATTCAACTGTGACTGATTTAGCTAAATTTCTTGGCTTATCTATATCATAACCCTTTTTCAAAGCAGAATAATAAGCAAGTTTTTGAAGTGGAATAGTTAATAGGAACGGTAATAAATCATCGTTTGTATTTTCTACTTCAATAGTTTCCCAAATATTCTCTGAAACAATCTCATCCTTGCTTTTATTTGTAATTAAAAGAACTTTGGCACCTCTTGATATAACTTCCTGCATATTAGAAATTGTTTTTTTATAGTAAGTGTCTCTTGGCGCTAGAACAACAACCGGCATCCCTTCTTCTATTAAAGCAAGTGGTCCATGTTTCATTTCACCAGCCGGATAACCCTCTGCATGAACATAAGATAATTCTTTTAACTTCAATGCTCCTTCCAAAGCTATTGGAAAAGAGAAACCTCTTCCAAGAAACATGGATCCTTTAGCTTCATTAAATGTTGAGGAGATTGCTTGAATATCATTATCTACCAATAAAGTTTTTTCTATTAAGCTTGGTAGGTTTTTAAGATCTTTAATTTTTTCTTGATAATTTTTTTTGTCAATTTGACCAGATATAGATCCAATTTTTAATGCTAAAATATACAAAACAAGAATTTGACCTAAGAATGCTTTTGTGGATGCAACTCCAATTTCAGGTCCACAGTGAATTGGCAATACAAAATTTGAATCTCTTGCTATAGAGCTTTCAATTACATTAACTACAGCACATGTTTTCATATTATTTTTGTTACAAAGATCTAAAGCTGCATAAGTATCTGCAGTCTCACCAGACTGAGAAACAAAAATATATAAACTATCTTCTTTAAATCTATTTTTTCTATATCTAAACTCTGAAGCTATATCGATATTAACATCTAAAGTAGTTAATTCTTCAAACCAATATTTAGCCATTAAACAAGAATGGTAAGCAGTACCACAGCCAATTAATGTAATTGATTTAATTTCGTTGATTTTCCATGGAAAATTCAAAATATTTATCTCGTTATTTACACTATCTAAATATTCTTTAATTCCAGTTTTTATTGTTACAGGCTGCTCTTCTATTTCTTTAGACATAAAGTGTTTGAAGTCACCTTTATCATAATTTGACTCACTTGATGATAATTCCAAAATTTTTTTGTTAATTTTCTTGCCCTCTTCATTATAAAAATTAACTTGATCTTTTTTAACTAAACAAAATTCTCCATCATCAAGATAGGTAATTTTATTTGTCATAGATTTTAAAGCATAAGAGTCTGATCCTAGATAATTTTCATTAGGACCATAACCTACAGCTAATGGTGAACCTCTTCTTGCTCCTACAATTAAATCTGGAATATCTTTAAAGATTATACCTAATGCAAAACTTCCGTGAAGTTGTTTTAAAGTTTTGGTTATTGCTTCCTCGAGTTCCATAATTTTTAAATTTTCAGTAATTAAATGAACAATTACCTCTGTATCAGTTTGAGATTTAAAGGAATGACCTTTATTAATTAAATGTTTTTTTAGAATTGTTGAATTCTCTATTATTCCATTATGGACAACAGATACATTGTCTGAAGAATGTGGGTGAGCATTAATGCTGTTTGGAACTCCATGGGTAGCCCATCTAACATGACCTATTCCTATATTTCCTTTTAAAGATTTTAGATCAAAGTTTTGTTCTAAATTATCAACTCTTCCTTCAGATTTTACCTCATTAATTTTGCCATCAAATAAAGTTGCAACCCCAGCAGAGTCATAACCTCTATATTCAAGTTTTTTTAAAGAATTGATAATATTTGCAGATACAGATTTGTTGCTAGATATACCTATTATTCCACACATAATTTATTTTGTCTTTCTTCTATAGTTTTTAATTTCCACTTGTACAGATCTAGTTAGCGCTAAAGATTTTTTTTTAACATTTTTTGTTATTACAGATCCTGCACCAACAACACTTTCTTTATCAATCTTTACAGGCGCTACTAAAGATGAATTTGATCCTATAAATACTTTATCTTTAATTATTGTCTTACTTTTTTTTACACCATCATAATTACAAGTAATTGTTCCTGCACCAATATTTGCCATTTTACCAATATCACTGTCTCCAACATAAGATAAATGATTTATTTTTGATTTGTTTCCAACAGTTGATTTTTTAATCTCTACAAAATTTCCTACTTTTGAACCTTCTTTAAGAATTGTACCAGGTCTTATTCTTGCATAAGGACCTATCTCAACTTTATTTTCGATATTGCATGACTCTAGATGTGAAAAAGATTTAATGACTACATTATTTCCTATTTTAACTTTAGAACCAATTACAACATATGGATCAATTGTAACTCCTTTTCCAATTTTGGTATCATTTGAAAAAAAAATAGTTTCAGGACCTGTCATTTGAACGCCAGCTTTTAAAAACTTATTTCGAAGTTTATTTTGATTATTTTGCTTCTTTGTGTCTTTCATCTAGATTTTCTTTACATTAAGTATATACCTTAATTAATTCACAAATTATTTCTTTAAAATACTTTTGATATGAAACAAAAATTTACAGTATTATTTGATTTAGATGGAACTTTAATAGATACAGCGCCAGATTTAATAACTGCACACAACCATGTAATGAAAAAATTTGGTTATCCAACAAAAACATTAGGTGAATTAAAAAATGCAGTTGGTAAAGGTGCAAAAGCTATGATGGCAAAAGCTAATGGTCAGTGGAAATGGTTTGATGAAAAAATTCAAAACGAAATGACTGATGAATTCTTGTCTTTCTATGGAAAGAATATTTGTGATAAAAGTACTTTAATAAATGGAGTAAAAGAGTTTTTAAGTTGGTGCAAAGATGAAAAAATATCTATGGCTGTTTGTACTAATAAAACAGAGCATCTTGCTGTAGATCTTTTAAAGAAAATAGGAATTTACGATTATTTTGAATATGTAGCTGGGTATAATACATTTGAATATTGTAAGCCCGATCCTAGACACTTAACGACAGTGATAGAGATATTGGATGGAGACTTAAAAAAATCAATTATGATTGGAGATAGCGAAACTGACGCAAACTCAGCGAAAGCAGCAGATATCCCAATGATATTGTTAAAGTATGGATATACTGAAAAAAAATCTGATGAAATCTACCATAATCACTTAGTAAAAGATTTTGTCGGAATTGAAAAAATCATATCCGAATATCTTTAATATTGATTAATTTATTTTAGCTATTAAAACAAAATTACTAATAAGGAGTTATTTTGTTACAACATACAGTAAAAGTTTTTCCCTCTAAAATTTATCTACCTAAGAAAAAACAACTTGCCTGGAAAATTGCAGAAATAGCAAGTGATAATGCCAAACTGAATAAAGAGGCAATTGAAATGGTAATCAATAGAATTATTGATAACGCTTCAGTAGCCATTGCTTCTTTAAATAGAAGACCTGTTATTTCCTCAAGGGAAATGGCTTTGAAACATTCTAGAAAAAATGGAGCAACTTTATACGGAGTTAATTCAAAATTAAAATTTGATTGTGAATGGGCAGCTTGGTCAAATGGGACTGCGGTAAGAGAACTTGATTTTCATGATACCTTTTTAGCTGCAGATTATAGCCATCCTGGTGATAACATTCCTCCACTTTTAAGTGTAGCTCAACAAAATAAAAAGAGTGGTTTAGATTTATTAAGAGGGATTATTACAGCATACGAAGTTCAAGTAAATTTAGTTAAAGGAATTTGTTTACATAAGCATAAAGTAGATCACATTGCACATCTAGGCCCAAGTGTTGCTGCAGGATTAGGATCAATGTTAAAATTAAATACCGAAACAATTTACCAAGCAGTACAACAAGCACTTCACACAACTATTTCTACAAGACAATCTAGGAAAGGAGAAATATCTAGCTGGAAGGCATACGCACCTGCACATGCTGGAAAACTAGCAATAGAAGCCGTGGATAGAGCTATGAGAGGTGAAGGTGCTCCTAGTCCAATTTACGAAGGTGAAGATAGTGTGATAGCAAGAATATTAGATGGAAAAAAAGCAAAATACAAAGTTCCTTTACCTAAAAAGGGTGAAAGTAAAAAAGCTATTTTAGAAACATATACAAAAGAATATTCTGCCGAATATCAATCCCAGGCCTTAATAGATTTGGCAAAAAAACTAAAATCAAAAATTACTAATTTAAATCAAATAAAAAAAATTGATATTTTTACAAGTCACCACACACATTATGTCATTGGTACTGGTGCTAATGACCCACAAAAAATGGATCCAAACGCAAGCAGAGAAACATTAGACCACTCTATAATGTACATTTTTGCAGTTGCTCTAGAAGATGGATACTGGCATCACGTAAAATCTTATACAAAATCAAGAGCTAACAGAAAAAGCACTATTAAGATATGGAAATCAATTACAACTTTTGAAGATAAAAAATGGACAAAAAAATATCATGATCCAGATCCAAAAAAGAAATCTTTTGGAGCAAAGGTTGTTGTAACACTTAAAACTGGAAAAAAAATAATAGAAGAACTAGATAGAGCTGATGCACATCCATATGGAGCGAGGCCGTTTAAAAGAGAAAATTATATTAATAAATTTTTGACTTTAACTAAAGGTATTTTGGAAAAAAAAGAAAGCAATCGTTTTTTAAAAACAGTACAAAATTTAAGAAATTTGAAATCAGGTCAACTTCATATGTTGAATATTGAAGTAAAACGAAGCAAATTAAAACAAAACAATAAAAAAGGAATTTTTTAATGCACTTTGTAGAAAAAGAACCAAGTCAAAAAAGATTAGATTTTGAAAAAAAATTAAAATCAAATAAAATTTTAAGAGTGCCTGGAGCATATAACCCATTAACAGCAAAATTAATTGAAGAAATTGGATATGATGCAGTTTATGTTTCTGGAGGAGTAATGGCTAATGATCTTGGATTTCCTGATATTGGTTTAACAACTTTACAAGATGTAAGTACAAGATCTTATTTAATTTCAAGAGTAACAAATCTTCCAACTATTGTAGATATAGATACAGGTTTTAAGTCTTGCAAAGAAACAATAGAAACTTTCGAAGAGTTTGGATTAACTGGTGTTCATTTAGAAGATCAAATTGAGAGAAAAAGATGTGGGCATCTTGATAATAAAGAACTTATCTCAACTGAAGCGATGGTTAAAAAAATAAAAGAGTGTGTTAATGCTAAAAAAGATCAAAATTTTAAAATTATTGCACGTTCAGATGCTAAAAGTGTTGAAGGTATTGATAAAATGATTGAAAGATGCAAAGCCTACATAGATGCAGGTGCTGAAATTATTTTTCCTGAAGCTCTTCAAGATAAAAAAGATTTTGAAAAAGTTCGTAAAGAATTATCAGGTTATTTATTAGCTAATATGACTGAATTTGGTAAATCAAAATTATTTAACTATAAGGAATTAGAAAATTTTGGTTATAATATTGTAATTTACCCAGTCACCACTCAAAGATTAGCTATGAAAAATGTAGAAGATGGATTAAGAGACATTTATGCAAATGGACATCAAAACCATATAATTGATAAAATGCAAACTAGAAAAAGACTTTATGAATTAGTTGATTATGAAAAATATAATTCATTAGATGAAAAGATTTATAATTTTAGTACCGAGGGACATGAATAATGAGTGATGATATTAAAAAAGGCTTACTAGGTATCGTTGTAGATGAAACTGAAGTTTCAAAAGTTATGCCCGAAATTAATTCTCTTACATATAGAGGTTATGCCGCTCAAGATTTATGTGAATACTGTAGGTTTGAAGAGGTTGCTTATTTAATATTAAATAAAGATCTTCCTAATTCGATAGAGCTAAAAAACTTTGAAAAAGAAGAGAGAAACAACAGAGAATTAACAAAAAATTTATATGAAATTATAAAACATATGCCAAAAAGGTCCCATCCAATGGATGTTGCGAGAACTGCTGTTAGCGTGATGGGATTAGAAGATAAAGAAACTACAGATTCCTCTATTGAAGCAAATATGAGAAAAGCATTAAGAATATTTGCTAAAACTCCTACTGCATTGGCAGCTTTTTATAGAATTAGAAAGGGAAAAAAAATAATCAAACCAAAGAAGAATTTAACTTTTGCTGAAAACTTTTTCTATATGTGTTTTGGCAAAGTTCCTCAAAAAGAAATTGTAAAAGCTTTTGATGTATCTTTAATTTTATACGCTGAGCATAGTTTTAATGTTTCAACTTTTACCGCTAGAACAATTACGAGTAGTTTGTCTGACATTCATGGTGCAATAACTGGTGCAATCGCTAGTTTAAAAGGCCCTCTTCATGGTGGGGCTAATGAAGAAGTAATGCATATGATGAATAAAATTAAAAAACCAGAAAATGCTCTAAAATGGATTAACAATGCACTTAAAAACAAAGAGGTGGTCATGGGATTTGGACATAGAGTTTATAAATCAGGAGATTCTAGAGTTCCAACTATGAGAAAATACTTTGGTAAAGTGGCCAAACTCAAGAAAGATAAAAAATTTGAAAAAATCTATGACATCGTTGAAAAAGTGATGATTAAGAAGAAGAATATCTACCCTAACGTAGATTATCCAACAGGGCCTACTTATCATTTAATGGGTTTTGAAACTGATTTTTTTACCCCAATATTTGTAATTTCTAGAATAACAGGTTGGTCAGCTCATATTATGGAACAACATGCTGCCAACAAACTCATTCGACCACTTGCTAAATATAAAGGTAGTAAGCACCGAAAAGTAATGGAATTAAATTACAGATAAATTATTTAACTGCTAAAATATTTTCTTTATCTTGTTTTCTGAGTTTGTAGTTTTTTGAAGTTAAAAGCTTTTTGATCTCGTCTAACCTCTCACTTTCCTTAAAAGTTCCATCAAAATGTTTTGACTCAAATAATATTTGATTAATACTTAATTGATCATAATTTATTGATTTCATTATTTTATATTCAGCTCCCTCAGTATCAATTTGGAGCATTTCTATTGATCCAATTGAATATTCTTTAATAAGATCGTTAAAAGTGACGAACTTAATATCTATCTTATCAATATCACTATCTTCTATCTTAAATCTTTTATTTTTATGATTTAAAATATGATTTTTATTAAAAGAACCAATTTGACTTGCCCAATGTTTTCCTAATAAAGGTATGGAATCTTTTTTAACAAAATAAAAACTATCAATTTTGTTTTGATCTATTACTCCATTTCTGGATATAAATATATTTTCACTTTTTCCATAAACACTCTCTAATTCTAAATAATTATATGGAACGGGTTCAACTAGTAAAATATTTTTATTATCATATCTAGAAATTAATTTTTTTAAATGAATGCCGGAATGAGCTCCCAGAACTACAAGCCCGAAATCCCTTAACATTTATAATTATAATTTTAACTAAACGCTTCTGCCCAAGTTCCTTGTGTAGATGCTTTAGAATATTCAGTCGCTCTACCTTCGAAGAAATTCATATGCTCAACTGCGTTAAGCATTGTATCCAACCAAGTTAGTGGATTTTTTTGAACATCATAAATTGGTTCTAATCCTAATTGGATAAGTCGTCTATTCGCAATGAACCTAATGTAATCTTTAACTTCTTGAGCAGTCAAACCTTCCATTGGACCCATTTCAAAAGCTAAATCAATAAAAGCATCTTCATGCTCAACAATTATTCTACAAGCTTCATAAAGTTCTTTTTTTAGTTTAGGTGTCCATATTTCAGGATTTTCTTTTATAAATTCCTTAAAAATTCTAATCATAGAATTGCAATGAAGTGTTTCATCTCTCACAGACCAAGTAACTATCTGTCCCATTCCTTTCATTTTATTGTGTCTTGGAAAATTTAATAAAATAGCAAAACTTGCAAATAACTGTAATCCTTCGGTGAACGCGCTAAACACTGCAACTGTTTTTGCAATATCCTCTTTAGAATTTACATTGAAACCCTGCATATAATCATACTTGTCTTTCATCTCTTTGTATTTCATGAAAGCCGAGTATTCTGATTCAGGCATACCAATCGTATCAAGGAGATGAGAGTATGCCGCTACATGAACTGTTTCCATTGCAGCAAATGCTGTCATCATCATTAATACTTCTGTTGGTTTAAATACAGTTGTGTAATGTCTTAAATAACAATTATTAACCTCTACATCTGCTTGAGTGAAAAATCTAAAGATTTGAGTTAATAAATTTTTTTCTGGTTGAGACAAATTTTTTTGCCAATCTCTAACATCATCTCCTAAAGGGACTTCTTCTGGCAACCAATGAATTCTTTGCTGAGTTAGCCATGCATCATAACACCATGGATATCTAAAAGGTTTATACACTGGGTTCTCTACTAATAAACCCATTTTTTTTGGTTGAATAATCTCTTTATTAATTTTTTCTGCTACTGACATGATAAACACTCCTCGTACTCTGGCTGCTCGTTAGATTGTTGATTTTTAGATTTATAAACATTTGCTGTGATATCAGTTGATTTAGCATCATTGATATTTTCAGCTCTTTGAATTGATTTTGATCTACAGTAATAAAGGCTCTTTAAGCCTTTCTTCCATGCATCAAAATGAATTTTATGTAACTCCTTTTTATGAACATCTGCTGGTAAAAATAAATTCACTGATTGAGCTTGGGAAATATAAGGTGTTCTATCCCCACTTAATTCAATTATCCAATTTTGGTTAAGTTCAAAAGCAGTTTTAAATACATCTTTTTCTAAATCAGTTAAGAAATCTAGATGACTAACAGATCCTTGATTAGTAGTGATTGTAGACCATGTTTCGTCATCGTTTTTACCGTGATTTTGTAATATTTCTTCTAAATATCTATTTCTAACATTGAAAGATCCTGACAAAGTTTTGTGAGTATAACTGTTTGCTGCAATAGGTTCTACTCCTGGAGATGCTCCACCACAAATAATTGAAATTGATGCTGTTGGTGCAATAGCGGTTTTATTGGAAAATCTCTCCTGATAACCATACTCAGCTGCATCTGGACAGGCACCTCTCTCTTTAGCTAAATCTTTAGATGCCTGATTTACTTTTTCATCAATATTTTTAAATATTTTTTTATTCCATGATTTTGCCATTACTGACTCAAGTGGAATTCTATTTTTTTGTAAGAAAGAGTGAAAGCCCATTACACCCAAACCAACACTTCTTTCTCTTTCTGCTGAATATTTTGCATCTTTAAACTGGTCAGGAGCTTTGTTAATAAAATCAGATAAAACGTTATCTAAAAATCTCATTACATCATTAATCATGTCTGGATCATCTTTCCATTCATCATATTTTTCTAAATTTAAAGAAGATAAACAACATACTGCAGTTCTGTCTCTTCCATCTTTATCAATTCCTGTTGGTAAGGTTATTTCACTACACAAGTTGGAAGTTTTAACTGTAAGGTTTGCTAACTTGTGATGCTGTGGAATTTGTCTATTAACAGTATCAATATAAATAATATATGGCTCTCCTGTTTCTATTCTTGCAGTTAATAATCTAATCCATAAATTTCTTGCTGAAATAGTTTGTTGTATAGATCCATCTGCAGGACTTTTTAAAGCCCATTGTTCATCTGTTTCTACAGCTCTCATAAATGCATCAGAAACTAAAACACCATGATGAAGATTTAATGCTTTTCTATTTGGATCACCACCTGTTGGTCTTCTCATTTCAATAAACTCTTCTATCTCAGGATGATCTATTGGAAGATAACATGCTGCAGAACCTCTTCTTAATGACCCTTGACTGATTGCCATTGTTAAAGAATCCATAACTTTTATAAAAGGAATTATTCCAGAAGTCTTTCCAACTCTTCCTATTTTTTCGCCAATAGATCTTAAGTTACCCCAGTAACTTCCAATTCCTCCACCCTTCGCTGCTAACCAAACATTCTCACTCCATAAATCAAGAATGCCTCCTAAGCTATCAGATGCTTCATTTAAAAAACAAGAAATTGGTAATCCTCTTTTTGTACCACCATTTGACAAAACTGGTGTTGCTGGCATGAACCAAAGGTTGCTTATGTAATTATAAATTCTTTGAGCATGCAAATTATCATCTGCATATGTGCTTGCTACTCTTGCAAATAAATCTTGATAAGATTCGTTTAAACCTAAATATCTGTCTTTTAAAGTTGCTTTACCAAAGTCTGTAAGATTTGCATCTTTCGATCGATCAATTTTAATTATGATGCCTTTGTCATTTTGAAATAGTTCTGTTTCATTATTTAATGAGAAAAGATCTGGTTTATTTATTTTAGAAACTTCTTTAACTTCAGGGCTGTATTCAGAGACAGCTTTTTTGAGGGCCTGAGAAAGAATCTTATTCATAAAAATTTAATATATTTTGTTATTAATACGAAAACAACTATATGTTGTAGGCGTTGGATGTAAATATACTATATAAACATTATAACAACAGAACATTTATAGAACGCGACAATATGATAATCAACAAAAAAAATAAATTTTTTCGAAGAAATTAACATAAAAAGGTTAAGTAAATACCTAATGAATCAAAACATAAAAATAGACCCATACGGATTTAGAGAATATGACGCCCGTTGGTTGTATGAGAAAGACATAAATTTAGCTGGCATAGAGAATCTTGGTAAAGGACTTGGAACACAAATTAAAATTCATACCAAAAAAGAAAATCCAAGAATCATCGTTGGACATGATTACCGGTCATATAGCGAAGAAATAAAAGCTGCTCTTAAAAAAGGATTAATTTCTACTGGATGCAATATTGAAGATGTGGGTCTATCCTTATCTCCAATGGTTTATTTTGCACAATTTAATTTAGACACAGATGCGGTTGCTATTGTTACAGCAAGTCATAATGAAAATGGTTGGACAGGTGTAAAAATGGGTATCAAAAAAGGATTAACTCACGCACCTGAAGAAATGAAAGAATTAAAAGAAATTACATTAAATCAAAAATTTTCTAAAGGAGAAGGAAACGAAAAACAAATAAATAATTTTGACAAAATTTATAAGGATGATTTGATTGACAAAAACAAAGTAACCAAAAAAATTAAAGCTGTAGTTGCCTGTGGTAATGGTACTGCGGGAGTTTTTGCTCCAGATATATTAAGAGGAATTGGTTGTGAGGTAATTGAGTTAGATTGTAACTTGGATTGGAATTTTCCAAAATATAATCCAAACCCCGAAGATTTGGAAATGCTTCACGAAATTGCCAAAGTGGTCAGGAAGAATAATGCAGATATAGGTTTTGGATTTGATGGTGATGGAGATAGAGTCGGGGTAATTGACAATGAAGGAAACGAAATTTTTTCAGATAAAGTAGGTCTTTTGATAGCTAGAAATTTATCAAACAAACATAAAAATTCTAAATTTGTAGTAGACGTAAAATCAACAGGTTTGTTCTCAAAAGATAAAATCTTATTAGAAAACAATTGTGAAACAATTTATTGGAAAACAGGTCATTCCCACATTAAACGGAAAGTGAACACTGAACAAGCATTAGCAGGATTTGAAAAAAGTGGGCATTTTTTCTTTAATCAACCTTTGGGTTATGGTTATGATGATGGAATTCATTCAGCAATTCATGTTTGTCATTTGTTAAATAATGAAAATAAGAAAATGAGTGAGATAATTAATGATTTACCAAATACATTTCAAACACCAACTATGGCTCCTTTCTGTAAAGATGAAGAAAAATATATTGTTGTTGAACAAATAGTTAAAGATTTTGAAAGAATTAAACAAGCTGGTGAGAAAATTGACGGACAAGTAATAACAGAAATTCTAACGGTTAACGGAGTGAGATTTTCATTTGAAGATGGATCGTGGGGATTAATAAGAGCGTCTTCAAATAAACCTTCTTTGGTTATAGTTACTGAAAGTCCTACATCTGATGAAAGAAAGAAAAAAATCTTTGAATTTATTGACGATTTGCTTCAAAAAACCAATAAAATTGGTGAGTATGACCAAAAAATATAGTTGAAAAATTTAAATTAAACAATCAATTTTCTAAAGATTTTATATTGATAAACTTATTTGTTAAGTTTTTGTTATTTCTTTTTATTTCTCTGAAAAAGTTCCAAGCGAATACAAGGATTGGGCTTTTATTATTTTTAAGCTTATTTTTTGAATATATTGGAATATTAACTCCAGGAACATATTTATTATGCTTCAACTCATTATCTTCTATTATAAAGTCAATTTCTTCAGAAATACCAAAAAAATTTAATGCAGTTGTTGCTTTAGCTGGAGCTCCGTAGCCAATGATGCTATTTGATCTATTTTTTAGAATTTTAACATTTTTTATAACGTTTTTCTTTATTTTTAATATTTTGTTTGCAAAAATTTTATAAGTTGAAAATTTCTTAATCCCATAATTCTCTTCAATTCTTAAAAATTTTGTAACACTTTTTTCTAATTTTTTATTTAAGTTTTTAGATACATATATTCTTAGAGAACCTCCATGAGTATCAATCTCTTCAGCTTTATAAATTTTACCACCTAAATTATCAAAGAAATTTTTTATACTAGTCAATGACCAATAATTATAGTGTTCATGATAAATGTTATCAAAAGTTAAATCTTTCAAAGTTCTCAATAAATATTGAACCTCAATAATCGCAGTTCCATTTTTAGACAAAAGTTTCAATATACATTCACCCATCTCTTTTAAATTATCTGAATGAGCAAATACATTTGAAGCAAGAATTAAATCTGCTTTATGTTTGATTTTCTTTAAAGATTCAAAGTTTAAAAAATCATTAAGAGTTTCAATACCTTTTTTATTAGAAATCTTACATAAATTTTTTGCAGGTTCTACACCTAATAATTTTTTTATTCCTAATTCCTTAAATGGTAATAAGCCTACTCCGTCGTTACAACCAATATCAATTATTTGAGATTTTTTGTTTAATTTAAATTCTTTAACATATTTTTTTGCTGCTTGTTCAAAATGTGATCTGAAAGATTTTGATGTAGAAGATAAATAATAATAGTTACTAAACATTTTCTTAGGATTTACTGATACTGACAATTGAACATTATAACAAACTGGACAGAAATTTAATTCTAAAGGATATTTATCAAATTTTGTTTTTTTATTTTTAATCAAGTTGTTAGCTAAGGGTTGAAAGCCTAATGAAAGTATTCTTTTCAAATTTTTACTGCCGCAACATCTGCAATCAAATTTATATGAATACAATAAATTTTTTCTTATATCATTATCAACCAGTTGATACGGCATGGTATGAGTGATACCGTAATTTTTATGCTCTCTCTCTCCTCTAACTAAATTTAAAAAAACTGAATCTTTAGTAAAGACCATTGCATGTGCTACATTTGGTTTTGTAACTATTAAGTCACCTTCATTTACAACATGTGTAACTATCTCCGATTTTTTGAAAATTAAATCCTTATATAAACTTATAAATTGTCCTTTAACTAAAAGACATTTTTGTTCTTGCACTGGATGAAAATGATTTGCTCTAACTGTCCCTTTTTTTGATTCAATATAACCTATTAAATTAATTGGTTCTGGAAGTTCGTAATTACTTATTTTGCCCCTTATATCGATATATTCATTTTGACCTTTAAAAATATGTTCCAAATTATTTTCATTTTTAACAAATTTCCAATTTTGAACCATTTCTTTTACTGAGTTTTCTAAATTATATAGAAATTTAAAACCTGTTTTTAAAAGCTTTTTATTAGATAAAGTATATCCTAAATTTGGAGTTGCATCTCTAGTAACAATTAATTTTATCTTTGGATTAATTTTTTTACAAAGTTCAGCTACTTTTTTTACCGTTGTTTGCTCTTTAACTAAATGAAAAGTTTCATTTTTAATTTCTTTATTTTCTTCAACAAACTTCATGCATCTTACAACGTCAATGATGGAAACTAAGCTTTTTAACTGTTTTCCTCCGGAAAATAATTTTATTACACCATCTTGAGACGTAATTTTTGAAAATAAATTAGGCATAATATTTATTCTCATTGTATCAAGAGAATATCCATAAACTGAACCAAGACGTAAGATTACATAATTTTTATGATTTTTTTTTATGTCAACTTCATTTTGACTTTTGCTTTTTGCATACATTAAAACAGGTTTAGTTTTTTCATCCTCTCTAATGTTTCTTTTGGCTTTTTTAAGACCTTCAAAAACTACATGTGTTGAGGGAAATATTAATTTACATTTTTTAGATATCGAATTTATAACATTATTAGTTCCTTCAATAGCTATAGATCTAATCCTTTCATCAAGTTCTGAATTGGCCTCAGTTTTTACATAAGCAACATCAGTTACTCCAGCGAGGTGATGAACCACATCAGCATCTTTTAAGTGCTTTTTCAAAAAATCATTATCAAGAATATGACCTTGAAAAAACTGTATGTTCCATTTCTTTAATTGATTTATTCTCTCGGAAATAAATCTATTATCAATAGCTATGATTTTATGTTTCCAGCTTTCACCTGAATATATTCTTGAGAGTTCTGTACCAAGATAACCTAATGCTCCCAATATAACTATTTTTTTCATAAATTAAATAAATCTTCTAACTACTATTTGATAAAAAACAGAAAATATATGATAGAATCTAATTTTTTTTCCTTCATCGTGTGTTCTTCCATTGTAATTTATAGGAACTTCATAAAATGTTTTTCCTTTTTTTACAACTTTACATAAAATTTCAGCATGTTGTTCAAAACCATTTGATTTTAGATTATTGTGATCGAGAAGTTCTCTTTTAAAGCAAGCATAACAAGAATAAACATCTGTAAAAGTTGTTTGGTAAAATAAATTAAAAATAAAAGTTATACACATATTTCCTATTTTGTTAAAAAAATGATGCGACCTTGTGTAATCAGCATAGTTAAATCTTGATCCAATAATTAAATCAGGAGAAAAGTTATTAATTAAATTAACAAATTTATTAAAATCTTGAGGGTCATATTCTAAATCTGCATCTTGAAATGTAACATATTTACCATTAGCTTTTTCTAAAGCACTTTTTACTGCGTTTCCTTTGCCTTTATTTTGCAAATTGTTAATTAAAACATCATAATTATTAGTATTTTCATGAAGAATTTTTAATGTGTCATCTTTTGATCCATCATTTACAACTATTATTTCAATTGAATCAATTGTTTGTCTCAATTTTGCAAGACTAAGTAAAACATTTTTGATTGTCCTTTCCTCATTATAAACAGGTACTATTATAGTTAGTAATTTTTGATCAATCATAGAATTTTTTTAATAGTACATTATATGGAAATAACAATTATAAATACAATTATTACGTGTTCAATTATTAGGAAAGAATCAGCTATAAAAGTTTACGAGGTGATGGAGGGAGACTGAAGTCACCTCTTTTTTTTTACGTACAATCTTATTTTTTCAATCAAACTATCGGCTAATTTTTCATCATAAGATTTTCCCTTAATTACCCATACTGATAATGGCCAGGATGCATCTTTTTTAAATCTTGCAATAATATGAATATGTAATTGAGGAACAATATTTCCAATTTTTTCTACATTAAGTTTTGAGATTTTAAATAATTTTTTAATTAATTTACTGATATAGACAATTTCTTTCATCAATAATATTTGATCTTTAGAATTTAACTCGCTTATTTCTGTTTTGCTTTTTCTTTTAGGGATAAGAATAATCCAAGGAAATTTAGAGTTATTATGTAGTCTCAAAGTACATAATTTTAAGTCACATATGTAAAATGAGGATTTCAAAAATTTTTTGTCAATTTTAAAAGACATAACTAGATTTTTAAATATTCATAAAAGAATTTAAATGCGACTAACAATAAAAATAATCCAAAAAATTTGCTAATTTTATTTTTATCAATCGCATGAACTGTCTTTGCCCCTATCCTTGCCATAAATGTCGTAATTGGAATAAAAATTAAAAATGCAGGAATATTAATAAACCCAAAACTTAAAGGAAGATCTGTTTTTAAATAACTACCTGAGGTTAAAAATCCTATTGCACCAAACAATGCTATCAAAAAACCAATTGCTGCTGCACTACCTATTGCTTTGTTAATAGAGTATCCAAAAAATTTAAGGATAGGAACATTCATAACTGCACCGCCTATACCCATTAATGCAGATATAAAACCAACAATAGTTCCTAAAATAATTTTTATATGTAACTTCATATTAATAACTATACTTTTTTCTTTTTCCTTTAATAAAAGTAAATAAATTCCTAAAATTAATATAACTACTGAAAAAAAAAGAACTAAAGCTTTAGTGTTTAATGAAGCAGCAAAGATGGTTCCTAGAATAACACCGGCTATAACAAATATTCCATAATTTTTAACAATTTCAAAATCTACTGCTTGAAATTTATGATGAGTTAAAACTGAAACTATTGAAGTTGGTATTATTATTGCAAATGAAGTTCCTACCGCCAGGTGCATTATATATGCTTGATTAATTCCAAGTTCGCCAAATATAAAATAAAGAAAAGGGACTGTTATTAAACCTCCGCCGATACCAAAAAGACCAGCTACAAATCCAACTGGAATTGCAGTTAAAGCCATTAATAAAATTATATAAATATACTCATTTACTAATATTAAATTAAGCAGATTGACCTTCTCTCACATCAAAATTGTTGTATTTAATTTTATCCATTATGTGATCAATTTTTTTTACATCTGCATCTCTTACGCACATATTTTCACTTAAATATCTTTTCCAATGGCTGGCACCAGATTGGCCATGAAACAAACCTAATGTATGTCTCATGATTTGATTTAATCTAGTTCCTTTTGTCAACTCGTCTTTTACATAAGGAATTAATTGTTCAATAACATCCTGCCTAGTAGGAACATCCTCATTATTAAAAATTTCTCTCTCAATATCTGCTAACAAATAAGGTGTATGATAAGCAGCTCTTCCAATCATAACTCCATCTGTTTTTTCTAAATGAGGTTTAATTTGATCAACAGAGGTTATTCCTCCATTAATTATTATTTCTTCATTTGGAAAATCTTCTTTTAACTTATAAACAAACTCATATTTCAAAGGAGGAATGTTTAAGTTTTGTTTAGGTGTAAACTTACCTAACATGGCTTTTCTTGCATGGATAATAAAAGTTTTAACACCTGTAGATTTAAGTGTGGATATAAAACTGTGTAAGTTTTCATAATCTTCAACATTATCATATCCAATTCTAGTTTTTATGGTTACAGGTAAATTGCTTTTTGATTTCATTTCAGTTAAACAATCTGCAACTAAATTAGGTTCTTTCATTAAACAAGCACCAAATCGATTTTTTTCTACTTTTCTACTTGGACATCCTAAATTTAAATTAATCTCATCGTAACCAAAGTCTTCTCCAACTTTTGTTGCCTCAGCAAGTAACTTGGGTGAAGATCCACCTAATTGAAGAGCTACTGGTTTTTCATTAATGTTAAATTTTAGTAATTTATTTTTGTCACCTCTATTAATTGCTTCATCAACAACCATTTCTGTATAAAGAAGTATATTTTTAGATATTAATCTCAAAAAATATCTTTCATGACGATCTGTACAGTCCATCATAGGAGCAACTGATACTAACCTCTTCATAAACTAAGACTTTATATTATTTTTTTATGAGTTTGAAGCTTCTGGATCTTCTGAAGTAACTTCTGATTCTTGATTTTCAGACTCTGAAACTTCATCTAGTGATACCTCACCCTGTTCATTCATAGTTTCTTGACCAACTGAGGAATCAATATCAGGTGCAGCCGTTTCAGACAATTCAGCTAAATCTTCTTTAGATACTTGTATTTTTTCTGGAGTTTTTCTAGCTCTTTTAGATGGTAAAATTGGAGTTCCACTTTTTGAAATCTCACCTTTATAAAGGTTTTCAAAATCATCTCCTATATCTTCATCATCTTCGACACCTTCATCAACTTGTTCAACATGTTTTCTAAGTTTATAAACAGCGCTTTCAGTTAAATCTGATACTTTAATTTTTTCTTCAGCAATTTCTCTTAAAGATATCACTGTATTTTTATCATTGTCCCTATCAATTGTTGGTTCTAAACCAGCATTGAGTTGAGTAGCTCTTTCTTTAGCTACTAAAACTAATTCGTAAGGACTTTCTACTTTATCTATACAGTCTTCAACGGTAACTCTAGCCATGGCCGATTGTTTATACCTGAGGCTCAAAAAAATCAAGCGTTTTCTAAATATAGGTAGGATTTAGCTTCTTTCTTGTTAAAAACAACAGAGCTAAAGACAAGAATATATAAATCGCAGAAACAACGGCAATTTTTTCAATTGAAAAACCAATGTCAATCAAAACTCCAAATAAAGCCGTTCCAAATGCTGTAGAAAATACCATTAACGCAGTAGTTAATGCTTTAATTGATCCAATATGTTTCACTCCATAAATTTCAGCCCAAGTAGCTGAACCTAATACATTAGCAAAGCCATTAGAGATTCCAATCAATCCTAGAAACACAAATGCTGTAACAGATGAATCAAATAAAATAATTACAAATGTAGAAATTAACAATGGAATATTCATATAAATTAATAGTTTTCTACTACTAAATTTATCTATCAATGGACCTGCTAATAACAATGTTGAAACTGTGAAAATGGAATAAGCCATGAATGATTGAGCAATAGTAAATTCACCCCAACCTTTTGAGCTGGTCACATACGACTGATAAACAAAAACTCCTGTTGCAATCCAAGGCATAGCAAGCATGTTTGAACTAATTATATAAAATCTATAATCTTTTAAAACTTCTAGTCTTGTCCATTGCTTAATATTTTTATCTACTTGCTTTTGGTTATTGTCTGTTTCTCTTGATTCTAAACTTAAGTTTTTAATTAAAAAATAGGAAGCTATTGGCAAAAGTAAGATCACAATAATTGAAATTGTTACCCAAATATTTTGCCAAGTGTATAAAGTTAATAAATAAACAGTCAAAACAGGTAAAATAAATTCACCACAAGACAATCCAAACCAACATGCACTAAGAGCTTTTCCTCTTGATTTTGTAAAGTATCTTGAAATTGTAGTGCTTGCAGTATGAGACATCATTCCTTGACCTGAAAATCTCATTAAAAATATTGCTACAAACAAAATTGGTATTGAATATATTTTAGAAAAGAAAAAACATGCAAAAGCTAAAAGTGGAATTACAAATAAAGAAAATTTGAATACATTTACATCATCAATTTTTTTTCCTAACCATATAAAAAGAATACTACTAAGTAATGTGGCAGAAGCAAAAATTGAGCCAAATTGTCCATGAGTAATAGATAAGGTATCTCTTATGCTAGAATTAAAAAGTCCAAGAAAAAAACTCTGTCCAAAACTAGAAAAAAATGTAAAAATAAAACCAAATACAATTACTTTTAAACTTAAACTTTTAAACATAGAAAAAAATTATGACTTGTAATGTTGCTTTCATAGGTCTTGGGGTTATGGGCTACCCAATGGCTGGTTATATATCAAAAGCCGGACACAATGTAACTGTTTTTAATAGAACAAAATCTAAAGCTGAAAAATGGATTAGCGAATATAAAGGTAAAATGGCAGATACTCCTGCTCAAGCAGCAGAAGGTGCAGATTTTATTTTTACATGTGTTGGTAATGACAATGATTTAAGAGAAGTAGCAACAGGTGAAAACGGATTATTCAAAACAGCAAAAGCTGGATCAATTTTTATTGATAACTCAACTGTATCTGCTGAGGTTTCTAGACAATTAAACAAAGAGGCAAACGATAAAGGATTTAGTTTTTTAGATGCACCTATTTCTGGAGGACAAGCTGGTGCTGAGGGCGGAATACTAACAGTTATGGTGGGCGGTGATGAAGAAGTATTTAAAAAGGCTGAGCCTGTAATTGATTGTTATAGCAAAAAAGTAAAGCTAATTGGTCCATGTGGTAGCGGACAACTTACAAAAATGATGAATCAAATGTGTATTGCTGGAACAGTACAAGGTTTATCTGAGGCAATTAACTTTGGAATAAATGCAGGATTAGATATGGATAAAGTTATGGAAACAATATCTAAAGGTGCAGCTCAATCATGGCAAATGGAAAATAGATATCGAACTATGACGGATGATAAATTTGATTATGGTTTTGCAATAGATTGGATGAGAAAAGATTTAGCAATTGTAATTGAGGAAGCAAAAAGAAATGGTTCACCAGTTCCAATAACTGAAATTATCGATGGCTATTATGCTGAGGTTCAAAAGATGGGTGGAAATCGTTGGGATAGCTCAGGCTTAATTGCGAGATTAAAGAAGAAAAAATAATATTTGTGACGGATACAGTTCCTTATTACGAGGACTTTACGGAGATCAAAAAGAAAATTTGGTCAATGTTAGATAATGCTGTTAAAGATAGAAGTTCACCTTTTAGAATACCTGTATTTATTTGTGGCGATCAATCTGACTTAGATGGAAGAATTGTTGTGCTAAGAAAATCTGATCAATCAAATAACTTAGTACAATATCATAGTGACATAAGATCAGATAAAATCGAAAAACTAAAAGCAAATAAAAATGCTGCAATGTTGTTTTATGATAAAGATGAAAAAATACAGGTTAGATTAAAAGTGGAATGCATAATTAATCATAATAATGAAGTAACAAAAGAATCTTGGTCTAAAACGCAACATATTAGTAGAAAATGTTATTTAGTTGATAATGGACCTGGAACTGAATCAGATCTACCAACCTCTGGACTTAGACCAGAATTAGATAATTTTGATTATACAAAAGAACAAAGTGAAGAAGGTTATAAAAACTTCACTGTTATTCAGTGTAAAATTAAATCCATAGAATGGCTTTATTTAGCAGCTAAAGGTCATCGAAGAGCAAAGTTTAATTTGGAAAATAATAAAGATACTTGGTTAGTTCCATAGATGGTTACTGGGTATATATTTACAGCATTTCTTATTATTTTAGGTTTAGCTGTAATGAGATTTGGCAGCATTCACTTTAAAAAATTTAAAGAGGGTAAAACAAAAATTAAATCAAAGTTAAGTGGACAATTATCTTTTTTAATTTTACTAATAGCTATAATTGGGTTGATAGTTTATTCGATTAACGATCTCTTATTTAATTAAATAACTAACTATTTTTTTCATTTTGATAATTTTTTATCATTAAGCTTTGTCATTGCTCTGCCAGCTGAAAATGTATAATCATTATCATCCATTAATTTTCCAGCTCCATCGTAAAGTTTCCAATTGAATTTTATTTTATCTTTTTGTTTTTTTCCAAGCTTTAAAATAGTTAATTCAATTTTTCTTGTCTTTCCTCCAGAAGATCCGGTAAATGTTCTTTTTTCACCTTCTTTCCAAACACCTAAAGGAAATTTACATCCATTTACAATTATTCTTCCGCCACGCCTACTATCCCAAACTCTTCCAATACATTGTCCATCATTAGTAACAGTAAAAAGTTGGGTTTTTACTCCACTTTGACCTTTTCTTGTTCTTTTATAAACTTTTATTAATTTTCCAGTTTGAGGATTTTTCCAATCTTCAGGACCTACTATTTTTTTTCTTTTCTTTTCTCCAAAGACCAAATTAGCTTTTGTAAATTTAATTTCAGAATCTTCACGTATTTCTCCACCAGTGAATAATTCAAGTGGTATAAATCTTTCGTTTGCTTGAGATAATTGAGAAATTAAAGAAATTATTAAAATTATAAATATTTTTTTCATTAACTAACTTTAACTAAAAATATCTTGAATTTTTAAGTTTTTACTCGGTAATATTTTTTTTAATCGACCTCTTTTATATTTACCTAATTTTTCATAAAATTCTTCAGTACTCATTTCAAAAGTCTTCTCAAATGCTTTTTCCCATTTTCTGTGCTTTGCTCTCTCAATCCAAAAATCACTAAAAACTAATTGAAAAGCTTGTTGTTCAGAAATATTATTTTTCTCTAGTTCATTTACTAATACTAGCACCATGAAGGCAGAACCTGTATAATTGTCATCCATTCCTCGTTTATTTGATGTTTTGTGTTTTTCGTAAAGGCTAGGTTTTTTTAAAACCTTTTTACTCCACATTTCAGTTCTTTTAAGATCATTTTTTAAGCTGTCTTTTCCATAATATTGATTTACATACATTTCTTCAAAAACTTTTGCTCCTCCCTCAGTTAACCATTTTGGTGAGTCTCTATCTGATAGTTTATTTTCTGAGAGTGTTATTTGATAAACATGAAAATATTCATGAGCAATTACAGAATAACGGTGTATATATTTTTTTGCTAATTCTTCACTTGGTATTTCTAATTGCATCCATCTAGTTGAACCATCACCGCAAATACATGAACCTTTCATATTTTTCTTAACTTTTGGAAAAGGATTTTTTGTACTTTTCCAAGCATAGATATCCATTCCTGAACTTTTGAGATAATCATTCATATTATCCTGAATAGGTAGAACTTCTTGCAAAACATCCATTATATTATTGAATTCAGTCACCCATTTTTTTGGTAAATTGTCATGAACATTGTATCTAAACTCAAATTTTTCATTAGCTACTGCAGTATTCAGGGATATTAATAAAGCGATAAAAATTATAAATATTTTTTTCATAAACTAATTAATTTATATCCTAGACTTTATATAGTTTAAAATCTCTGGGTTATACTCCTGGAAACATGTGGCTTGATCCATTTGATGTCCATCCTTCACAGGAAATTTATCGGTTGCAAGTTTACCTTTTTTGAAACATTTCTTTCCATTAATCTTATAATCTTCGGATATAATTACTCTATTCAATCCATTAATATTTTCTAACCAATCAGATGTAAGACCTTCATAAGTATCCTTCGGATGCGTGAATACAAGCAGTGGAGTTTTTAGTTGAGTTAAAATTTCATTATTGAATTTATCTCTTAAATCAGATTGTGCTGGCTTTCTTTTTTTAAATTTAGCTAATGCTACTTCTGGTCCATTTTTTTTTGCTTTATATTTTTTGCTTATTTTACCAAAACAGGCTGGAGCATATGCAATACCACCTCCAGCTTTTTCAGGATAACGAGAGAAAAATAACAAAGTTGTTAATCCTCCGCATGAATGTCCTGTAACAAATATTTGTTTCCTTGGTACTCCTAGAGATGCAAACTTCTCAACTAATTCAAGATTTTGCTCTACTCTTTTGTCAAGTTTAGCCTTACCAACATATGGTTTTTTAGAGATCCACCATTTCATTCCCATATCTCCTTCGATGTGACCGGCACATAGATTATAAAGGACAATAGATTTACCTTTTACTTTTTCATCTATGAGAGATACACGATTTCTTATTTGATCAATAGAAGTACAACCTTTTTGTTTTCCATCCAAACTATTTTGTCCATGATTGTTAATTAAAATAATTCTATTTTGTGGATCTTCTATTGTTGATAGTTTTCTAATTTTAAAATCTTTAGACAGAAATCCTTCTCTTGTAATTTCATGATTATTACTTTTTGCAATTGCTGTTGATAAAATTAACAAGGAAAAGATTAATATGACTTTATTCATATGCCTTTAATAATTATATTTGTCCCTTCAGAATTATCGAGTCTTATTTGTTTTATTGGCTTGTACTCTTCAGAATTGTACCATTCTAAAGCTTTTTCGTAGGATGGAAATTTAATTAATATTATTCTTGGATAATTATCCTCACCTTCAACAACTGTATACTCACCTCCTCTTGCGAGATACTCTCCTCCATATTTTTTAATAATTTCAGGTACCTTTTCGATGTACTCTTTATAATTTTCAGAATTTGTTACTTTTAATTGTGCTATCAAATATGCTGCTGACATTGTTTCCTCCTATATAAAAATCGTTTTTTTAAAAATTTGTAGTATTTGAATTTATCAATTTTTCTTCTTTAGGAGCAAGTACTACTGCTAAAATTCCTCCTAAAACTATCAACGAGCTACCCGCTATCTCTCTCCAACCAAATGGTTCGTTTGTAAGTATACCTGAGCTTATTACTCCCACAACAATTTCTGCAAGAAAAAGAATTGAGCATAAACCTGCGCCTAATTTACTTGGAGCCCAGAGTATTACTATTGCTGTAGGAATAAAATAAAAAACAGATATTACAAATAAAAAAGAAGACATTGAAATAAATGCTTCAATAGCAGGAATTTCTCCAAGGTAATCAACTAAAAAAAATCCAGCAACTATATTGAATAAAGCTCCATAGAAGAAAAAAGAAAATATAATTGGAAATACGCCATCAGTTTTAACAATTTCAAGTCTTATCATTCCTCCAGCAAATATTGCACCACCCACTAAAGCTAACCAATCTCCGGCATTTTCTGGTAGAGGTACAATCGTTTGTTTACTAAAAACTATCCATAAACCACCAAGAGCTAATCCCAAAGTAAGTACTCTTTCTAAACCGGGTCTTTTTTTTAAAAATAATATTTCAAATATTGTTGTCCAAATTGGAGTCATATAAAATAATATTAAAGCTCGAACAACATCTGTTAAAAGAAAACTTAAAGCATAGCAAATGAAACCACCGCCAACTAGTAAACCAGTGACCGGTAACCCAAAACCAGTTTCTTTTTTTTTAATTAATTTCCAAAAAGCTATTGGTAATAAGATTAAAAATCCTATTATCATTTGGGCAATTGTCCCCCATCCACCTGTAAGACCACCTTCAACAAGTATTCTTTGTGGTAACCAATAAATTCCCCACGCTCCAGCCGATAAAGCTAAAGCAAAGGCAATTTTAAAATGATGAGGGTGTCTAATCATTAATTTAAATTAAATATAATTAAAAAATTGATTTCGAGTAATTTTTAACTGTTCTATTACATAACCTAAAGTCATAATTACCTCCCCTTTTTAATCATACTACTCATTATTCCAAAGCCAAGCTGCACCTCTCACTCCACTTGAATCACCATGTAAATTTTTTAATACTTTGGTCTCTACTTTATTTGAAAAAGTATATTTAGGTATCAAAGATGGAATATTTTTATAAAATCTATCAATATTTGACATTCCTCCACCAAGAATTATGGCATCTGGATCAAAAATTCCTATCATCACTGCCATCAATCTTGCCATTCTATCTTCATACAAACCTAATTCTAAATTAGCTCTTGAATCGTTTTCTAAATCAAGTTTAACAATTTCTTCTGAAGTAAAATTAGTGTCATGTTTTTGATTGAACCTATCTTTAAAACCAATACCAGACATAAATTGTTCAGCACACAAAGGTCTGCCACAGTTATTTGAAGGACAACTTATTTTTATTTCTTGTTCTTCTTTAGTTGGATAAGGCAAAGGTTGATGTCCCCAATCCCCTGCGATCTGATTTGATCCCTCAATAATTGATTTATTATAGGATAATCCACCTCCAAAACCTGTACCAATAATTATACCAAAGATAGATTTATAATCTTTTCCAGCTCCATCTACAGCTTCAGACAATGTAAAACAATTTGCATCATTCATTAATCTTACTTTCCTTTTTAAAGTTAATTCTAAATCTTTTTTAAAAGGTTTGTCATTTAACCAAAGAGAATTAGCGTTAGTAATTATTCCAGTTTGCCTTGAGGAAAATCCAGGTATTCCAATACCAACTGAACATGACTCTTCACTAATTTTATCAAATTCATCTACAAGCTTTTTTACAGTTTGAATTCCTGATAAATAATTTCTTTCATATGAATATCTTTTTCTTTCTAGCTGTTTGCCATCCTGATCTAAAAGAATACCCTCTATTTTAGTACCTCCGTAATCAATCCCTATTTTAAATTTACTCTTCATAAATTTAACTTTTAAAAAATAGATATAGAATATTTCTTCCAGTTATCTTGATAATGTTTGGTATTTTCTTCTACTGCTTTTTTTTCTTCCTCAGTCACCTCTCTTATTATTTTCCCAGGTGAACCTACCACTAAAGAATTATCAGGTATAACTTTGTTCTCGGTTATTAGTGCTTTTGCTCCAATGATGCAGTTTTTTCCTATATTTGCTTTATTTAAAATTACTGCACCAATTCCTATCAAGCTATTATCTCCAATGGTACATCCATGAAGCATCACTAAATGACCTACAGTAACGTTTTTACCTACTCTTAATGGACAGCCAGGGTCTGTGTGTAATACACTGCCATCTTGAATGTTAGATCCTTCACCAATATGAATATTTTCTATATCTCCTCTTAAAACGGCATTGAACCAAATGCTTGTATTTTTCTCTAATGTAACATCTCCAATTATAGTTGCATTAGGAGCTACCCAATTTTCGCCAGAGTTTTTTGGTTTTTTATCTTTTAAATCATAAAACATAATTTATATATTCTTACAGTATGCCAATACAAACTCCAATATGTGATTTTGGTCAAAAAGCTATTCCATTTGAATTAAAATCAACAGAAAATAAAATTCTTTCATTAGATGATATCAAAGGAGAAAATGGAACTTTGATAATGTTTATTTGTAATCATTGCCCTTATGTAAAAGCAGTTACAAAAGAAATAGTTGAAGATTGCAATGAATTAAAAAAAATTGGAATAAATTCTGTAGCAATCTGTGCAAATGATGCTGAGAATTATCCAGAAGACTCTTTTGAAAATATGATTAAATTTTCTAAAGATAACAATTTTAATTTTCCTTACTTAAATGACGAAACACAAAATATTGCAAAAGCATATGATGCTGTCTGTACACCAGATTTTTTTGGATATAACAAAAATTTAGAACTTCAATATCGAGGAAGATTAAGAGAGCTTAGAAATCTTATACCTGTTAAAGAAGGTAAAAGTGATTTGTTAAAAGCTATGAAACAAATTGCTGAAACTGGTGAAGGT
>CACDUV010000014.1 GCA_902556065.1 uncultured Pelagibacteraceae bacterium
CCATTTTTCTCAAGATAATTATAAACCTCTTTAAAATTTTTTATATTGGGTCCATTAAGTATGTAATTTCTTAATCTTACAGCCTCTAAAGGATTTTGACCCCCATGATTTACAATCGATCCTCCTAAAAAAGATATATTGGATAGATTATAAAATTTTGAAGTTTCGCCAAATGTATTAACTAAATATATATCTGTATTAGATGGAACAATTTTTTTAGATGAATGAAGAAATACATTTAGACCCATATTGTTTAGTTTTTCCATTATTTCTTTTGATCTATGAACATGTCTTGGAATAATAACTGTAAGAAGTTTTTTTTGTTTTTTTTTCATTGATTTATGTAAACTTGAAACAATTAACTCCTCTTTTGCATGAGTACTTCCTGCACACCAAATTTTAAAATTTTTGAGTTTTTTGTACAATTTTGAATTTGTTTCATTAATGTTTTGTTTTTCACCGTAAAATTTTAAATTTCCAGGAAATTCTATTTTTCTTACACCAAGCATTTTAAGGTATCTCTTTGTCTCTAAATTCTGCGGTAAAGCTAAACTAATTTTAGAAAACACTTCTTCAGCAAAGCTTCTCACCATTATCCAACGATTGAAGCTCTTTTTTGTAATTCTCGCATTTATAAGAATTATTGGAATTTCTTTTTTATTTAAATTTTTAAACATATTTGGCCAAATTTCAGAATCTACAAATATAGCAATTTGAGGTTTCCAAATTTTTATAAATCGGTTTGAAAAGAAATAAGTGTCTAATGGAAAAAATTTATGAATTGTTTTTTTGAATTTAAAGTTAGTAAATACTTTTGCTGAACTTATTGTAGATGTTGTTACAATTATTTGTTTTATTGATTTTAATTTTTCAATTTTCTTTATTACAGGGATTATACTCATTAACTCCCCAACACTTGCGGCATGTAACCAAATTGTATTTAAAGATTTTTTTTTATTGTATAAACAAAATTTTTCTTTAAATCTTTTTGTATCTTCTTTACCCTTCAATATTCTTAAAAACAAAATTATAGGGGATAATAAAAGTATTATATTTGTTAAAAGATTATAAACAAAATACATTAATTTTTTTTCACTTGTCTGTCATAAAAGTTTTTATATACACTAGATTTTAATATTAATTCTTCATGCTTTCCTGAATCTATAATTTTACCTTTGTCAACAACATGAATTTTATAACTATTTAAAATTGTTGATAAACGATGGGCTATTACTACAGTTGTTTTATTTTGTGTTAGTTGATCAAGTGCCTTTTGTATTTTTTCTTCTGTCTCCGAGTCTAATGATGATGTAGCTTCATCAAGTAAAATAATACTACTTTTTTTTAAAAATGCTCTTGCAATTGACAATCTTTGTTTTTCACCACCAGATAATTTCACACCATTTTCGCCAATTAATGTGTCAAATCCTTTATCAAGATTATTTATGAAGTCATTGCACATTGCAGACTCGGCCGCTTCGTATACTTCGTCGGCAGCAGCATCTGGTTTTGCATAAATTATATTATTGAATACCGTATCATCAAATAATGTAGTGTTTTGATCTACAATAGATATTTCTTTTCTTAAAGAATTTAAATTAATCCTTGAAATGTCTTGATTATCTAATTCAATGCTACCACTTCTAGGAGCATAAATTCTTGGTATCAAATTAAGCAAAGTTGATTTTCCTGAACCACTTAGCCCAACTAAAGCAGTCATTTCACCACCTTTGAATTCAACTGATATATTATTTAAAACTTGTTTCTCTTTATTTGACTGATATGCAAAATTTATATTTTTGAACATGATGTTTCCTTTAGAGACCGAAATATTTTCACTTTTATCATTCATATTTATTTCATTTTTCAGGTCGATAACTGGTATAATTCTTTCAGCAGCAGCTAGTCCTTGATTTATAGCAATATTTACTTTAGCAAGAGTTTTAACTGGTTGGTAAGCAAGCATCATTGCTGCTAAAAATGAAAAAAATTTATTTATAGCTAGTTCACCACCAATAATAAGTTTACCCGAATAAAAAATTAATACTGCAATCATCACACCTGTAAGGATTTCCATTACAGGAGTTGATCTAATATAAACTGCTGCAATTTTTGCATTCTTTTCTTTTAAATTATTAACAAACTTTTCTGACCTATTGTTTTCAAATTTTTCTCTTTGGAAAATTTTAATAATTTTGTGATTTTTAAACAAATCAATTAAATACCTATTAAGATCACCAGATCTCTCTTGTGCCTCCGTAGATACTTTGCTCATTCTTTTTCCAAGAATCTTTGCTATAATAGATGCAAGAGGAATCATTATTATTGCAATTAAAGATAACTTCCAATTTTGAAAAAACATCACACCAAGTAAACCGATTAAAGTTAAGCCATCTTTAAAAATTGTTAAATAAGCCTCTGCAAGCATTTTTGTAATTTGATCAACATCAAAATTGATGTTTGAGATGGATTTTCCTGAATGTTTATTTTCAATTATTTCTGTGTCAGCTTTTATAAATGATTTAAGCATATCTATTTGAAGCATTTTTTTTACCTCTTCAGATACATTGATCATTATTAGTTTTGCAAAATATAAAGAAATTCCTTTGGCACTAAATGCAATAATTATAGCGATTGGAATAATAAATATTAAAGTTTGGCTTTTTTTTAGAAAAATTTTTTCTATTGCGGGATCTAACAACCAAGCTGTTGCCGATGTACTCAGTGCGACTACCACTGAGAGAATAGTAGCAAAAAAAATATTTTTTATAAATTTACTTGTGTAATCTTTATACAATCTTTTAAAAGCAATTGATTTATTCATTTATATTAAATTAGTTTTCCTATCAAAATATTTACTAAAATTAAAAACCCTAACAAATTATTACTTTTAAATTTTTTGAGACAATTTAATGTATTAGTTATTTTTAAATCAATTATTTGATTTTTAATTAATAGGATAAGTGGAACTATTAAAAAAAAGAAATAAAAAATTTTAAAATTCATTATTATACCTACAACAATTAATGAGCCGATAAAAATTAAGTAACAAAACATTAAAAATCTTTTTGGATCATTTTTAAATTTTATAGAGGTAGATTTAACTCCTATAATTTCATCGTCTTTAATATCTTGAAACCCATATATTGTGTCGTAGCCTAGTGTCCAAAATATGGCTCCTGCATAAAAAATAAGAGGAGTTAATGAAATTTCATTTGAAACTGAAATCCAAGCTAACACCAAACCATAATTGAATGTAATCCCTAAAAATAATTGTGGCCAATAAGTAATTCTTTTCATCAAAGGATAGGTAAATGCCAATGGCATTGATAGTAGCGCCATGTAAATGGTAAATTTATTAAAATTTATTAATACTAGAAAAGCTAATCCACATAATAAAATTGAGTAAATTAAAGCAAGTCTCACAGATACTTTTCCAGAAGCTACTGGTCTGTTTTTTGTACGTTCAACTTTTTTATCAAAATTTTTATCAACCACATCATTAACTATGCAACCCGCTGAACGCATTAAAATTGAACCAGCTAAAAAAAGTGAGCCAAAAAAAAAATAATCACTTAAAGAGGAATTAAAATCATAAACCAATGTAAGTCCCCAAATGCAGGGCCAAAACAACAACATAAAACCTATTGGTTTTTTTAGTCTCGTTAGTTCAATAAATAAGTTTAGTTGGTTCATAATTTACTTGTAAATAACAAAGGCTAGATTCATAATCAAATTGATTCGTATGAATATAGATTACACAGTCACAGCATTGATGTTTCCAGCAATTCCTTTGATGATGGCTGTTTATAGTAATAGATTTCATTCATTGAGTATATTAATTCGACAGCTTCATGATGAACATGTATATGAAAAACATATTCCACCAGAATGGAAAAAACAGTTTATTAATTTAAGTGGTAGGATAACTCTTCTAAGATGGACAATTTTATTTGCCTCATTTGGCTTTCTTTTTAACATGATGACTGTCTTTGCACTTTATTTAAACGAGGTTTTTGTTGCGAGAGTAATTTTTGGGTCGTGTTGTTTATCTATGATTATATCAATTATTTTTTTTATTAGAGAAATTCAGATTTCAACAAATGCATTAAAATTGCATATGTCTGATATGGATGTTGATGTTAATTAGGAATTATTATAGCTGGGCCTAAAATTTTTCTTCCTTCAAGGTCTTGATGTGCTTTAACTACTTCTTCTAATTTATACTTTTTAAAAATTTTAATTTTTACTTTACCAGAACTAATTTTTTCAAACATTGTTTTTGAAGCTTCATCTAATTCTTCTCTAGTTGAAAGATATTGTTGCATAGATGGTCTTACAAGGTAAAGACCTTTTGGTTGAATAACTTTTGGTACATTAATATCTGATAATGGACCAGATGCATTTCCAAAAGAAACCATCATTCCTCTTATTGCTAAACATTCAATAGATCCATCTAGTGTATCTTTACCAACACCATCGTAGACAACAGGAACCCCCATACCATTTGTAATTTCCAAAACTTTTTTTGCAAAATTTTCTTTATTGTAATTGATTACATGATCGTAACCATTTTCTTTTGCTATGTTCACCTTTTCATCTGATCCGACTGTGCCTATGACAGTACATCCTAAACTTTTAGCCCATTGTCCAAAAATTTGACCAACACCACCAGCCGCTGCGTGAAATAATATTGTTTCACCTGATTTAACCGGATAAGTTTTGTGTAAAAGATAAAAAGTTGTTAATCCTTTTGTCATTAAAGTTGCTGCTATTTCAAGATCAATACCATCTGGTACTTTTACTAAATTCTTAGTTGGGTAATTTCTATGGGAAGAATAAGATCCTAAAGGAATACCTGCGTAAGAAATTTTATCACCAACTTTAAAGTCTTTTACGTTCTCACCAACATCAGTAATAACTCCAGCACCTTCTAAACCTAAACCAATCGGTAGTTTTAAAGGGTACAAACCTGATCTATGGTAAGTATCAATATAGTTAAGACCAATTGCTTTTTGATCAATAGTTACTTGATCAGGACCAGGTTTATCTAAAGAAATATCCTTAACTTCTAAAACTTCAGGTCCACCAGTTTTATTAATTTCTACAGCTCTCATAATTTATTTTACAAACGTACCATTATGATAATCTTGAACTGCTTGCAAGATTTCTGCTTTAGTATTCATTACAAAAGGCCCACCTCTTGCAATTTCCTCATTTATTGGCTTTCCAGATATTACAAGATATTTAGCATTTGTTTTTGCTTTCACTTTAAGCTCTTCGCCTTTTGTTAATAATATAAGAGTACTATCCTTAACATTATCATGTTTTTTGCTACCAATTTCTATTTCACCACTAATCAAATAAATAAATGTATTGTGAGTTGATGGAATATTAAAATTAAACTCTTTATCTTTTTTTAGCTCAACATCTAAATAAACTGGTTCTACATTATGACTTTTTACAGGTCCTTCAGCGTTTTTAAATTTACCTGCAATAACTTTTACTTGTTTTTCATCATCTCTATGAACACTCATTTTGTCTGCATCAATATAAATGTATTCGGGCTTACTCATTTTTAATTTTGCCGGCATGTTAATCCATAATTGAAAGCCATGAAGTCTTCCTTCTTTCATTGCAGGCATTTCTGAATGAATAATTCCACTTCCTGTTTTCATCCATTGAACATCACCCGCTGTCATTCTTCCTTCACCACCAGTGCTATCTTTGTGTTCAAAATCTCCAGCTAACATATAAGTCACTGTTTCAATTCCTCGATGTGGGTGAGGAGGGAAACCAGCAATATAATCTTCACTATTTTCAGATCCGAATTCATCTAGCATTAAAAAAGGATCAAAATAATTTGGCTCAACACCAATACTTCTTTTTAATTTAACTCCCGCTCCATCTGAAGCAGGGATAGGGTCGATAATTTTGCTTACTTCTATATTTAAATTGGTCATTGCCATGAATTAATCACTAAATTGCAAAATACAACAATGATTATTCTTTTGACAATTTATTTTATTCATGGTGATATTGGCTAGCGCTGATTTAAGTTAAATTGCGGGCGCTTAAAAAATCCAGCTAAAGCGACATATCAACCACCGCTTCAGCTGGTGGTTTTTTTTTGAGCTCCTCAAAATTGAACCGGGTATTTGAACCGTATTGTGCACCCTGCATTTTGCTAAAGCACTAAAAAGGAGAAAAGGGTTTTTATTCTGACCCTCTTAGTTGGTTTCAAGCTCTTTTCTCCAATTTAAATTTATAAATTAGTTAAAAGATCTTTTAAGTTTTTGATTTCTAATTTTGGTTGATAGTCAAGATTGTCAAATACATTATTATTTCTGTTCACCCAAATAGAATTGTAACCATAATTTCCACCACCCGAAACATCCCAGGTATTTGAACTTAAAAAAACAACTTCTTTTTTTTGAATTTGATATTTATTTATTGGAATATCGTAAACTTTGGAGTGTGGTTTATAAATTCCAACTTCTTCAATTGAAAAAATATCATCAAATATATTTTCTAAGTTATTGCTCTTAACCAATTCATTAAGAAGGGAATGAGTACCATTTGAAAGAATTGCAAGTTTAAAATCTTTTTCTTTTAATGATTTTAAAACTTCAGGAACTTCGATGAAGGGAGAAAGAACTTTATAAAGATCTAATAACTCATTTCTCATTGAAGAGTCTATCTCATAAGCTTTCATTGATTTATCCAAACTATCCTCTGTTACTTGCCAAAAATCCTTATGACGTTTCATTAAACTTCTTAGCCAAGTATATTCTAATTGTGTAGTTCTCCAATAATTAGCAAAACCTTCCCACTTATTACCGATTTTATCCTTGCATTTCTCAGCTGCTGAATTGACATCAAATAAAGTTCCGTAAGCGTCAAAAATTATTGCTTTACTATTTTTCATAAACTAACTTATCACTATGAGTAACATTAGATTATTTTATTCAAAAAGTTTATCTCTTAATTTGACTGACAAACTTGATAAATCTCAATCTCATTATGTTTCTAAAGTTATGAGAATTAAAGAGAATGAAGTTTTTTCTTTATTTAATAATAGCGGAGAATGGGAGGCAAAAATTTTAAACATATCAAAAAGTATAGTTGAGTTTAATGTTACTAAGCAATTAAGACAAAAAGAAAATCCTAAAGAATTATGGTTGGCATTTTCTCCAATTAAATCCAATTACTTTAATTTTATGTTTCAAAAAGCTACAGAGCTTGGGGTAACTAAGTTTTTACCAGTCATTTTTGAAAGAACGATTGTTAGAAAAATAAATAAAGAGAGATTGGAAAAAGTAATTATAGAAGCTGCTGAACAATCAAATAGAATAACTGTTCCAATAATTGAGGAGCCTCAGAGTTTAAAAAATTTTTTAAGTAATGATTTGGATTTAATATTTACTGATCTCAATACTGTTAATACAAAAATTGATCTTACAAAGTTAACAAATAAACCCACTTGCGTAATTATAGGGCCTGAAGGAGATTTTTCTGAGGAGGAGAGGGAAGAGATTCTCAAATTTAATGGTGTTCAGTCTATTAAAATCAATGAAAACATCTTGAGATCTGAAACGGCTGTAATTTCTGCTCTATCGATCATAAATTACGCAATTAACTGATATTTTGTCGCTAAAAGTAAAAGTGTATTTTTTTAAAAGACGCTCTATATAGGTTAAAAAAATGAAAAAAATTTTATATATATTTCTATCTTATTTCGTCGCATCTAATGCTTTTGCTAACCAACCAAAAGATTGGCAACTAGGTTTTCAAGAGGCAGCATCTTCAACAATGAGAGACATCGTGAATTTTCACGACAAACTGCTGTTACCAATCATAATTGCAATCAGCGTTTTTGTATTATTTTTGATGGTATATGCTTGTATTAGATTTAGAGCATCAGCAAACCCAGTGCCTTCAAAAAGAACTCACAATGTAGCAGTTGAAGTATTGTGGACTTTAATACCTTGTTTAATTTTAATTGTTATGGCTGTTCCATCTTTCAAAATTCTTTATTCACAAGATGCAATTCCAAAAGCAGATGTAACTGTTAAAGCTATAGGTTACCAATGGTATTGGGGTTATGAGTATCCTGACGAAAATATTATCTTTGACTCTTACATGATCGAAGACAAAGATCTTAAAGCAAATCAACCAAGATTGTTAGCAGTGGACAATGAAGTTGTTGTACCAGTAAATAAAGTAGTTAAAGTTTTAATTACAGCAAATGATGTTCTTCATGCATGGGCACTACCTTCTTTTGGAGTAAAAAGAGATGCGGTACCAGGAAGAATAAATGAAACATGGTTTAAAGCTGAAAAAGTTGGAACCTATTACGGTCAGTGTTCAGAGCTTTGTGGAATCAAACATGCATTTATGCCAATTACAGTAAGAGTTGTTTCTGAGGAAGAATATCAAGAATGGCTAACAGGTGCGAAAATAAAATTTGCAAAAGAAATCATAGAAGAAGATCAATTTAAAAAACTAGCGAGTAAATAATATGTATACACAAACAGCATCTCACGACGATCATCATACACCAACTGGTTGGAAGCGTTGGGCTTACTCAACTAACCACAAAGACATTGGAACAATGTATCTAATATTTGCAATTATTGCAGGTGTGATTGGTACAGCATTCTCAGTTTTAATGAGAATGGAGTTGATGCATCCTGGTGACGGAATTTTAGGTGGAAACTATCATTTATATAATGTCTTGGTAACAGGTCATGGTTTGATCATGATTTTCTTTATGGTTATGCCAGCAATGATTGGTGGATTTGGAAATTGGTTTGTTCCAATTATGATTGGAGCACCTGATATGGCTTTTCCGAGAATGAATAACATTTCATTTTGGTTATTACCTACGTCATTCATTTTATTAATAATGTCAATTTTTATGGATGGACCTCCAGGTCAAACAGGTGTTGGGGGTGGATGGACTATCTATCCTCCTTTATCGTCTACGGCTGGTCAACCAGGTCCTGCAATGGATTTTGCGATTTTAAGTTTACACTTAGCTGGAGCCTCCTCAATTTTAGGTGCAGTTAATTTTATCACAACAATCTTAAATATGAGAACGCCTGGCATGACACTTCATAAAATGCCGTTATTTGCTTGGTCAATATTAGTAACAGCATTCTTATTATTATTATCATTACCAGTTTTAGCAGGAGCAATTACAATGCTTCTTACGGATAGGAACTTTGGAACAGCTTTCTTTGATGCACAAACTGGTGGAGACCCAGTTTTATTCCAACACTTATTTTGGTTCTTTGGTCACCCAGAAGTTTATATTTTAATTTTACCAGGCTTTGGAATGATCAGTCATATAGTTTCAACATTTTCTAGAAAACCAGTTTTTGGATACTTGGGAATGGCTTATGCAATGGTTGCAATTGGAATAGTTGGTTTCGTTGTTTGGGCTCACCACATGTATACAGTAGGTTTAAGTACAGATACAAAAGCATATTTTTTAGCTGCAACGATGATAATTGCAGTTCCAACCGGTATAAAAATATTTTCATGGATAGCAACTATGTGGGGTGGTTCAATTTCATTTAAAACTCCAATGGTTTGGGCTCTAGGTTTTATATTTTTATTTACTGTTGGTGGAGTTACCGGAGTAGTTCTAGCAAATGCTGGAGTTGATACAGCAATGCATGATACCTACTACGTTGTTGCTCACTTTCACTACGTATTGTCTTTAGGAGCCGTATTTGCAATCTTTGCAGGATTTTACTACTGGTTTGGAAAAATGACAGGTTACGAGTACTCAGAGTGGATGGGTCAATTACACTTCTGGTTAACTTTTATAGGTGTAAACTTGGTTTTCTTCCCACAACACTTTTTAGGTCTTGCAGGAATGCCAAGAAGATATGCTGATTATCCTGATGCTTTTGCAGGATGGAATTATATTTCTTCAATTGGTTCTTATATTTCTGTAATTGGATTAGTAGTATTTTTTATAAACCTAGCTTATGCATTTTATAAGAAAAAGGCTGCAGCACAAAACCCATGGGGAGAAGGCGCTACAACTTTAGAATGGACAGTACCATCTCCACCTAATTTTCATACTTTTGAAGAATTACCAAAGTTTGAAGATGAAGAGGGTGTTGAAAAATCTACTAGCTAAATTAAGCAAATAAGATTTTTTAACTTTAAATTAATGATTAAGTCTAAATTAAAAAATAGAAACTTATCTCAAGAAGACGCCTTTAATTTATCTGAATTATTTAAATTAATGAAACCAAGAGTAATGTCTTTGGTTATATTTACATGTGCAGTTGGGTTGTTAATGGCCCCAAACATTATCTCAACAAAGGAAGCAATAATTGGAATAATTTTAGTTTCAATTGGAGCAGGTGCTGCAGGAGCTTTAAATATGTGGTATGAGTCTGATCTTGATGCACTAATGACAAGAACTTGTCTTAGACCAATACCCACAGGTAAAGTAAATAAAAATCAAGCTCTAGTATTTGGAATTTCTCTTTCAATTTTTTCTGTAATTGCTCTCGATTTTTACTCAAATAGAATATCAGCTGCTTTATTACTGTTTACTATTTTGTTTTATGTTTTTGTTTATACGATTTGGCTGAAGAGAAAAACTCCTCAAAACATTGTTATTGGCGGCGCTGCAGGAGCATTACCACCTGTTATTGGCTGGACTATAGCCACCAACTCTCTTTCGTTAGAGCCACTTACTTTCTTTTTGATTATATTTTTTTGGACACCTTCTCATTTCTGGGCTTTAAGCTTGTACAAATCTGATGACTATAAGAAAGCAAAAATACCAATGCTTCCACTTACTAATGGTGTGGAGAGCACAAAATTAAATATATTTGTTTATTCACTTACGATGCTACCAGTCGTAATCTTACCATATGCTATCGGGTTCGTAGGTTTGGCATTTTTAATACCATCTTTAATTTTGACAATTTACTATAATTACTTATGTTTTGAACTTTATAAGTTTAAGAAAAACAAATTCGATGCAAAAAAAGCAAAAACAATATTTGGATATTCAATTTTATATTTATTCTTAATATTTGTTTTGTTCTTAATAGATAAAATTTTATGATAACACCCGACAAAAAGACAAAGAAAAAAAATATAATCACTGCAATAGTAATTTTAGCTTTTATGGTTTTTTTATTTGTTTTTACTCTTTATAACGTTGGAGTATTTGATAGGCAGATATGATGAAAGGCAAAACATTAACCCCAATATTGTTAGCAGGAATTTTTGTTCTGATGTTAGGTTTGTCATTTGCTGCAGTGCCTTTGTACGATTTATTTTGCAGGGTAACTGGATTTGGAGGAACTACACAGGTTTCAAAAGAAGCTCCAAATGTAGTGTTAGATAAAGTTGTAAGTGTTAGATTTGATACAAATGTAAACAATCTAGAATGGGATTTTAAAGCAAAATCAAATGTAATTGATGTTAAAGTTGGACAGGTTAACAGAATTGAGTTCGTGGTAGAAAACTATGGTGATGATACTACTTTTGGAGTGGCAAGCTTCAATGTTTCACCCGCTAGTTTTGGAAAATATTATAGTAAATTAGGATGTTTTTGCTTTGAAAAACAAGAGTTAAAGGCTGGAGAGAAGGCCACTTACGTTATGACTTTTTATTTAGATCCTGAACTAGTAAATGATCCAACAACAAAAAATCTACAAGATGTAACTATGTCGTATACTTTTTTCTCGACAGATTACTATAAACAATCATAATCACGAAAAATGTCAGCAGAAAAAAAACACGATTACCACTTAGTTGATCCAAGCCCTTGGCCAATTTATACATCATTTGCATGCTTAGTATTAGCTATAGGTACAATTTTTTATATGCATAACAATGTTTCATGGGGAATGTATCTAGGTTTAGCGTTATTAATTTATGGTGCTTATATGTGGTTTAGAGATGTAGTCATTGAAGCTGAACATCAAGGTCATCATACTCCAGTCGTTCAAATTCATCATAGATATGGAATGACTTTGTTCATTGCTTCAGAGGTAATGTTCTTTGTTGCCTGGTTCTGGGCATACTTTGATATAAGTTTGTTTCCAAATGAATTTGTTGGAAATGTTTGGCCTCCACAAGATATAGAAACTTTTGATCCATGGGATATTCCGTTAATAAATACACTGGTTTTATTATTATCAGGCACTACAGTAACTTGGGCCCACCATTCATTATTAGAAGACGATAGAAAAGGATTTATTCAAGGATTAACAGCAACTGTTGTGTTAGGTTTCTTTTTCACTTTATTGCAAGCCTACGAATATCATCATGCTACATTTAATTATTCGGGACATATTTATGGTGCAGTATTTTATATGGCAACAGGTTTTCATGGTTTCCACGTAATTGTTGGAACAATCTTTCTTGCTGTTTGTTTATGGAGAGGAAGATTAGGTCACTTTACTAAAGATCACCACTTTGGTTTTGAGGCAGCTGCTTGGTACTGGCATTTTGTTGACGTTGTTTGGTTATTCTTGTTTGCAGCTATTTACGTCTGGGGAAGTTAATATTTAATCCTTGAAGAATAAGCTTCTATTTTCAGTTTTTGTTTATTTTATAATTTTACTTTTATTATCATTAGGTTTTTGGCAACTGTATAGATTGAGTTGGAAATTAGATCTAATCGATCAAATTGAAAACTCTTTAAAAGTTGAACCTATCGAACTTCAAAATGTTGAAAAAAAAAATTATTTAAGAATAAAAACATCAGGACAAATTGATTTTGAAAAACAAATTTATCTTTATAATCTTAATGAAACTGGCAAACCTGGATTTGAAGTTATTAACCCAATTAAAATAGGAGATGAAGATTATTTAATTAATAGAGGCTGGATATCTTTTGATAAAAAAAATAAACCAGAGATTAATATCATTGATCAAAAAAATATCATAGGCACTTTAATGCTTCAATCAAAGTCAAGCTCATTCAAACCTAAGAATGAGATAGATAAAAATTATTGGTTTACACTAGATCGAGAAGATATTTTAAAATTTACAGGAAGAAACTTTTCAAAATATATAATTTATTTAAATGGTAGTTATGAAAACCCAAGACCTAAAGTGATTACTGCTAAAATTTCAAACAATCACAAAAAGTATGCAATTACTTGGTTTTCGATGGCGATTTCAATCCTTTTAATATATTTATATTTTAGAAAAAAAAATTATTAAATGAGATACGTCAGCACTAGAAACACAACAAAAACATACGACTTTAAGGATGTTTTTATCAAAGGTCTCGCCGATGATGGGGGACTATTTATTCCTAGTTCACTTCCAAAATATAGTGAAAAAGAAATTCAAGAATTAAAATCACTAAATTATTCAGATTTAGCTAAAAAAATTATTTTTCCTTTTATAGGAAATTTTATGGATAAAAATGAATTGTCCAAAATAATTGATAAGTCTTATTCTGTTTTTAGAAGAGAAAATGTAATTGATTTCATTAAATTAGGAGATCGATTTGTTTTAGAATTATTTCATGGTCCAACATTAGCTTTTAAAGATGTTGCTATGCAACTTCTTGGAAATTTTTATGAATTTTATTTAAGTAAGCAAAATGAAAAAATTAATATTGTGGTTGCCACATCAGGAGACACAGGGGCAGCAGCTATAGATGCAATAAAGGGAAAAGAAAATTTAAATATTTTTGTATTACATCCTGATAATCGTGTTTCGTCTGTTCAACGTAAAATAATGACAACTGGAAAACATGAGAATGTATTTAATATTGCTATTAAAGGAAATTTTGATGATTGCCAAAATTTAGTTAAATCAATGTTTTCTGACACAAAATTTTCTCAGGATATTAATATGTCAGGTGTTAACTCAATTAACTGGGCAAGAATTATTGCTCAATGTGTTTATTATTTTTACAGCTATTATTTAATTGAAGATCACACTAAACCCACAAACTTTTCAGTTCCAACAGGGAATTTTGGAGATGTTTACGCTGGTTATTTAGCTAAAAAAATGGGTTTGCCTATTAACAAATTAATTGTGGCAACAAATCAAAACGACATTCTGCATAGAGCCATTTCAAACGGTAATTACGAGGCTGAAACTGTTTCCGAAACTATTTCTCCTAGTATGGATATACAGATCGCAAGTAACTTTGAGAGGCTTATTTTTGATTTGAATTATAATAATTCAGAGCAAACATCAAAAGATATGATGAAAATTAAAGAGGAAGGAAAATATTCAATTGGTAAAGAAAAGCTAAATTTAATTAATCAAGATTTTTTATCAGTAAGAATGAGCGAGACTGAAACACTTAATGTTATTAGGTTTGTTTATAAAGAATTTAATGTTGTTTTGGACCCGCACACTGCAATTGGTTATGGAGCTTTTGATAAACACGATCTCAGTGGCAATAATATTGTGCTAGCAACAGCGCATCCATGCAAGTTTCCTGATGCAATTCAAGGTGCTATAAATATTAAAGCTGATTTGCCGAATGAACTTCAATTTATATTAAATGAGAAAGAAAATTATGATATTCTAGAAAATGATATTGAAAAAGTGAAAGAACATATTAAAGAAAGATCCAGATGAAAATAAAAGAAAACGATATCTTGCCAAATTCAGAAATTTTTGTTCTTCAAGATGGAGAGCCTATAAAAAAAAATATAGAAGATTTTTTCATAGATAAAAAAGTGATAATGTTTGGACTACCTGGGGCATATACTTCTGTATGTTCTGCCAAACATTTGCCAGGATATATTAAGATGCATGATCAATATAAAGAAAAAGGCATTGATCATATAATTTGTATTTCAGTAAATGATCCCTTTGTAATGAATGCTTGGGGTAAACAGAATGATGTAGGTGAAAAAATTGTTATGATGGGTGATCCATTCCTTAATTTCACAAAAGAAATTGGCGCTGATGTAGATAAAAGTGTTAGAGGTTTGGGAATTAGATCCAATAGATACACAATGTTTGTAGATAATATGAAGGTTATTAAACTTCAGGAAGAAGCAGATACAGGATCTTGTGAAATCTCAGCAGCAGAAAATTTTTTTAAATTAATCTAGACTTGCAGCTTTTTTAGCTAATAAATCCACTTCTTCATTTAGTGGATTTCCAGCATGAGCTTTAATCCAGTTCCACTTAATTTTGGAATTATTATTCAAATCATGTAATTGAACCCATAAATCTTTATTTTTAACATCTTCTTTATTAGATGTTTGCCAATTATTTTTAATCCAATTGTGGATCCAATCAGTAATTCCATTTTTAACGTATTTAGAATCTGTGTAAATTTCTATTAAATCATCAGAATTTACTTCTTTTAATGCATTGATTGTCGCCATTAATTCCATTCTATTATTTGTTGTATCTTTTTCACTTCCACTTATTTTTTTCACTTCATTATCAGTACATATTATTGCTGCCCATCCTCCATTGCCTGGATTTTTTAAACATGAGCCATCAGTATAAATTTTAATCATTAAATTAAATAATCTTTAAAAGTATTTAAATTGTTATGGGTAATTAGTTTTTGATAATATTCGTTTGGATCCTTAATTTTGATTAAGGCTGTTTTTGGAGTATTTGTATAATCATATAGCCTAGTTAACAAATATCTAAGAGCAGCACCTCTACATAAAATATTTAAATTATTTCTTTCATTCAATTTAATTTTTTTAACACTGTTGTAACCCTTGATTAATTTATTAACCTTTTTTTTATTAATTATAAATTTTTTATTTTTTTCATCGAAACATAGTGCATTTATACAGATCGCTATTTCATACATATAGTAATCGTTAGCAGCAAAGTAAAAGTCAATAATTCCAGACAAATTATTTTTGTTAAAAAAAATATTATCTATAAATAAATCACCATGAATTATCCCAGAGGGAAGTTTTTTTGGCCAATTTTTTTTAATATCATTAAAGTTGTTAAATAAAAATTTTTTCAAATTTGATTTTTTATTAGATTTAAATTTAATTTTCTGAAGCAAAGGTTTTAAATACCTTACTCCCATTGAATTTTTCCTTGTTAATTTTATTTTTTTTGTAACCAGATGCATTTTGGCTATTGTTTTACCAATGGCATAGCAGTCACTTTCGTTAACTTTCTTTTTATCTTTTCCTTTTAAAAAAGTAACAATACAGGCGGTTTTATTTTTAAGTTTAATTAAATAATTATTATTTTTAGTTTTAAGTGGTCTTGGACAATTAATTTTTGAGTCATTTAAATGATCCATTAGTTTCATAAAAAAAGGGATTTCTTTTGGAAGAACTCTTTTTTCAAAAATTGTGAGAATAAACTTCTTATTTTTTGAATTTAAAATGTAATTGGTGTTTTCAATTCCCTTAGTAATTCCTTGGAAAGTTAAAATTTTTTCGATATTAAACTTACTGTTTATTATATCGATATCTCTCTGATTAATTTTTGTATATACAGCCATTTAATTTAATTTTTTAGGAACTTTGAAAACTACATCTTCTTTTATAATTTCTACTTCCTCGACATTTATAGAAAACTTTTTTTTTAATTCATTAATAAAATTTTCTACTAGGATTTCAGGTGCTGATGCTCCTGATGATATACCAATTGTATCTGAATTTTGTATTTGATCAAAAGGTATCTCGCTCTCAGAGTGAAAAAGTTGTGAGTTTTGACAACCAGATTTTTTTGCCACCTCAACAAGTCTAACTGAATTTGAAGAGTTTCTGCTACCTATCACAAAAAACATGTCACATTTTTTTGCAATTTTTTTAACTGCCATTTGTCTATTTGTTGTTGCGTAACAAATATCCTCTTTTGCTGGCTCTCTAATATTAGAAAATTTATTTTTCAAAATATTTATTATTTCCTTGGTATCATCAACAGATAATGTTGTTTGAGTTATATAAGCTAATTTTTCATAATTATCTGATTTATATTTCTTTGCTTCAGCCTCGTTCTGAACTAAATCAATAGATCCCTTAGGTAGTTGGCCCATAGTTCCTATTACTTCTGGATGGTTCTGATGACCGATCAAAATAATATGATAACCAGCTTTATTTAAGTTTTCTGCTTCTCTATGAACTTTAGAAACTAGCGGGCATGTAGCATCTACATAAGTCATTTTATAATTTTCAGCTTCTTCTGGTATTTTTTTTGGAACTCCGTGAGCAGAAAAAATAACAGGTCTAGTTTTGTTATCAATTTCTTCTAGTTCTTCAACAAAGATAGCTCCTTTATTTTTTAAATCATCAACAACGTGCTTGTTGTGGACGATTTCATGTCTAACATAAACTGGTGACCCATATTTTAGGATAGATTTTTCTACTATCTCTATGGCTCTTTCAACGCCAGCACAAAATCCTCTTGGAGCGGAAAGTAAAATTTTAATTTGTTTGTTTTTCATTTTTCTCTAAAAAATATTCCAGCAATATATGTGGAAAGGTTAAAGACGCCAAACCAATAAAAATTAACTTTAAGATTGCATTATCTACATAATTTACATCATTTAATAAAAACAAAACAATTATTGAAATAAAGATTGTTAAAATAGTTAATGGTAAAGCCTTTATAATAAATAATTTTAGACCATTTTGTAAATTGTTTTCATCAAGGTCAATCGTAAGTGAAATTGAGTGCCTTATCGAATGTAAAAAGCAAAAATAAATTGTAAAAGCAGTTAAAGGAGCAAAGTAGTAATTTAAGATTATTATTGAGAAATAATCAAAAAAAATTGTGAATTTTTTTAACTCAAACTTATCAATAAATAAAAATATATTTGATAATGAGCTTAAAATAATTCCTATCTCGATAATCTTTTTTTCTTCTAAAAATTCTAAGAACAAATAAAAATTTTCATTAACTATAAGTAATGATTTGAATATTTTTACAGTATCATCAAAATGAAAAAAGAGTGGTGCAAGAATAATAAGCAAACCTTTTAAAAGGTATAATAATTGAATTATATACGATTTTTTGTGTATTAAAAATTGAGTATCTTCTTTACCGAAATGAAAAGCTGCAACTGACAGAAAAATTAAGAGTGTAGCTGCAGGAAATAGCAACCAAATAAAAATGACACTCAGTGCAATAAAAATATAAATAATATAGAAAATATATATTCCTTCAAAATTAAATATCTTAAGTAGTTTTTTACCTTTAATGTTATCTAGTGCACCGTGTGAAACTCCAATAGTTAAAATTAAAAATAAGCATATTGTTGAAGAAATATCTAAATAATTAAATTTGAACATCACAACAGAAAATAGGTTAATCAATAAAAAAAATATAAATGAATGATTAAGGTTAATTTTTTTAATTAATTGATTAGTCATTTAAAATAATTCTTTTAAAAACTTCCATTTAGGCATTTTTAAAATGATTTCTATATCTTCCAAAAAATTGCTTTTATTAGATAAGAAATTAATAGCGGTCTTAGGAGAACTATTAAACATTTTAAAGAAAATTTCTCCCATATCTGAAGAGTTATTTCTAAGAACTTTCAAAAATATATTGTCTAAAAAATCATATTTTTTTTTAATTTTAAACAATTTAGCTTTGGAAATATTTCCAATGTTTTCTGCTATATATTTGCTGTGTTCCTGAATATTTAAAAATGTATAACCAGTACTTAATCTTGTCATATCACCTGCTGATCCAATATTTATTTCATTTAATTTTTTAAGATTTTTATTTCTAAATAGAGGTATAGAGCCTTCTTCTTTAAAATTGATTTTATAATTTTTGACATTTAAATGGTTTTTTAAGTATTCATCTATTTGATTATTATAATCTTTTATATTTTCATTACTTAAATTTGATATCCAGGTAGTTTCCACAAGTGCATTTTTTTTCGTAAAAGGGAGAGTATAAAAAAAATGAACCTCATTTTTCTGATCGCACGCAAAATCCATTAAGTTAAATATTTTGTCATCGAAAAAATCTTTTTCAGTTTCTATTTCTACACCACAAAAATGTTGCCACAAATTACTTGGTTTATTTTCAAAATTTGGAACGCTATTAAAAATTATTGAATTTGATAATTCAACATCATTAATATTTTTAAAAAATTTTATATTTTCATTTAATTTAAGCTTTGAAAGGATTTTGTCATAAAATTTTCCACTATCTATTGATTGATATGGTGTTAGCTTACAATCAATAAACTTCGTATCATTAGATATGTTTATAGAGAAATTATCCCAACTTTTTTTGACACAATCATCAAAATTATGTGGAAATACTTTCCAAAATGACCAAGTTTTATCTCTTTTATATTCATCTCTAGACTCAATTATAGCCAAAGATTTATTTTTTAATTTATCAGAAATTTCAAGTTCATAAGCTAAAGACAAACCTGCACAACCACCACCGATAATTATATAATCAAAATCTTTCATTTAAATTTATCTCTTCATTAATTAATGAATGATCATGTTCAATGTTATTATCATTTTTATTTGTAAATGTTAAAATTATTAAATCAAAAATTGATAAAAAAGTTTCAATAATTTTTCGATTTTTGTTACATAAATTCTTCCAGAATTTTTATAATTTTCTAAGTTATTTTTATTAAGTATTTTGTGTCCAATTTTTCTATATACTCGTCTTGCAACTAAAATAGAAAATCTGAAACTTAAAGGTATTTCTTTAATTGAGTAAAAAGAATTTTCATAAAATTTTTCAGACAAAGAAATAGTAGATTTAATGTCGTTGAAATTTTCATTGATATAAATTCTTTTGTTATTTTTATCTTCAATTACATCCCTTGAAATATTGGTAAGTTGCATTGCTATTCCAAGATCGATAGCTGATTTTAAGGAATTTGTCTTATTAACTTTCAAAATTTTTGCCATCATTAAACCGACTGTACCTGCTACTCTATAGGAGTATATTAATAATTCTTTTTTTGATTTTAATTCTACTCTTTCTTTTATATCTGAATTGATCCCATCAAATAAATCATTGATTGCTTTTGTTGAAATATTAAATTCATATATAAGTTCCCAAATATTTTTAATAACAATTTTTTGAAAGTTTTTATTTAAAAAATCTTTCTTAAAGTTTTCAAATTTAATTATTTTGTCTTCTAGTTTTCCTGGATCATCAGCAATATTATCTGCTTCCCTACAAAAATCATAAAGTGCGGAGCATTTTTCATAAGTTTTTTTGGGTAAAAAAAAACCAGCCCAGTTAAATGATTTCGCATATGTTGCTAAATAATTTTTAGTTAACATTCTAAATCAATTTATCTAATACTTTGGCCGAGGAAAGTACTCCTGGTACCCCTGCGCCTGGGTGAGTTCCAGCACCAACAAAATACAGACCATTGTAAATTTCCGATTTATTATGAAATCTAAAATAAGCTGATTGAGTGAATTTAGGCTGAATTGAAAAACCTGATCCATATTTTGTATTAAGTTCTTTCTCAAAATAATCAGGCGTAAGATAAAAGTCAGAAACAATATTACTTCTAAGATCAGGCATTAAATCGTTTTCCATTTTATCAATTACAAGGTTTTTCATTTTTTCACCTTCTATTTGCCAATCTATATTTGATTGATTATTTGGAACTGGCACTAATACATAAAAACAATCACTTCCTTCAGGAGCCATACTCTTATCCGTTGCAGATGGTCTATGAAGATAATAGCTGATATCGTTATTTAATTTTTTATGATCAAAAATATCATCTAGATGTTCTTTATATTTGTTTCCAAATTTAATTGTATGATGTTCAACGTTTTCATAGACTTTTTTGGTTCCAAAATAATAAACAAATAAACCCATAGAGTAATCCATCCTCTTTTGTTTCCAATCAAACAGCATTGAATTTTTTAGGTTTTTACTAGTCATTTTTTCATAAAAAGCAGGAGGGTCTGCATTACAAATTACGTTATCAGCTTCAATAATCTCTTCATTGTTAACTACAACACCAGTAATTTTATTATTCTTAGTAATAATTTCTCTTACTTCGGTATTTTTTATTATCTCGATTTCTATCTCCTCCATTAACTTTTCAAAGCCTTTAATTATATTTCCTGTGCCACCCATTGAATAATGAATGCCCCATTTTTTTTCCAAATAAAGAATTAGTCCATAAATTGATGTAGTTGTGAATGGATTACCACCAACTAACAGTGGATGCATACTAAGCATCCTTCTTAATTTTTCATTTTTTACATAAGACGATACTAATGAATAAACTGATTTATAACTCTTAAGTTTTAATAATGCTGGAAGCTGTTTCATCATAAAAAAAGGTTTATCAAATGGAACATCTGCAAGTTCTAAAAATCCCTTCTCAAAAATTTTTTTGGTAAAACTTACTAAATTTTCATAACCCAACACATCTTCTTGATTTAAATTTTTAATTTGTTTTTTCATTTCCATTTCATCACCTGAGTAATTAAATTTAGTTTGATCCTCAAAAACAAATTGATACCAAATTTTAAGTGGGGTTAGTTTTATATAATCTTCAGGGTTTTTATTAAACAAACTAAATAATTCGTTAATTAAATATGGAGCTGTTATTACTGTTGGCCCAGCATCAAAAGTAAAACCATCTTTTTTAAAAACTCTAGCTCTTCCACCAAGATCTGAGTGTTTTTCAATTAATTTTACTTTATGTCCTTTAGCTTTTAGCCTTATTGCAGCAGCAATACCACCAAATCCAGATCCAATAACTATAGAATTCATTGTTATAATTTATAGCTTTTTCAGGAAATTGTAAGCGTATTATGAGTTTATTTTTTTTAGCTGTTCTTTAGTTTCTTCTAAATTTTTTTGAAACACAGCATCAAGTTTTGATTTATCAACTGATGTAGTTATGATTTTTTTTACTGAGTCCACCGCTATTTTAATTGAAGCATCTTTTATTTCTTTCAATGCAGCCTCTTTCATTTGGCTAATCTTATTTTCAGCCAAACTCTTTTTAATCTCTGAGGATTTATGAAATTTGTCATTTAAGTCTATAATCAATTTATCCGATTCTTTTTTTGCATTTTCCAAAATTTCATTACTTACTGTAGTAGCGGTATCTAATTTTTTTTGTGCATTATCGAGTAAAGTTTTTGCCTCTGTTCTCAATTTTTCACTTTCATCTATCTCATTTTTGATATCTGAAATCATGCCATCAAGCATTTGAGAAACTTTTTGTGGAATTTTAAAATAAACTAAAACACCGATAAAGATTACAAATGAAATTGCTACCCAGAAAGTTGCATCAATTGCCATAATATTTATCTCCATTTCTTCTAGATAGATCGTCAACAATTGCTGATATACTGCTATTATTTACTTCAGCGCCAATAAGTTTCTGTAGTAACTCAGAAGATGTATCTATAGCAATTTTATTTATTTTATCAGGCGCATTTTCTCTTAAAGATTGGATTTCTTCCTCTGCTTTAGATAGTTCGTCATCTATTTGTTTATCAAGCACGTCTCTTTTTGCATTTATATCTTTAATCGCTTTCTCTCTTGCTTGATTAAAAATACTATTTGCTTCAGTTTTGCTTTTTAAAATTATTTGATCGTACTCTTTAAGTTTGGTTTCACTAACTTCTCTTTGTTTTTCAGCTGCCTCAATATTTTCTAGAATTTGAGATTTTCTAGACTCTAAGTTGTTACTAATTTTTGGAAGAATTAGTTTAGATAAAACTAAATACATTATTCCAAAAGTAAGTACCAACCAGAAAATCTGAGAAACCCAAAACTCTGGATTTAATTGAGGCATACCTCCACTTTCAGCTGCAAAAGCTTCTTTAATTAAAAAGAAGCTTAAAAATATTAGATGAAGATATATTTTTTTGAACATTAACTTAAAACGCAAATAAAATAATCAATGCAACAACTAATCCAAATAATCCTGTTGCTTCAGCAAGTGCGAAACCTAAAAGTAGGTTTGGAAATTGCTTCTGTGCTGCTGATGGGTTTCTCATAGCACCTGATAAATAATTTCCAAAAATTATTCCAATACCAACACCGGCACCAGCTAAAGCTATTGCTGCTAAACCTGCTCCGATCATTTTTGCTGCTTCTAATTCCATTATATCCTCCTCTGTTATTAATGGTGTAAATTTAATGCATCATTTAAATAGATGCAGGTTAAAATTGCAAAAACATATGCTTGAAGAAAAGCAACTAATATCTCCAAACCAGTTAATGCAACTGAAAAACTAAGTGGAAGCCATCCACCGACTATTCCAAGACTAATTACAAAGCCTCCGAAAACTTTCATCATTGTATGACCAGCCATCATATTTGCAAATAATCTAACTGATAGACTTATTGGTCTACTTAGATAAGAAATAATCTCTATCACTACTATTAAAGGAAGTAGCACAGCTGGTACTCCACTTGGTACAAATAATTTTAAATATCCGAAACCATGTTTAATAAATCCTATTACTGTTACGCCGATAAAGATAAATGCAGCAAGAACAAATGTAACAATAATATGACTTGTTACAGTGAATGTGTACGGTATCATTCCAAACATGTTGCAAAACAAAACAAACATGAACAATGAAAAAATAAAAGCAAAATATGGTTTTGCTTTAGAACCAGCTGTATCACTTATCATTTTGGAAACAAAAGTGTAGCTAAGTTCCGCTAATAATTGAATTTTATTTGGTAAGATTGAATTTTTCTTAGATCCTAAATTAAAAATTAATAAAATAGACACTGTACTTATTATCATAAACAAACTTGCGTTTGTAAAAGATATATCAAATGCTCCAACTTTTATTTCAGGTCCAATTCTATAAACATCGAATTGGGACATTGGATTAGCTGCCATAGTAGTAACTTATTTTTGCATCTTCTTTGCTGATTTAATCACATTCATTATTCCAGCGATCACGCCAACAAAAAAAAATATTAATATAAACCAGGGTTTAGTACCAAAGGTCTTGTCAAAAATAAACCCAATAATTGTCCCCACAGCAACTGCAGACACAAGTTCTGTGCTCAATTTGAATGCTGTTCCAATAGGTGAGGGATTATCCTTCTTGTTGTAAAGATTTTTCTTAGAAATCTTACTTTTTGCAATCTCTAAGCGAGTTTTAAAAGGGTCTTTTGCCATTTATATTGTTTAAGCAACCATACTTTCTGCTTTTTGAAGGTCTACAGCAACTAGTTGGCTTATACCTTTTTGAGGCATAGTTACTCCATATAGCCTATTCATTTTAGACATTGTTAAGGCGTGGTGAGTAACAATTATAAATTTTGTGTTAGTAATTTTAATTAACTCCTCAAGCAAGCTACAAAATCTTGTGACGTTAGCATCATCAAGAGGAGCGTCTACTTCGTCCAAAACACAAATTGGAGAAGGGTTGGTTAAGAATACCGCAAAAATTAAAGATAGAGCAGTTAGAGCTTGTTCACCACCAGATAGTAAAGTTATAGATTGAAGCCTTTTTCCTGGTGGGCTAACCAACATTTCTAAACCAGCTTCCAATGGATCATCAGAGTCTACCAATTCAAGTTTGGCATTTCCTCCGTTAAAAAGTTTTGTATAAACCTCATTAAATTTTCTGTTAACTTTTTCAAATGCTTCAACAAGTCTTTCTCTTCCTTTTTGATTTAGCTCATTAATAGTATCTTTAAGTTTAACTATTGCAGTAACTAGGTCACTACGATCTTGTTCCATTTTTTTTATTTCTTCTTCATACTTACTAGTTTCTTCATCTGCTTTTAAATTAACAGAACCCAATTGATCTCTTTGTTGTTTTTTTTTGTCTAATGCATCCTCTTGATCAACATGATTTGGAAGTTCTTCAACTCCAAATAAATTTGAATTTTCAAAAATATTTTCTTCGGTTAAATTTAATTCAGCATTAATTCTATCTAGCAAATCATTTTTTCTCTTTTGCAAACCTTCTATAGTCGCACCCGAGCTGGCCTTTCGTTCTCTAATTTGAATTGATTGCTCTTGTATTTCATTTAACTTAGTTCTTAACATTTCAATTTTTTTATCAGTTTCCTCAATTATTTTTTTATTCTCTGTTTTTTCTTCGTCAGAAATTCTCAAATTTTCAGAAATTTGACCTTTTCTTTCTGCCTGAACTCTTGGCTGATTTTCTAAATCATTTAATTGTTTAGATAATTTATTTTTTCTTTCAGTTAATTCATTAACCATTTTTTCTGAATTAGATAAAAGATTTTTCCAACTTTCTATTTCGGTTTCTATTG
>CACDUV010000015.1 GCA_902556065.1 uncultured Pelagibacteraceae bacterium
ACAAAGGAAGAGATTGGATTATTAATGAAATTAAAGAGTCTCAACTTAGAGGTCGAGGTGGGGCAGGATTTCCTACTGGTTTAAAGTGGTCATTTGCACCAAAAGAAGTTGGGTCAAGACCACATTATTTAGTTATTAATGGTGATGAGTCTGAACCTGGTACTTGTAAAGATAGAGATATTTTGAGATTTGAGCCTCATAAACTAATAGAGGGTTGTTTGATAGCATCATATGCAGTTCAAGCACACGTCTGTTACATCTATATTAGAGGAGAATACTTTATTGATGGTCAAAAACTCCAAGCAGCAATTGATGAAGCTTATGAGAAAAAACTATTAGGAAAAAATGCAGCTGGAACTGGCTGGGATTTGGATATTTATATCCACTATGGAGCAGGGGCGTATATTTGTGGTGAAGAAACAGCATTACTTGAAAGTTTAGAAGGTAAAAAAGGTCAACCAAGATTAAAACCACCTTTCCCAGCTCTAATAGGTTTATATGGATGCCCAACTATAATTAACAATGTTGAAACGATTGCTGTGGTGCCAACTATTCTACGAAGAGGAGCAAAATGGTTTGCCTCTTTAGGAAGAGAAAAAAATACTGGTACTAAAATTTTCTGTATTTCTGGAAATGTTAATAATCCGTGTAATGTAGAAGAGGAGATGAGTGTTCCTTTAAAAGAGTTAATAGAAGTTCACGCTGGTGGAGTGATTGGTGGATGGGATAATTTACAAGCTGTAATACCAGGTGGATCTTCTATGCCTTTAATTCCAAAAGATAGATGTGAAACATTAAAGATGGATTTTGATGCGTGTGTCGAAGAAAAAAGTGGATTAGGAACAGCTGGAATAGTGGTTATCAATAAAGATCAAGACATTATTAAATGTATGGCGAGAATTGCAAGATTTTACAAACATGAAAGTTGTGGACAGTGTACACCGTGTAGAGAAGGCTCTGGATGGATGTGGCGAATGCTTGAACGTATGGCAAAAGGTGATGCAACTAAAGATGAAGTAGACATGTTAGGTGATGTCACAACTCAAATTGCTGGTCATACAATTTGTGCATTTGGCGAAGGTTCTTCATGGCCAGTTCAAGGTTTGTTAAGACATTTTAAAAAAGAAATTCAAGAAAGAAATAATTTGGACCCAATTGTTCAGAAAAAAAACAATATACCTTATTTGGTTGATCAACATTTATTAGATAAAAAAAATGCTTAAATTAAAAGTAAATGACATTGATGTAGAAGTTGAAGAAGGACTGACAGTTCTTCAAGCTTGTGAAAAAGCAGGAGTTGAGATACCTAGATTTTGTTATCATGAAAAATTATCTATAGCTGGAAATTGTAGAATGTGTTTGGTGGAAATGGAGAAATCACCGAAACCAATTGCTTCATGCGCAATGCCTGCTGCCGAAGGAATGAACATTAAAACAAATACGAATTTAGTTGAAAAGGCTAGAAAAGGTGTAATGGAATTTTTACTAGCAAATCACCCTTTAGATTGCCCTGTATGTGACCAAGGTGGTGAGTGTGATCTTCAAGATCAATCAATGTTTTATGGGGTAGACAAATCAAGATTTAAAGAAAATAAAAGAGCAGTTCCCGAAAAAAATATGGGACCATTAATCAAAACTCAAATGACAAGATGCATACATTGCACAAGATGTGTGCGATTTGCTACTGAAGTTGCAGGCGTTCCGGAACTTGGTGCTATAGGTAGAGGTGAGGATATGCAAATTACAACATATCTTGAGCAATCAATGCAGTCAGAATTATCTGCTAATGTAGTTGATTTATGCCCTGTTGGAGCTTTGACATCAAAACCTTATGTTTTTGAAGCAAGACCATGGGAATTAAAAAAGACTGAAACAATTGATGTTATGGATGCCATAGGCTCAAACATTAGAGTCGATACATACGATTGGGAAGTAAAAAGAGTTCTCCCAATAATTAATGAAGATATTAATGAAGAATGGATTTCAGATAAAACTAGATATGCGTGCGATGGCTTACTTCATCAAAGATTAGATACTCCATATATTAAATACAACGGTAAATTTGAGAAAGCTTCGTGGCAAGAAGTTTATAAAATAATAAAATCTAAATTAGAAAACACATCTAAAGAAAAAGTATCTGGTTTTGTTGGAGATTTAACAAACATGGAAACTGCGTACATTTTTAAAGAGTTTTTTGAACGAACAGTTGAAACTGATAATTATGAATCAAGATCAGATAATAGGTATATCAATACTACAAAAAGAGAAAATTATTTGTTTAATTCTTCAATTAATGGAATTGAAGATGCAGATTTAATTTTATTGTTAGGTGCCAATCCTAGATACGAGGCCACAATTTTAAATGCAAGAATTAGAAAATCTTATCTTAACAATAATACAAAAATTGTGTCATTAAACGATTGTGGGGATCTAACTTATCCTTATGAAAGTTTAGATGGACAAACTAAAACAATAAAAGAAATTATAGATGATGCACATATACTTTCAAAAGAAATAGAAAGTGCAAAAAAACCAATGATAATAATTGGTGAGTCTTTATTAAGATTAGAAAATGCAAAATATTTGTTTGATAATTTAAAAGATTTTTTGAATAAAAAAAATAAGTTCTCAGAAGATTGGAATCCTTTAAATATTTTATCATGCGATGCAGCAACTGTAGGGAATTTTGATTTAGGAGTTTTAAATAATAAAACAAATTTAATAGAAGATTTAAAATCAAATAAATTTGAAATAGTGTTTTTAATTGGTCAGGATAATTTAAAATTTGATAAAAAAAACGAATTTGTTATTTATCAAGGAAGCCATGGTGATAAAGGTGCAGAATGTGCAGATATAATTTTACCTGGCTCAGCTTACACAGAACAAGACGGTTATTATACAAACTTAGAAGGAAAAATTCAAAAAGCATTTAAGGCTTCTTATCCTCCTGGAGATGCAAAAGAAGATTGGCAGATAATAAATGAACTAGCTGAATTCATGAATAATAGAAAATTGTTTAATGATAAAGAAGAGCTAGATAGCAGCATGTTAAATTATTTAAAATTACAAAGTGAAAAACAAACTGAACAAAATAATAACAACTCGAATTCTGATTTTAATAATGAAAATTTAAAAATTGAAATCAAAGATTATTATTTTTCCAATGTTGTTGCTAAATCATCAAAAACAATGATTGAGTGTAATAATGCAAAAATGAATTTAAAATCAACAGGCACAGAAGGTTAAAATGGAATATTTGAATATAGTTTTTCAAGAAGTTTATAAAATTTTATTTTTGTTAGTTCCAGTTTTGGTTTCTGTAGCGATGGTTGTTTGGCTAGATAGAAGAGTTTGGGCTTTTGTTCAAAAAAGACAAGGACCTAACGTTGTTGGTCCGTTTGGCTTATTACAATCTTTAGCAGATGCTTTAAAATATATATTTAAAGAAATCATTATTCCATCTAGCTCAAACAAAGTAATTTTTATATTGGCTCCAATAGTCACGATGACTTTAGCTTTAATCGCTTGGGCTGTAATCCCATTCAGTGCAACTCAGGTTTTGGCTGATATTAATGTTGGAATTCTTTATTTATTTGCTGTTTCTTCACTAGGTGTCTATGGAATAATCATGGGTGGGTGGGCATCAAACTCCAAATATCCTTTCCTTGGAGCAATTCGTTCTGCTGCGCAAATGGTTTCTTATGAGGTTTCAATTGGGGTAATAATAATAAATGTTTTACTTTGTGTTGGTTCATTGAATTTAAACGACATTGTTATTGCTCAACAAAATATGTGGTTTGTGATTCCATTATTTCCAATGTTTGTAATTTTCTTTATTTCTGCTTTAGCCGAAACTAATAGACCACCTTTTGATTTACCAGAGGCAGAAGCAGAGTTGGTTGCTGGATACCAGACAGAATATTCAGGAATGATGTATGCAATGTTTTGGTTAGGAGAGTATGCAAATATTTTATTAATGTGTGCAATGGGAGCAATATTATTTTTAGGTGGTTGGATGTCACCAATTGATGTTTATCCATTTACATTAGTGCCAGGTGCAATTTGGTTAATTTTAAAAATTCTTCTTTTATTCATCCTTTTTGCTTTAGTTAAGGCGATAGTACCAAGATACAGATATGATCAACTAATGAGACTTGGATGGAAAGTATTTCTTCCTCTTTCTTTAATTTGGGTAGTGTTAACAGCTAGCTACTTATTTTATTTTAATCTTTTACCAGTGAATTAATAATGAATATTTCAAGATTTTTTAAAACAATATTGATGACTGATTTCATCAGCGGTTTATTTATTGCTATTAAAGAATTATTTAAATCAAAAAAAACAATTAATTACCCATTTGAGAAAGGTAAAATAAGCCCTCGTTTTAGAGGTGAACATGCTTTACGAAGATATCCAAATGGAGAAGAAAGATGTATAGCTTGTAAATTATGTGAAGCAGTTTGTCCTGCACAAGCAATAACTATCGAGTCAGCTGAAAGAGAAGACGGAAGTAGAAAAACAACACGTTACGATATTGATATGATGAAATGTATTTATTGTGGTTTGTGTGAAGAGTCTTGTCCTGTAGATGCAATAGTACAAGGTCCAAATTTTGAATTTTCAACAGAAACAAGAGAAGAACTTTATTATACAAAAGAAAAGTTATTAGATAATGGTGATAGATGGGAGAATGTTTTAGAGGCTAATATTAAAGCCGACAATATCCATAGATAAAAATGATTGCACACGCTATTTTCTTTTATACATTTTCTATAATTGCTGTTGTTTCAGCTATAATGGTTACTGCTTCTAAAAATACTGTTCACTCAGTATTTTTCTTAATTCTTGATTTCATAAGTATTTCTTGTCTCTTCATAATGATTGGTGCTGAATTTTTGGGAATGATAATGCTAATTGTTTATGTTGGGGCCGTTGCAGTTCTATTTTTATTTGTTGTTATGATGTTAAACGTAGCCCAACAAAAAAACCAATGGTTTGCAGGTCAACAAAGTTCCAGACATATCCCTATAGGATTAATTATCAGCACGCTTATATTCGTTGAAGTAATAATTGTAATCGGAGGTTGGAAATATAAACCAGAAATTTTTGATATTAATAATTCAATTAGTCAAGTAAGTATTAGCAACACTCATTCACTGGGACAGATTTTATATACTGATTATATTCATGTGTTTCAAATAAGTGGAATGATTTTATTAGTAGCTATGGTTGGGGCTATTGTATTAACATTTAGACAAAGATCAGGTGTTAAAAGACAAAGTTATATCAAGCAAATATCTAGAGAAAGAGCTGAAGGTGTAGAGGTGCTAGAAGTTCAGAGTAATAAAGGAGTTAAATTAGATGATTGATATAGGTTTAGGACATTATTTAACTTTAGGAGCAGTGATATTCTCAATTGGAGTAATTGGTATTTTTCTTAATAGAAAGAACATCATTGTAATATTAATGAGTATTGAACTGATATTACTTGCAGTGAATATTAATTTAGTTGCTTTTTCTATTTATTTAGGAGATTTGGCTGGACAAGTCTTTACATTATTTATTCTTACAGTCGCAGCAGCAGAAGCAGCCATAGGATTAGCAATTATAGTCGTGTATTTTAGAAATTCTGGAACGATACGGGTTGAAGAAATTGATAAGTTGAAAGGATAATCATGGAACTATCAATTATATTTCTTCCACTTATTGCATCAATTATTTCAGGTTTTTTTGGAAAATACATCGGTGATAGAAATTCTGAAATAGTAACTAGTTTACTTGTTTCAATATCTGCTCTCTTATCAATTTTTGTTCTTTATCAAGTAATAGTAAATCAGTATGAAGAAAATATTGTTATAGCTACCTGGATAAGTTCTGGGTCACTTGATGTAAATTGGTCGATGTTAATTGATCCATTATCAGCTGTGATGTTGGTAGTTGTAACTTCTGTATCTGCTTTAGTACATATCTATTCAATTGGTTACATGTCTCATGACCCTCATAAACCAAGATTTATGGCTTATTTATCACTGTTCACATTTGCAATGTTGATGCTTGTGACTTCAGATAATTTCATACAATTATTTTTTGGTTGGGAAGGTGTTGGCTTATGTTCTTACTTCTTAATTGGTTTTTGGTTCAAAAAGGAAAGCGCTAATGCTGCTGCAATAAAAGCATTTGTTGTAAACAGAGTAGGTGATTTTGGTTTTGCTTTAGGAATTTTCTTAATATTTTATTTATTTGGAACTGTTAATTACTCAGAAGTTTTTCAACAAATTCCAACAATTGTAGATAAAAATTTATCATTTTTAGGTTTTGAAGTTAAAGCAATAGATTTAATTTGTTTACTTTTATTTATTGGAGCAATGGGTAAATCTGCACAGATATTACTTCATACTTGGCTACCTGATGCTATGGAAGGTCCAACTCCAGTTTCTGCATTAATTCATGCAGCAACGATGGTTACAGCTGGAGTTTTCCTGGTAGTAAGATGTTCTCCAATTTATGAATATTCACCGTTAATACTAAATTTTATAACCATTGTTGGAATGACTACAGCATTCTTTGCAGCAACAGTAGCTTTAGTTCAAACAGATATTAAAAAAATAATTGCTTATTCTACATGTAGTCAACTTGGTTATATGTTTTTTGCAGCTGGAGTAGGCGCATACAATGTTGCCATGTTTCACTTATTTACTCACGCATTTTTCAAAGCCTTATTATTTTTAGGATCTGGTTCAGTAATCCATGCATTTAAAGATGAGCAAAATATAAATAACATGGGAGGTGTATGGAAAAAGTTACCATATACTTATGCTTTAATGATTATAGGAACACTTGCCTTAACAGGTTTTCCATTTTTATCAGGATTTTATTCTAAAGATGCAATTATAGAATTTGCGTATTTAAAAGGTAACACTACTGGTTATTATGCTGCTGGGATCGGAATAGTTACAGCATTTTTAACATCTATTTATTCATGGAGATTAATCTTTAAAACTTTCCATGGAGACTATAACAATAAAGAGGTCAAGATAGAAGAAACACATGAGTCACCATTAGTAATGCTTGTTCCTTTATTTATCCTCTCGATAGGAGCGGTATTTGCAGGATTTCTATTTAAAGGACTATTTATTGGTCATGTTGATAATTTATTCTGGGCAGATTCTATTAAGTTTTTAGAGCCTTTAAGCACAGAACATCCACCTTTATGGTTTTTACTTTTAACACCTTGTTTAGTTTTAGTATCTATTCCAATTGCTTATTACTTATTTGTAAAAAACAAAGAGTTACCTAACTCAATAGTTTCTATGAACAAGCCTTTGTATAATTTTTTAGTGAATAAATGGTATTTCGACGAGTTGTACGATGTGTTGTTTATTAAATCTTCAAAAAAACTAGGTCTATTTTTGTGGAAATTTTGTGATGGAACTATAATCGATGGTTTTGGTCCTGATGGAATTTCTTCTTTTATAAAAAAATGTTCAATTAAAGCAACTAAATTTCAAAGTGGTTTTATCTATCAATATGCATTTGTAATGTTATTGGGTTTCTCTGCTTTACTAACTTTTTTAATAGTTAAGTAATGAATTTTCCTATTCTTTCATCTTTAATATTATTACCAATAGTTGGCGCTTTATTTTTATTGTTTACTAAAGATAAAGAGGGAAATAATTTAACTGCTAAATATGTTGCTTTATTTACAACTGTAGTTAATTTTTTAATTTCGATTTATCTTTGGATTTCTTTTGACCAATCAACGTCTAGTTTTCAATTTGTAGAAGATAGAACATGGATTGAAGGATTTATTAATTACAAAGTGGGCGTAGATGGTATTTCAATTCTATTTATAATATTAACAACATTTATAACTCCCCTTTGTATAATATCTGTAAATAATTCTGTTAAAAATAGATTAAGAGATTTTTTAATTGCAATTCTAATCATGGAAAGTTTCATGATTGGTGTTTTCTGTGCACTTGATTTAGTTGTATTCTATTTATTTTTTGAAGCTGGATTAATACCAATGTTTTTAATTATTGGTATCTGGGGAGGTGCAAGAAGAGTTTATTCTGCATTTAAATTCTTTTTATACACATTGTTAGGTTCTGTTTTGATGTTAGTTGCAATAATTTCAATTTATTGGATTACAGGAACAACCGACGTGGTTCAACTGTATGAAATTGGAATTGATGTTCAATATCAAAATCTATTATGGTTAGCATTTTTTAGTTCATTTGCTGTTAAAACACCTATGTGGCCAGTTCATACATGGTTACCAGATGCTCACGTTGAAGCCCCTACTGCAGGATCTGTATTGCTAGCTGCAATTTTGTTAAAGATGGCTGGATATGGTTTTATAAGATTTTCTTTAGGTCTTTTCCCAGTTGCATCAGAGGTATTTACACCATTAATTTACACCTTGAGTGTTATAGCAATCATATTTACTTCACTAATAGCTTTAATGCAGGAAGATATGAAAAAATTAATTGCTTATTCATCAGTAGCGCATATGGGCTTTGTAACTTTAGGTATATTCACTTTGCAACAACAAGGAATTGAAGGAAGTATTATTCAAATGATAAGCCATGGCTTAGTTTCGGCAGCATTATTTTTAACTGTTGGCGTAGTTTATGACAGAATGCATTCTAGATTGATAAGTACATATGGTGGACTAGTTTCTGTAATTCCAAAATACTCAATATTGTTTATGTTATTTGCTTTAGCATCACTTGGTTTACCTGGTACCAGTGGTTTTATTGGTGAGTTTTTAATATTAATGGGAGCTTTCAAAGATAATTTTTTAGTAGCTGTTATAGCAAGTATTGGAGTAATTTTAGGAGCTGCGTACATGTTGTGGCTTTATAAAAGAGTAGTATTTGGAAAATTACTTAATGATGATCTTAAAAAAATTTTAGATTTAAATAGATCTGAATATTTTATTTTATCTTGTTTAGCTGCACCAATCTTATTTTTTGGTTTTTACCCTGATCCATTAATCACCACTATTGAAGTTTCTGTTACTGATTTAATTAATATGCACAACACAAATATAGCTAGTAAATAATATGGAAAATTTCAATTTAATATTACCTGAAATTTTTATTTCTTTATCAATTATGTTTTTACTTATTTTAGGTGTGTTTAAAAATGACAGTTCTAAAATTACTTTTAATTTATCTTTGTTTGCAATTTTAATTACAACAATAATAACATTTAATGAAACTTTCTCTGTAACTAGAGAAACTTTGTTTAATGAAAGCGTTGTGATTGACAGTATGTCCTCGCTAATGAAAATTATAACTTTAATTGGAGGTTTTTTAGTTTTAGTTATTTCGTCAACTTATTTAAAAACATATAAAATATATAATATAGAATACCCGGTTCTTATTTTGAGTTCAATTCTTGGAATGATGGTAATGATCAGTTCAAATGATTTAATTGTTTTTTATATGGGCTTAGAATTACAGTCATTAGCTCTATATGTTTTAGCAACATATAATAGAGATCAACTAAAATCATCCGAAGCTGGTTTAAAATACTTTGTTTTAAGTGCACTATCTTCAGGATTATTGTTATACGGATGCTCATTAGTATACGGTTTTTCTGGTTCAACTAATTTTGATATAATATCAAGTCAATTAAATTCTAATGAATATGTTTTAACATTTGGTATTGTATTTATCTTAGTTGGTTTAGCATTTAAAATTTCTGCAGTTCCATTTCATATGTGGGCACCTGATGTTTACGAAGGGTCACCAACAACTGTGACTTTATTTTTTACAATAGTGCCAAAGATTGCTGCTTTAACTGTATTTATAAGATTTTTATATGTTCCTTTCTTAAATTTAATTGATCAATGGCAAATGATAATAATTTTCTTATCAATAGCTTCCATGGTCTTTGGAGCCGTTGCTGCAATAGGTCAAACCAGTATCAAAAGACTAATTGCTTATAGTTCCATTGGACATATTGGTTACACATTGGCAGGACTAGCCACAGCTTCAAATGAAGGAATTCAAAGTTCAATAATTTATATTTCAATATACGTAGTTATGAATTTAGCGCTTTTCTCTTGTCTATTGATGTTAAGAAGAAAGGATCAATATTATGAGGATATTGAGGATCTCTCAGGATTATCAAAAAACCATCCACTTTTATCTTTATGCTTGCTTGTAATACTATTTTCTTTAGCAGGTATACCGCCTCTAGCAGGTTTCTTTGCTAAGTTTTATGTTTTTAAAGCTGTATTAGAACAATCAATGTTTTTCTTAGCTATAGTAGGATTGTTATCTACCGTAGTTGCAGCTTTTTATTATTTAAGAATTATAAAAATAATTTACTTTGATAAAGAAAAAGACAAATACGATACGGACCATAGCTTATGGTTAAAATTTTCACTTACAGTTTCAACGATATTAATTCTTTTATACTTCATATTCCCAAGTCAGTTAATAGAAGTTGTTTCAAGAATTAATATTATTTAATGAAATTAAAAAAATTTAAATTTAAAAAAGTTATAAGCACAAATAATACTGCAATAAGAATTGTCAAAGAAACTAAATACAACTTAGGTATGGTTGTTGCCGAAACACAAGTAAATGGTAGAGGTCAGTATGGAAGAAAATGGATATCATCAAAAGGAAATTTATTTATCTCTTTTTTCAATGAACTAAATAAAACGAAACTATCGATAAACGCTATAACAAAAATCAATTGTCTTCTAGTCAAAAAATTACTCTCGTCATTTACAAGTAAAAAAATTTTATTTAAAAAACCAAACGACTTATTAATTGATAAAAAAAAAATTAGTGGCATTTTACAAGAAGTCATATTTGTAAGAGATAAAAAATTTTTAATTACTGGTATAGGCATAAATATTAAAAAAAATCCAATTATAAGGAATTATCCTGCCACAAACTTGCAAGAGGTAACTAAAAAAAGTATTAGTAAATTAATTGTAGAAAATAAACTAAAACAACTTTTTGAAAAAAATTTATCTAAATTGTATAAAATTAAATAATGTATATTCTAGGCGATATTGGTAATACGGAAACAAAATTATGTATTGTTTCTAAAAGTAATAAAATTTCAAAAAGAATTACTTTTTTATCAAAATCTATAACCAACAAGCACCTTAATATTTTATTTAAAAAAAATAAAATTCAGTTAAATAAAATTGAAAAAATATTATTTTGTAGTGTTGTTCCAAAAACATTTTCTATAATTAATAAATTTTTATCGAAAAAAGTTAAACTAAAATGCTATGAAGTTAAAAAATTAAATTTAAAATCCCTTATAAAAATCAAAGTTGATTATAAACAGGTAGGCTCTGATAGAATTACTAATGCTATAAGTTTAATGAACAATAAAAATAATTTTATAATTTTAGATTTTGGTACAGCAACAACTTTTGATGTACTAATTAGAAATACCTATTTTGGAGGAATTATTGCTCCGGGTGTGAGATTATCTCTTAATACCTTGTCTGATAAAGCAACTCTAATTCCAAAAATAGATTTAAAAAAGATTAATAAAGTGATTGGCAAAAATACAATCTCTGCTGTTAGATCAGGCTTTTTTTGGGGTTATGCTGGTTTAATTGACAATATTATTAATTTAATTAAGAAGGAGACCGGAAAATCTTTTAAAGTAATTATTACTGGTGGATTTTCAGATTTATTTAAAAACTCAATAAAAACAAAGGTAAGTCACAACCAAGATATTACAATTAAAGGCTTAATAAAGATTTCAAAATTAATTTAATAATATGAAAGATGAACTATTATTTTGTCCCTTAGGTGGATCAGGTGAAATAGGCATGAACATGAATTTGTTTGGCTATGGACAACCTAGTGATCATAAATGGATTATGGTCGACATAGGGGTAACATTTGCAGATGATACTATTCCTGGTGTTGATTTAATTTACCCAGATCCTGGATTTATAGTAGAAAGAAAAGATAATTTATTAGGAATAGTTTTAACACATGCTCACGAGGATCACATTGGTGCAATCGCTCATTTATGGCCAAAATTACAATGTAAAATTTTTGCAACACCTTTCACAGCTGTTTTAATTAGAGAAAAATTTAGAGAAAAGCAAATCGATATAACCAATGATTTAAAGATTGTTGAGTTAAATGGAAAGGTTTCCTTGGATCCATTTGAAATTGAATATATTACTTTAACTCATTCTATATTAGAACCAAACGGACTTAGAATAAAAACTCCAGCAGGAGTTATTTTGCATACTGGTGATTGGAAGGTAGATCCAAATCCTTTGATTGGAGACAATATAAACGAAAAAAGATTAAAGGAAATTGGTGAAGAAGGTGTGTTAGCAATGATTTGTGACTCAACAAATGTTTTTAGCGCTGGTAGATCAGGTTCAGAATTAGATGTAAGAAAAAATATGTTAAACGTTATGTCTCGATTGAAAAAAAGAATTATCATAACGTCTTTTGCCTCAAATGTAGCTAGAATGGAGACAGCTTTTTACTGTGCGGAACAAACTGGAAGACAAATCTCTTTAGTTGGTAGATCAATGCATCGTATTTATAAAGCTGCACGTCAATGTGGATATTTAAAAAATACAATTGAGCCAATTGACCCTCGTGAAGCTAAAAATTTCTCAAGGGAAAAAATAGTTTATCTTTGCACAGGTAGCCAAGGCGAACCGATGGGTGCAATGATGAGAATTTCTAGTTATGTTCATCCAGATGTTTTTATTGAAAAAGGTGATGCTGTAATTTTTTCTTCAAAAATTATACCTGGTAATGAAAAAAAACTTTACAAATTACATAACCAACTTGTTAAAGAGGGTATTGAAGTGATATCTGAAGAAACTGAATTCGTACATGTTTCTGGTCATCCTAACAGAGAAGATTTAAAAGAAATGTATCAGTGGGTTAAACCAAAATGTGTGATACCTGTACATGGTGAACATAGACACATGATAGAACACATAAATTTTGCAAAAGAAATGCAAGTTCCATATCCTGTACAAGTAGAAAACGGTGATATAGTTAAGTTATATCCTGGTAATCAGCCTGAAGTTTACGATAAAGCTCCAAGTGGCAGATTGTATTTAGATGGCAATGTAAGTGTTGATCCAGATTCACAGTCAATAAAAGATAGAAAAAATTTGAGTGCAAACGGTTATCTTGAAGTAACTTTAATGATAACACCTAAAGGGAACATTCATAACAATCCTGTGCTTTCCTTTCGAGGTTTACCAGTAGATGATAGAGAAGATTTTGTTTATGGACTAGAAGAAGAAATAGAAAAAACATCTAGAACTTTTAAAGTTGGAAGCAAACAACAAGAGCATAATTTAATTGATGCATTGAAAATTGCCTGTAGAAAATTTTCTAAGGAAAGAACAGGAAAAAAACCTTTCACTAATATAAATTTAGTGAGAATTTAATGAGTATAACTGGTTTAGCAATTATCTATGTAATTATATGGTGGATAGTTTTCTTTGCTATACTTCCTATTGATGTAAATAGAGCTAAAACTGTAAAAATTGATGGTGAGGATCCAGGGTCGCCTGAAAACCCAAAAATGTTGAAAAAATTCATGTATTGCACTGGTATAACTACTGTAATTTTTATCATTATTTATTTACTAATAAAATTTGAATATTTAAATTTAAGAAATATGATTAGTTAAGATGCTTTTATCAAATTCATTTATTCCAATATTAAAAAATAATCCTTCTGAGGCGAAAATTAAATCTCATCAATTAATGTTGAGAGTTGGTATGATTAAGCAAGCTTCTGCAGGAATATACTCATGGTTACCTTTAGGCTTCAAGGTAATGAAAAAAATAGAACAAATTGTTAGAGAAGAGCAAAATAAAATTGGAGCTCAAGAAATATTAATGCCAACAATTCAATCAAGTGAGATATGGAAAGAAAGCGGTCGATATGATGATTATGGCGAAGAGATGCTTAGAATATCCGATCGACAAAATAGAGAAATGCTTTATGGACCTACTAATGAAGAGCAAGTAACAGAAATCTTTAGATCTTCAATTAAATCTTATAAATCATTACCTCAACTTCTGTATCACATACAATGGAAATTTAGAGACGAAATAAGACCTAGATTTGGAATTATGAGGGGAAGAGAGTTTTATATGAAAGACGCCTATTCATTTGATGTATCGGATGAAGAAGCATTTTTTTCTTATAATAAATTTTTTCTTTCATATTTAAAAACTTTTAAAAGATTAGATCTAACTGCAATACCTATGGCTGCTGACACAGGTCCAATTGGAGGAAATTTATCTCATGAATTTATTATCTTAGCAGAAACTGGGGAAAGTAAAATTTTTACAGACAAAAGAATTTTTGATTTAAACAGTGATGATACTCAATTAGAAAAATCTTCTTTAGAGGAAATGAGAAAAAAATATGAGCAATTTTATGCTGTGACTGATGAAAAGTTTAACAAAGATGAATTTGAAAAAATAGTTTCTAAAGAAAATCAATTAATCACAAAAGGTATTGAGGTAGGTCACATATTTTATTTTGGAGATAAATATTCAAAACCCATGAATGCATCAGTAGATTTACCTGGTGGAAAAAAAGATTTTGTTAAAATGGGTTCTTATGGAATTGGTGTATCAAGGTTAGTAGGAGCTATAATAGAGGCAAAATATGATGAAAAAAATGAAATCATGAAATGGCCATTGTCTGTTGCTCCATATGATATTGCTTTAATACCGATGATTAATAAAAATGATAATTCAGCACTAGATAAGGCCAATAGTATTAACAGTGAATTATTAAAAAATAATATTGATGCTATTATTGATGATACTGATGAAAATTTTTCATCAAAAATCAAAAAAATGAATTTGATTGGGGCTCCATACCAAATTATCATTGGTAAGAAGAGTGAGGGTGATTTACTAGAGTTTAAAGAAACAGGTGGTGAAACTCAAAACTTGCCTTTAAACAAAATTATAGAAATTATAAATAAACAAAAAAATTCAATTTGATTTCTACTTTAGAAAAAGAAATTACTTTTAGATTTTTAAAAGCCAGAAAAAAAGATGGTTTTTTAAATGTAATATCAATTTTTTCTTTTATTGGAATAAGTCTTGGAGTTGCAGTTCTTATCATCGTGATGTCTGTCATGAATGGTTTTAGAACTGAGTTAATAAATAAAATTGTAGGATTTAATTCTCACGTAACTGTAAAACCTTATTCAAATTCAATAGATGAAAGTAAAATAAATAATAAGCTAAACTTAATTTCTAAGAATATTATTTTTAGTAATTCAGGAGAGGCAATTATTCTTAAAAATAATAATACTAAAGGAATTGTGTTACGTGGCTATAAACGTAATGATATTTTAAACTTAGAAGTATTAACAAATGAGAAATTTAAAGGTGAATTAAATCAATTTGATAAAAATTCTATATCAATTGGAAGTGAACTAAGTTTTTCTCTAGATCTTGAAATAGGAGATGAATTGACTTTAATGTCACCATCTGGTGTTCAAACAATAATTGGTAGTATGCCAAAACAAAAAACTTTTGTAGTTAATTCAATTTTTAATAGTGGTTTAGCAGAATTTGATAACAATATTACATTTATTGAACTTAATGTTTTAGAAGAGTTCTTTGAATACAATCCTGAAGACAGAAATTTAGAAATATATCTGAAAAATCCAAATAATATTGAGTCCCAAAAATTAATTGTGAAACAAGCCTTTGATGACGAGTTTGTTTTTAGTTGGGCAGATATGAATAGTTCATTATTTTCAGCTCTTAAAGTTGAACGGAATGTCATGTTTATTATTTTGTCACTAATAATAATTGTTGCTGCATTTAATATTATTTCAGGATTAACTATTTTAGTAAAAAACAAGACAAGAGATATTGCTATCCTAAAATCAATTGGAGTATTAAATAAATCAATAATTAAAATATTTTTTTTAGTTGGTGTAATAATAGGTACTTCTGCAACAATTTTTGGTATTTTTTTAGGTGTAACTTTTTCTATTTATATTGAGAATTTTAGACAATTTTTAAGCTCAGTTTTCAATATAAGGTTATTTCCAGAAGAAATATATTTTTTAAGCAAGATGCCTTCTGAAATTAATCCAACATCAATAATTTTAATCTCAGTTTGCTCTATAATTATAACTATTTTAGTTTCAATTTTTCCAGCATTTAAAGCAGCTAAGTTGGATCCAATTAAATCTTTAAAATATGAATAAGTATTTAGAATTAAAAAATATATCTAAAAGTTTCGAAACAGAAAAAAAGATTAAAGTTTTAAAAGGATTGTCACAAAATTTTGAAAAAGGTAAAATTTATTCACTCATGGGCCCATCTGGCTCAGGTAAATCAACTTTGTTAAATTTAATTTCTTTAATAGACAGACCTTCATCAGGTCAAATTATGTTTAATCAAAATCAAATTAATTTTAATGATACAGAAGAAAATGATATTTTTAGATCAAAAAAAATTGGTATTGTTTATCAGCAAAACAACCTTCTTCCAGATTTTACTGCCATGGAAAATATTTATTTAGCATCACTTGCAAACAATAATGACAAAGAATTAGCAAATACAATGGCTAAAAAATTATTAAAAAAAATTGGTCTTTCCAATAGATCAAATCACTTTCCTTCTCAACTTTCAGGAGGAGAGGCTCAAAGAGTAGCTATAGCAAGAGCTATAGTTAATGATCCTGAAATAATCTTAGCGGATGAACCAACAGGTAGTTTAGATATGAGAACAGCAAAAGAAGTATTTAAACTTTTATATAATCAAAAAAAATCAGATAGATTGATAATATTTGCAACTCACAATAGATTTTTTGCTAACAAGGCAGATTGCCTATTGGAGATGAGAGATGGTATTATAAAATCATCAAATGTCTGAGTCATTAAATCAAAATTTTAATCATCTAAAAGTCCACACGCAATATTCTATATGTGAAGGTGCAGCTAAGATTGATGATTTACAAGAATATTGTAAATTAAACAAAATTAAATCTTTAGGAATAAGTGACACTTCTAATTTATGTGGGGCTTTAGAATTTGCAGAAAAAATTTCTAAATCAGGGACACAGCCAATTATTGGTACTCAAATTAATTTTAAACTAAATGATACAACTGGATTGCTACCTTTGTTTGCTTTGAATGAAACAGGTTATAAAAACATTATTGAATTATCTTCTAATTCATATTTAGAAAATGATGAATTAAGTGATCCACATGTAAATTTTGATGAATTATTAAAAAATTCTGATGGTGTTTCAGTTTTTTCAGGAACCGTTTTAGGTCTTTTTGGAAAATTATTCGATAAAGGAAAATTTACAGAAATAAATGAAATTTACTTAAAAATAAAAAATGTTTTTGGAGATAGGTTTTATTTAGAAATTCAACGACATAACGATACAAATGAAAATGGGTTTGAAAAATTTAACCTAAAACAATCTGTAGAATTAGAAATACCAATAATCGCTACTAATGAAGTTTTTTATTTATTAAAAGATATGCATGAAGCACACGATGCTTTGATTTGTATTGGTAACAAAACGTATATAAATGAAAAAAATAGATTAAAATTAAGTGATCAACATTATTTAAAAAATAACTCAGAAATGACTGAGTTATTTGCTGATATACCTGAAGCCTTAGAAAATAATTATAACTTTCCTTTAAGATGTAATTTTAGACCATTATTTTCTAATCCAATATTACCAAACATTAGTAGCGATAAAGATGGAAACGCTGATGATCTTCTGACCAAATATTCTTCAGAAGGATTGATAGATAAATTTTTAAAAGTTTTTAACTTAAAAGATAGTGAAATTGAAAATGATAAAAATTTTATTCTATATAAAGAAAGATTAGACCATGAGCTGTCAATAATTATTAAAATGAAATATTCGAGTTATTTTTTAATAGTATCTGATTATATAAAATGGGCTAAAGAAAATGATATACCAGTTGGTCCAGGCAGAGGATCAGGTGCTGGGTCATTAGTTGCCTGGTGCCTTTCAATTACTGATGTTGATCCAATTAAATTTAATTTAATATTTGAGAGATTTTTAAATCCAGATCGAATTTCGATGCCTGATTTTGATATAGATTTTTGTGAGGATAAAAGAGACCTTGTTTTTGAATACTTAACTAAAAAATATAAAGATAGTGTAGCTCATATAATTACCTTTGGTAAACTTAAAGCAAGAATGGTGATTAGAGACGTTGGTAGAGTTATGGGATTACCCTATGGGTTTATAGACGGTATATCAAAAATGATACCTTTTGATCCTTCTAGACCTCAAAATCTAACACAATGTATAGCTGGAGAGCCAAGATTACAAAAGCTCATTAAGGAAGATACCAGAGTTAAAAAATTAATAGATTTATCATTGAAATTAGAAGGTCTGAATAGAAATGTTGCTACTCATGCAGCAGGAGTTGTGATTGCAGATAAAAAATTAACAGAAGTAGTGCCTTTATATAAAGATACTTCTGCAGATTTACTTTTACCCTCAACACAATTTGATATGTATTCAGCTGAAAATGCTGGTTTAATTAAATTTGATTTTTTAGGGCTAAAGACACTAACAGTAATAAATAACACTCAAAAATTAGTTAGAAAAAAAGATAAAAAATTTAAAATAGAAGAAATAAATTATGATGATCAAAAAGTCTTTGATCTTTTATCATCCGGTAAAACCGTAGGATTGTTTCAGATTGAAAGTGCTGGAATGAGAGAAGCTTTACTTCACATGAAACCAAATCATATTGAGGATATTATTGCACTAGTTGCATTATATAGACCAGGTCCCATGAGCAACATACCAACTTACAACGATTGCAAACATGGAAAGCAACAACCAGATTATTTACATCCATTATTGGAAGATATTTTAAAACCTACTTATGGAGTAATTATTTACCAAGAACAAGTAATGCAGATTGCTCAAAAATTATCTGGATTTACTGCAGGACAAGCTGATCTTTTAAGAAGAGCAATGGGTAAAAAGAAGAGAGCAGAGTTAGAGAAACAAAAACAAGGTTTTATCGCTGGAGCAGTTAAAAATGGAATTGCTAAAGATGTTGCAGCTGGCATTTTTTTAAAAATTGAACCTTTTGCAGAATATGGTTTTAACAAAAGTCACGCTGCTGCTTATGCAATAATTTCCTATCAGACAGCATATTTAAAAACTTATTATCCCAAAGAATTCATTGCCGCATCAATGACGATGGATATTTCTAATCAAAATAAATTAAGTGAATTTTATGAGGAATTAAAAAGACTTAATGTTGAAACAATTAGACCTGACATTAATCAATGTTTTGCAGACTTTAGAACTATTGATGGAAAATTTTATTATGCACTAGGTGGAATTAAAGCTGTAGGTTATGAAGCAATTTCAAATATTGTTAAAGAGAGAGACTTAAATGGAAAATTTGATTCTATTAATGACTTTATAAATAGAGTTAATCCTAAAGATATAAATAAATTACAATTAGAAGGATTAGTAAAAGCAGGTGCATTTGATAATCTAAACTCAAATAGACAAGCAATCTTTAACTCAATACCTAATTTAATTTTAAAAAATAAAAATATTTCTGAAAATAAGCTAGCCAATCAAATAGATTTGTTTTCTGACAATATTGAAGCAGAGGAGGACATTATATCTAAAACAGAAGATTGGAAATTTGAAGAGAGATTATCAAAAGAATTTGAGTCGGTTGGATTTTTTATATCTGATCACCCGTTAAATCAATTTACAGAAATTTTTGAAGACTATAAAATTAATGATTATGCAAAATTCATATCAGATGATAATTCAGAAAGTGTTAATGTAGCTGCAACATTACTTAAAGTACAAGAGAGAAAAACTGCAAAAGGAAATGCGTATGCTGTTTTAAAGTTAACAGATTTAAATAGTGTATTTGAAATATTTATTTTTTCAGATTTGTTGGAGTTAAATAGAGAAATCTTAAAAGAAGGTAACTCATTGATTTTAACTTTGGTTAAGAATGTTTCTAACGATGAAAATCGTTTTAAAAGAATTAATGTTCAAAAAATAGCTTCGTTAAAAGATTTATTTAATAGTCCAATTAATGAAATATCATTTAATATTAAAACAATGGAACAAATTCAAAAGATATCAAAATTCTTAAGTCAAGATGGAAAAACCCAAGTAAAATTCAATCTTTCAACAGAAGATCAAATTTTAAATTTTAAATTAAAAAAACCAATGAATCTTGATAGAAAATCTTTAAATCTTTTAAGAAAACAGCAAATTCAAGCAGAAATTAGCTAAATAAAACTTGTCAATTTTGCTAAATATTTGTAAATAACCACTAAATTAAATTAACACGCACACAGTTATTGGTTTTATACCTCCGGTCCTTAATTGGAAATTACTGTGGTGGCTTAACCGGGAATAAATATGAAAATACCTAACGTTACAATTCAACAATTATTAGAAGCAGGAGTTCATCTTGGACACAAAACTTTGAGATGGAATCCAAAAATGAAGAAATACATTTTTGGAAAAAGAGACTCAATTCACATTATAGATTTAACACAAACACTTGAGTTGACTAAAGTGGCTTTGGAAAAAGTCTATAATACAATAGCAAACAACGGAAAAATTTTATTTGTATCAACTAAAAAACAAGCATCAGAAGCAATAGCAGAAGTTGCTAAAGAAACAGATCAGTACTTTGTGAACTACAGATGGTTAGGCGGAATGTTAACTAATTGGGGAACAATATCTAATTCAATAAAAAAGTTAAAAAAATTAGAAATTGATTTAGTTGCTGAAAACAGAGGTTTCACCAAAAAAGAACTTCTTAAAATGAGCGTTAAAAAAGATAAACTTCAAAGATCATTAGGCGGAATTGCAGAAATGAAGAAAGTACCTGAATTAGTTTTTGTAATAGATACTAATTATGAGTCATTAGCTATAGCTGAGTCGTCAAAATTAGGTATTCCTATAATTGCTATTTTAGATAGCAATTCTAACCCTGATAATATTGATTACCCAATTCCAGGAAATGATGATGCTAGAAGAGCAATAGATCTTTATTGTAATTTAATTAAAGAAACAATAAATAATGCAAAAAGTTCAATCCAATCAACTGAGCCTAAGCAAGAAAAAGCAAAGGATGATAATGATGATAGTAAAAACAAAACTATTCAAGAAATTGATAGAGAAAAATTAGAAAAAAAATTCTCTAACGAAGATAAAGGAAAGTTAAATTAAAATGAGTGATATAGAAAAAGTAAAAAAATTAAGAGAAGCAACAGGCGCCGGATTTAAAGACTGCAACTTGGCAATCAAAGAATCTGGAGGCGATTTAGATAAAGCAATTGAAATTCTTAGAGTGAAAGGAATATCTAAGGCATCAAAAAAAATGTCTAGAGATGCAAAAGAAGGAGTTGTTGTAGTATCTGGTGATCATAACAAAACTTCTGTAATAGAAGTAAACTGTGAAACAGATTTTGTTGCAAAGAATGATGACTTTATAAGCTTTGTTAAAGAACTTAGTGAATTAAATAACCAACATAGTTCTAATCAAGATGAGTTAAAAAAAGCTGTGATGAAAAATGGGCAAAGTGTAGATGATAATTTAGTAGCTTTAATAGCAAAAATTGGTGAAAAAATTACTATTGGAAAATCAAAAACTATTGAAAACTCAAGTGGATTAAATAACCACTACTTGCATACTGTTATAAAAGATAACGTAGCAAAATTAGCTGTATTAGTAACCCTTGATACAAGTGATAAATCAGATACAGTTAAGTCATTTAGTAAACAATTATCTATGCATATTGCTGCCTCAAATCCTTTAGCGCTAGAATCAAATTTAATCGATCAAACTGTTATTGACAAAGAACAAGAGCTTGTTGCTGAGGAATTGAAGAATTCAGGTAAACCTGATGAAATAGCTAAAAAAATAAGTTTAGGTAAAATGAACAAGTTTAAGGAGGAAAATGCACTTTTAACTCAAGCTTGGGTGATGGAACCAAAGAAAAAAGTACAAGATATTGTCAAGGAATTATCTGTTGCTGACTTAAAAATAAAGGAATTCTTTAGAATAAAAATAGGAGAGTAGATGTTTGATGAAAAATCATATGGTGTAAAAATGGATAAAGCCATAGATGTATTTTCAAAAGAATTATCTTCTTTAAGAACAGGTAGAGCCAATGCTGCAATGCTTGATCTTGTAAAAGTTGATGTTTACGGTCAACAAATGCCAATCAACCAAATTGGCAGTATCACTACACCAGAACCTAGGATGATTAATATTCAAGTATGGGATGCAAATAATATACCTCTTTTAGATGCTGCTATCAAAAAATCTGATTTAGGTTTGAACCCTCAAATTGATGGTCAATTAATTAGATTACCTATACCAGAGTTAAATGAGGAAAGAAGAGTGGAACTAAAAAAAATAATAAAATCTATTGGTGAAAAATGTAAGGTTTCTATAAGAAATATAAGAAGAGAAGCTAATGAGGATCTTAAAAAATTATTGAAATCAAAAGAAATTGGTGAGGACGATGAAAAATCTAAAGAGAAAATCATTCAAACAATTACCGATGAACATATTAAATCTGTTGAAGAGAAAGTTTCCTCAAAAGAAAAAGAAATAATGACGATATGAATCCTTTAAATCATGTAGCTATTATCATGGACGGTAATGGTAGATGGGGATTAAAAAAGCATAATTCTAGAAATAAAGGTCATAGAGCAGGTATAGATACTGTAGAAAAAATTATTAAAATTAGTTTAGAGCAAAAAATAAAGTATTTAACACTTTTTGCATTTTCAACTGAAAATTGGAAAAGGCCAAAAACTGAAATAAATTATCTTTTTAGTTTGCTTGAAAATTTTTTAGAAAAAAAATTAATTAAATTTGATAAAAATAATATTAAATTAAAGATTATAGGTAAAAAAAATTTTTCTTATAAACTGAATAATTTACTTATTAAGAGTGAAAAAAAAACTTTAAAAAATTCTAAGCTTCAGGTGAATTTAGCTTTAAACTATGGGTCAAAAAAAGAAATAGTAAATACGATTAAAAAATTAAACAAAAAAAAAATAAAAGTTACTGAACAAAATATTACGAAAAATCTATATACAAAAAATATACCCGATCCAGATATATTAATTAGAACAGGAAATACTAATAGACTAAGTAATTTTTTACTTTGGCAAGTTTCTTATACTGAAATTTTTTTCTTAAAAAAACTTTGGCCTGATTTTGAAAAAAAAGATTTTATAAAGATTCTTAATAAATATAAAAAAATTAAAAGAAACTTTGGAGAAATTTAATGGACATTGAGCTTAAACAAAGAGTTTTAAGTTCTATAGTTTTATTTCCTATTGTTTTATTTTTAATTATTAAGGGATCTTATTTTTTTTCTTTTCTTTTACTTATAAGTTTATTTATTGCATTATATGAATGGCACTTTCTGTCTAAAAATAAATTCTATCATTTTTTTGGTTTTATTTTTTTATTTTTTTCATTTTTCTGCATGTATAGAATTAGAATAGATAATGATAATTCATACGATTATTTTATAATCATATTACTAATTTGTATTTTAACTGATATTGGAGGGTATATATTTGGAAAAATTTTTAAAGGTCCTAAATTAACTTCTTACAGCCCTAAAAAGACGATTTCAGGTCTGGTAGGAAGTTATTTATTGGCAATTTGCTTGATTCCTTTTCTATTATACTTTGAAGTTATAGATCAAAATCAAATAAAATTGATCATTATTTTTGTTATTTTGATATCTTCAATTAGTCAAATTGGCGATATAGTAATTTCATTCTTTAAAAGAAAATCAAATATTAAAGATACTGGAAAAATATTACCAGGCCACGGTGGATTACTTGATAGAATTGATGGTATGATTTTTGCTTTTCCATTTGCTTACTTAATGTCATTAACCAATTTAGTAGATAAGATTTAATGAAAAAAAAAATTGCAATACTTGGCTCAACTGGTTCAATTGGTAAAAATTTATTACAAATTCTCCTAAAAGAAAAAAAAAAAATTGATATTTATTTGTTAACAGCAAATAAAAATTACAAAGAACTAATTAATCAATCGAAAAAATTTAATGTAAAAAATATTGTTATCACAGATAAATATAGCTTCAAAAAATTTAAAAAAATTAATAAGAATAAAAAAATAAAAGTTTTTGATAATTTTGACTCATTTAATAAAATTTTTAATAAAAAAATAGATTATGTGATGAGTTCTATTGTTGGGATTGAAGGACTTCATCCCACATTACAAATAATTAAGTATACGAATAAAATTGTTATTGCAAACAAGGAATCAATTATTTGTGGATGGAATCTAATACAAAGAGAATTAAAAAAATATAGTACAGAATTTTTACCTGTTGATTCAGAACATTTTTCTGTTTGGTACGGTATTAATAATCAGTCAGTATCAAATATACATAAGGTATACTTAACTGCTTCTGGGGGCTCACTATTAAATATTCCAAAAAAAAAATATAAAAATTTGGGATTAAAAGAAATAGTTAAACATCCTAACTGGAAAATGGGAAAAAAAATAAGCGTTGATTCTTCCACGATGATGAATAAAGTTTTTGAAGTAATTGAAGCAAAAAAAATATTCAATATTAGTTATAAAAAGATTTCTATTATTATTCACCCAAAATCATACATACATGCGATTATAATTTTTAATGATGGAATGATAAAATTAATTTCTCATAAAACCACAATGAAAATACCTATAGCTAATACTCTTAACGGTTTATTGTCTGCTAAATATGCTTTGAATAAAAAAAAAATACTTAAATTAAATCTAAATAATTTAAATAAACCAGATTTACATAAAATAAGTCAAAAAAAATTTCCATTTGTTAAAATTATAAACCAACTTCCAAAAAAAAATTCTTTGTTTGAAACATTATTAGTTGCAGCCAATGATGAATTTGTTAAATATTTTTTAGAAAAAAAAATTACGTATACTGAATTACTTAGTAAACTAGTTAGATTTATTTCAAAAAAAGAATTTGTTAAATATAAAAGAATAGAACCTAGGAAAATTACTGATATATTAGAATTTAATCAAA
>CACDUV010000016.1 GCA_902556065.1 uncultured Pelagibacteraceae bacterium
ATCTTTCAACTGGATCAGACTTACCTGTACCAAATTCATAATAATTATTATATGTAGTTACGTATCTATATTCTGTTAATTTTAATTCTTCATTTTTTAAAGCAGCTTTTGCTGAAAAATTTAAATTTTGGCTTAAAAAAACAGACCCCGCAGCGAGCCCAAATTTTTTTATAAAGTTTCTTCTATTTTTATAAATATTTTCTGGTGTTATTTCTGAGTATTTAATTTTTTTCATTAACTATAGGGTTACCTTTTAACCAGTCACTTTGATTATTTGTGTAATGTTCTTTTTTCCATATAGGAGATCTTTTTTTGATTTCTTCTATTATATATTTTGATAGAGCATAAGCCTCATCTCTATGTTTACATGCAACTGCTATAATAATACTAATTTCACCTAAATTTAAGTAACCTTTAGCATGTTCAATAAAAACACTCTTATTATTTATATTTAGTTTTTGTTCGGCCTCATTATAAATTTCTTCAAAACTTTTAATTACCAAAGCATCATGACTGTCATATGTAATTCCTAAAACACTTTTATTATTGTTTTGACTACGTACAGTTCCACTAAAAATTAATGAAGCTCCAAAATCATTTGATGCTATAAATTTTTCAGCATCGCTTAATAATAATTTTTTAACTTTACTATCTACAATGTCAGTATGAAGCATTAACCTCCTCCAATGGGGGGTATAATACCAATTTTTTCATTATTTGTGATTTTATAATTGTCGCTAACAATATTATTTTTTTCTGAGCAAAAAGCTGAAGAGTTAACGATTTTTTTATAGTTTTCATTTCCATTAAATTTCTGATCTACATATTGAATTATTTTATTCCTTATATCCTTAATTGTTGTTTTTTGACCCAGATCTAGTTCTAATAAACTTTGGTCGCTAAAATCTCGAGCAGCACCAAATAGTTCAATTTTAACTTTCATAAAGTTTTAGAAAAAATCTTTTAAAAAATTTGGAAGTCCATCTGGATTTTTCCATAATCCACTTTTACCACCTTCCTTAATTAATAATTTTACATTATCAATTTTAAGATGAGGATTTACAATTTTACTTAAATCGTAAATTGTAATCAGAGCTGCATTTACGCCCATTATTGCCTCCATTTCTACACCTGTTTTGGCATAAGTAGAAACCACACAGTATACCTCTAGTGAACTATCTTCTTCATTCATTATAATTTTAGTAGCCGTATGATCTATAGATAACGGATGACATAAAGGTATTAATTCACTTGTTTTTTTAACCCCTAATACCGCTGAAACCTCTGCTAAAGTAATTGGATCACCTTTAGGCATCTCTTTATTTTTAATAAGTTCAAATACCTCTTTACCAACATAAATTTTTCCTGATGCTAAAGCTCTTCGAAATGTTTCTTTTTTTTCAGAAACATCAATCATTTTAAATGAGTTTTTTTCAAAAATCTCTTTTGCCCAGTTTTTTAAATCATTATTAGTTACAATTTTTAAATTTTTCATTTTATCCACCTGTTGTTGATAGATTTTTTGTTAATCCTGTTTCTCCTATTTCTAAATAGTGAGATTCTTTTTTATAATTTAATTGTTTTAAAATTAAATCTTTTAACTCTTCAGTTTGGTTATCTCTTTGCATCAAGTGTCTAATATTTATTCCAGTATTTCCAAACAAACATAATCTTAGATCACCTTTGGCAGTTATTCTTAGTCTATTACAACTCTTACAAAAATCTTTTGAGTAGGGTGCAATAACACCAAATTTTCCTTTGTATTCAGGATTTATATAATTCTTAGATGGACCAGCGTCTTTCCCAAATGTTTGAATTACCCAATCATTATCATTTAAATAATTTGTAAATTTATTTGCAGACACATGATACTGATTAAAATAATCTAAATTATCTCCAGTTTGCATTAATTCTATATATCTAAAATCAATTTGATTATTTTTTATAAAATTAGCCCAACTTTTAAAATCTTCTTCTTTATCATTTATGCCTTTAAGAAGAACTGCATTAACTTTAATATTTTTAAAATTTAGTTTTTGTAGCTTTTTTATTCCTTCTAAAATCTCATTTAATCTATCATGTCCCGTAATTTTTCTAAAAGTTTCTGGATCAAGACTGTCAATACTTATATTTATACCATCAAGACCACTTTCATTTAAATCATCTGCAATTCTACTCAGGTGATATCCATTAGTAGTAATTACGGTTTTCTTAATACCTGATTTTTTTTTAATTATTTTAATAATATCTAAAAAATCTTTTCTTACTGTAGGTTCTCCTCCAGTTAATCTTATTTTAGACACACCTAATTCTGATAGAGCTTTTGCAAGTCTTCCAATTTCTTCTTTAGTGACAAAGGTTCTGTTATCACTTTTATCAATTTTATAGCCATTTGGTAAACAGTAACCACACTTAAAATTACATACATCCGTGATTGATAATCTAATATATGGAAATCTTCGTCCAAAACTATCTTTGAGAATATTCATATAATATAAACCGTATTATTTCTTAAATAATCTATGAGTCAAATTTTAAATGATACGGAGTTTGAACCATTTAAAAGAGATTGAGCAGTTAAAATTTAACCAGGGGTATAAACTCTTTCATATTCTGGATCTTTGGTTGAATAAGGTAGTTTTAAAACTTCATTCCAAAATTCCTCTGGTATATCTGTTTTAGCCCAAGCAAGGTTTTTTTCAATACTTTGAACACTAGTAACTCCACAAATAGTTGACGTAATTCTTTTATCTTTTATTGAAAACTGTAAAGCTGCTGCACCCATTTCAACATTATACTTTTTACAAACTTTTTCTATTTCTCTAACTGGCGCAAGCTTTTCCTCGGAAGCATCTTGATAAGTAATTTTTTTAAACTTGCTCGGACCTTTGGCTAAAACACCACCAGCGTAAGGAGCAGCATTGAAAATAGATATATTTTTACTGTGTGCATAGTTGTACATCTCATCTGCTTCTCTATTTAGCAAAGTAAATCTGTTATGATTTATTATCACATCAAAGTCCCAATTTCTTAAAATAGGAAACATTATATCTATTTTTCCCATAGCTAAGCCAACTGCTTTTGCCAAACCTTCTTCTTTAATTTTAAACAACCCATCCAATGCTCCATCTTTTTTGGTTACGTCGTTTATATCTTTTGCATATTCTGGATCATGAAGAAATAAAACATCTACAGAGTCAACGTTTAAAGCTTTTAAACTTTCTTCAAATGACTCTCTTGTTCTTTTTTTATCAAGCACTAGTGTATCCATATTTCTATCAATTTTTGTTGATAAGACAAATTTTTCTGGCCAACCATCATTCGCCTTTATTGCAATGCCAATTCTTTTCTCACTTTCTCCCATTGCATAATTTCTTGAAGTATCAAGCATATTTACCGGACCTTGAAAAAATCTTTTTAACACTTCCTGAGCTCTTTGTTCTGGTACTTCATAGCCATAAGTATCTGGCATACTCCCTAAAGAAGATGTTCCAAAACTCAATTCTGTAACCTCTACACCAGTATCTTTGATTTTATTTTTTTTCATAAATTAATTTAAATTAGGTTCACTCACCTAAAATACTATCATCTAATATTTTAGTGTCATACGCTGAATAAGAATGCCATCCCGCAACGGTTTGATCAAAATCAATAATACTTCCAGTCATTATTCCTGACTCATCTGAACATAAAAAAGCCAAAATTTTTGCAACATCCAAAGGTTTGTTCAATCTTTTAAAAGGGACTTTGGCTTCAGCTTTTTTTAACCAATCATCATCCGCGTTGTGAAATTTTTTCTGTATTACTGTTTCCGCTGGTGTATCTGTCCAACCTAGATTTACACCGTTTACTCTAATTTGATGACCAGAAACTGAATTTGCAACATTTTTAATCATTACTGCTAATGCTGCTTTGGAAGAGCTGTAAGCAGTTAAGAAAGGCATACCACTATATCCTGCCATTGATAAAATATGAGCAATAGTTCCTTTTTTTTTATCTCTAATCATTATTTTTATAACATCTTGCATCATAAAAAGAGGAGCTTTTACATTTACATTAAAATTTTTATCAAAATTTTCTTCTGTTGTGCTTAAGATTGTTCCTCTTTCAGTGAACGCAGCAACATTTATAAAAGTATCTACTGTTTTAAATTTTTTATCAGTTTCAGAAACTATTTTTTTACAGTCTTCATGTTTCTCTAAATCTGCTTGAACGTATATGCATTCCGCGCCCATACTTTCTATTTCAGATTTAACCTTGTTTCCTTTCTCTTTATTTCTTCCACAGATAGTTATTCCTTTAGCACCTCTGCTTGCTAGCAATTTCGCAGTCTCTGCTCCACTTCCTTGAGTGCTTCCTGTTACAATTATTATTTTATTTTTAAATTGGTTAGATTGTTCTGATATATATTTATTAGACATTAGAATTTTATATCTATTACTTTACTACTTTCAAATGATTCATATGCTGCATTAGCTATTATCAACGCATTTCTACCATCTTCAAAACCTACCAAAGGTTTCGTTTTATTTTGAACGCATTTTACAAACTCATTAAATTGATCTCTGTAAGCTTGCTCATATCTTTCAATAAAAAAGAAATGTATTGGTTCTTTTTCATTTGTAGATAAGTTTGTGTATCTCTCTAAAGAAGTAGGAGTTTGATTATCAGAGATAACCATTCCTTTGCTACCAAATACTTCAACTCTTTGATCATACCCATAAACTGCTCTACGGGAGTTGTTGATATGAATTAATACACCTTTTTTTGATTTTAATATAAACATTGCTGTATCTAGATCTTTTACTTGTTGTGAATTTTTATCAAATAAAGCATCTCCAAATGCAGATACTTGAACCACAGGATCGTCACCCAATATAAATCTAGTTAAATCAAAATCATGAATAGTGGTATCTCTAAAAAATCCTCCTGCAGCTTTTAAATATTCAATACCTGGAGGCTCAGGGTCTCTACTTGTAATGACAACCATTTCTAATTCGCCAATTTCTTTTTTTACTCTTGCTTGTTGTGCCTTTGCATGACTAGCATCAAATCTTCTATTAAAGCCTATTTGAATAGGAACATTTGTTCCTTTAATATTTTCCATACATTCATTTACTTTATTAATATCTAAATCAATTGGCTTCTCACAAAAAATTGCCTTTCCTGCTTTTGCTGCCATTGTAATAAATTGAGTATGAGTTGGTGTTGCAGAGGCTATAAGAACTGCGTCTATATCATCTGTATTGATTGCTTCTTCCGCTGTAGATGCAATAGAGCAACCTGTTGATTTTGCTACTTCTTCAGCAAATTGAGAATTAACATCATATATGTATTTTAATTTTGCATTTGGATGCGCTGCTATAAATTTAGCGTGCATTTTTCCAATCCGTCCTGCTCCCATTAAAGAAAAGTTAATCATAAGAATATAGAACAGAATTAAAAAACAAAATCAAGAAACAATTTTTTAATGATGAATTAAACCTCCATTTAAAATATAATTTTCTTGATGCACATATCATCATCATTTAAAAATCCATTTAACTTTTTAATAAATTTTGTATGCCAGTAAAATTAGGAATAGCACCGATTGCATGGAGTAATGATGATATGCCGGAATTGGGTGGTAATACTTCTTTAGAACAATGTTTGTCTGAAGCAAGTCAGGCAGGATTTATTGGAATTGAGTCTGGTGGTAAATTTCCAAAAAAATCAGAGGAATTAATTCCTAAACTCAAAGAATTTAAATTAAATCTTTGTTCAGGTTGGTATGGAGCTAACTTAAGAACAAATAGTATTGATGAAGAAAAAAATCTTATTCAAGATCAGTTGAAACTTTTTAAAGATTGCAACTCACCTTGTATGGTTTTTGCTGAAGTTTCTGAATCAATTCAAGGAGATCCAAATCGAAAATTATCTACAAGGCCCCAAATGGATCTTGAAGAATCTAAAAAATATTATGAAAAAATTTCAGAGATGGGAAAATTTCTTGAAGACGAAGGAATGCCGCTTGCTTATCATCATCATATGGGAACCGTAATAGAGACTGAAGAGGATACAGTAAGATTGCTTGAGAACACTCATGATAGCGTAAAACTTACATTAGATACTGGTCACATGTTGTTTGCTCAGGGAGACTCGTTAAAAATATTAAATGACTTTAGCGAAAGATTAATTCATATGCATTGCAAGGATATTAGAAAAAGCGTTTTAGAAAAATCTTTAAAAGAAGATTTAAGTTTTAGAGGAGCCTTTTTAGAGGGCGCATTTACAGTTCCGGGTGATGGATGTATTGATTACAAGCCTTTGTTCGATGTGTTAAAAGAAAAAAATTATTCAGGATGGTTGGTGGTAGAAGCAGAACAAGATCCTGCAAAAGCAAATCCATTTGAATATGCAAAGATAGGATACAAGTATTTAACTGAAACTTTAAAACTTAGTGGTATTGAGATTTACAAAACTTAACTTTCAATAAATAATAAACCTAAACTTTTAGATTAAATCTCTAACTACAGTCTTACAATTTTTGATTTTTCTAATTTATCATCAAAATAATCAATTATATTTTGAATTGTTTCTACACCCATTCTTGTCATACATTCATCAGTAAAGGCAGCAGTATGTGGACTCAAATAAACTTTTTCATTTTTTAAAAGAGGATTATCATTTTCGGGTGGTTCTTGTTTAAATACATCAATTCCTGCTCCAAAAATTAAATCTTCATTTAATGCCTTATTAAGATCTTCTTCGTGAATAATTCCACCTCTTGCAGCATTAATGATTATACAGTTTTTCTTCATCGTTTTAAGTAAATCATAATTAATAAGATTTTCTGTTTTTTCTGTTAAAGGCATATGTAGAGATATTACATCCATTGTTTTTACTGCCTCTTCAAGATTATCAACTTTTTTTCCACCAAGATTTTCTATTGTGTCTTTATCTACAAATGGATCATAGACGAATACATTCATTTCAAATCCCAAACATCGTTTAATAAGTGCTTTACCTATTCTACCGAATCCCATTATTAGGAAATTTTTTTTCCATACTTCGATAGTTTTAGGTAATTTATTTCTGTCCTTAAAGTTACCTTCTTTAACTGTTGTATGATAAAGCTCTCTTCTCTTTGCAATATTTAGCAAGACAAACATTACATGCTCAGCAACTGTAACTGCATTTGCATTAGCTGTAATAGCAATTTTTATATCTCTTTCTTTGGCCGTTTTTAAATCAATATTATCGTAGCCAACCCCATGTCTAGAAATTATTTTAAGATTTTTTGCTTCGTTAATTACCTCACCCGGTAGTTTTGCTATTCTAATTGAAGCGCCATCACAATCTTTTATTTTAGTCTTTAAATTTTCTATTGAAACATCGTCAGTTACTTCCACATCAAAATCAGGATGGTTATTAATTAATTCCATACCTTTATCATGAACTTTTTGGATAACTAGAATCTTCTTTTTATTACTCATAATTTTATTTAAGCTTTTCTATTGAAGGCTTTTCTAATACGAAAAATATCAAACAATGTAAAATAGTTTTTTAAAAAGTTGTAATTATTTTCTTATTAAAATAAATTTAGTTGTGAATTTAACTATAAAAACTCTACTTTATATTTTTAACTTTCTTGAAAAGATTAATACTTTTTTTCTAAGAATTGGAAGACAATTTGCGTGGATTGCAATTTTTTTAATGGTTATCGTAATTATGATCCAGGTTTTCTTTAGATATGTTCTCAACAATGCCTTACCTTGGCCAGATGAAGTTGCAAGATTTTTAATGTTATGGATGACTGGTTTAATCGCTCCTTCAGCCTATAGATGGGGTGGTTTTGTCTCTATTGATATGTTGGAAAGATTTTTACCTAAAATCATATCCACTTTATTAACTTTATTTCTATTAATTATATCTTTATTTGTTTTGATCATTGGATTTGAATTAGGTTTAAAGCATATAAATGCTGGGTGGATATTTAACTCCGCTTCTATCAAAATTCCTTTTAATTTAATTGGTGGCAAAGCAGAGCCAATAAAATTAGCTTGGATGTATATGTCCTTACCTGTTGGAATTGTTTTTTTGATTTCAGTAAACATAGAGTTAATTTTAAGAAATTTTTTAAGTAATTTTACAAAATTAGAGTTACCTGAAGATTTAGATAAACAAAAATTGGAGACCCAATAATGTTAATTTGGTTTCTCCCTTTATTTTTATTATTTTTGTTAATTGGATTACCAGTATTTTTTGGATTGTTGGCTGCTCCTGGAATTTTACTTTGGCTTAATGATCAATCTAGAGATGGAGCAATGCTTTATAGAAATATTTACAATGGCATTGATAGTTTTCCTTTAATGGCAATTCCATTTTTCATGTTAGCTGGTGAGCTAATGAATAGGGGAGGAATTACTCAAAGATTAGTAGAATTTAGCCAAGCGATGATGGGTCATTTAAAAGGTGGTTTAGCACATGTTAACGTTTTAACTTCGATGCTTTTTGCTGGCCTATCTGGATCTGCAGTTGCAGATACTTCTGCAATCGGTTCAATGTTAATTCCTGCAATGGAGAAACAAGGTTATACTAAAAAATTTTCAGCAGCAATTACTGCAGCGAGCTCGGTTATTGGTCCAATTATTCCACCTTCAGGAATAATGATTATTTATGCATACGTTATGGGAGAGAGTGTAGCCGCCTTATTCCTAGCAGGTATTATTCCTGGAATTTTAGTTGGTGTTAGTTTGATGGTTACAATTAAGTTTATGGCTAAAAGATATAATTTTCCTGCTGTAACAAAAAAGACAACATGGAGCCAAAGAGGAAAAGCTTCTTTGAAAGCTTTTTTCCCATTGATGACCCCAGTCATAATTCTGGGAGGTATACTTGGAGGTATTTTTACTCCAACAGAGGCATCTGCAGTTGCTGCTGCTTATGCAATGTTTATTGGTTTGTTTGTTTTAAAATCTTTAGAGTGGAAAGATGTACCAAAGGTTATGACAAAAGCTGCAATGGTTTCATCTGTAGTATTACTTTTGGTTGGTGCTGCAATGGCTTTTAAAACAGTTGTTAGTTTATCTCATGCACCAGAATATCTTGCTGAATTTGTTTTGGGATTAACCGACAATCCTTATATTTTATTATTTCTTATTAATATTTTACTATTTGTTGTTGGTATGTTTTTAGATGCAGGTCCAGCAATAATTATTTTAGGACCAATACTTGGACCTGTGTTTGTAGAACTAGGTGTACACCCAGTTCATTTTGCAATTATTATGTCAGTTAACTTAACTGTTGGTTTAGCAACACCACCAATGGGTTTAGTGTTATTTGTAGCATCTTCAGTTTCTGGAGAAAGAGTTGAAACTATATCAAAAGCAATATTGCCGTTTTTAGCAGTTGAAGCTATTGTGATATTTTTAATTACATACTTTCCATCAATCTCAATGACCATTCCTTTGCTTACAGGTTTTGCAAAATAGTTTTAAATTTTTTAGATAATAGACACAGAGGTACAAATTAGGTATATTTTCTATACTTAAATATATATTTAAAGAGAGGGAAATAATAATGAGTAAATTAATTAAATCATTTTTTTCATTATTATTCTTAATTAGTTTTACAGCTTCTGTTTCAGCTGCTGATTACAATTTAAGAATGACAATGAACTCTAATGATCAAGATGAAGACTATGATGGTTCAGTAGTATTTAAAAACTACGTAGAAGCAGCATCAAATGGAAAAATATCTGTGGAACTTTTTGTAGGTACACAGTTATGTTCTAAAGGAGCAGAATGTTTACAAGGTGTTTCTGATGGAAGTATCGATATTTACATTTCTACTTCTGGAGGAGCAGCTGGTGTATTCCCATATGTTCAAGTTTTAGACTTACCATATCTAATGGCAGATGACAGAATTGCTGAAGATGTTATGCAAGGTGATTTTGTAAGAACTATGAGACAAATGGCTCTTAAAGATTCAGGTGATACAATAAGATTAATGACTATTGGTAACACTGGTGGATGGAGAAATTTTGCTAACACAAAAAGAAGAGTTGCAGAACCATCTGACATGAAAGGTCTAAAAATCAGAACTGTTGTAGCTGATTTACCTCAAGAGCTTGTAAGAGCTCTAGGTGCATCACCAACTCCTATTCCATGGCCAGAATTATTTACATCTTTTCAAACAGGTGTAGTTGAAGGTTCTAAAAATGGAATAACTGACATTATGAATATGAAGTTTCCAGATGCGGGTCTAAAATATGTTACTTTAGATGGTCATGCATACATGGGAGCACTTTGGTGGATGAACAATGCAAAATATCAATCTATGCCAAAAGAACTTAAGAAAGTTATTACGGATGGATTTTATGCATTGCAACAAGCAACATTTGCATCTCCAAAAAGAAAATCAATCAAAGCATATGAAGACTTTGTAGCAGGTGGTGGAGATCTGTATGTTCCAACTCCAGCACAAAAAGCTGGCTTCAAAAAGGCTGCTAGTCCAGTTTATGATTGGTTTAAGTCAAATGTTAAAGGTGGAGGACAAATCTTTGACGCTTTAACTAGCGCAGTTGCTGATGCTGAGAAAAAAGCATCAAGTGCATACGACAAAGACTTATAATCTTAATTTTATGATGGGGCGGATTTAATTATTCGCCTCATTACCTAAATGGATAAATCCAAGCTTTGTAATCTTTAATAAGTATATGCGCTTTTTCAATTTGTTCAGGAGTCATTTTTTTAATCACTTCCTCTTGAGAAATCGCAGCATCAGGATCACCTCCAATAGCAGACAAACCATACCACATGTAAGCTCGAACAAGATCAGGAGCAGGGAGTCCTCTACCAACTTCATAATACCATCCAACACCCGATTGAGCACCAGGATGACCTTTCATCGAAGATCTAAGATACCATTCAAAAGCTCTAACATCGTCTTGTTCAACTCCAAGACCCATTGCATACATAATTCCAATAAGCTCTTCAGCATCAGCGTTTCCAGATCGAGCAGCTGGCATCAGTTCTTCCATAGCTTCTTGAAATTTTCCAGCTTCCATCAAATCTCTAGCATTTTCAATTTCTGCAAAAACTATAGATGGAATAAAAAAAATTATAAAAAAGTATTTCAACATATAAAAATATTAATATTTATAATTCCATTTTTAATTTCAGCAAACAAAACATATTCAATTGAATTACCAAAACCTTTGACAAGTAATGATTTTCATAAAGTTAATATGGAAAAAGTTAAAATTGGAAGACTTTTATTTCATGATAAAATTTTATCAGCCAATCGTAATATTGCTTGTGCAACATGTCATAGCCATGATTTAGGAGGGTCTGATGGACTTTCATTAGGAATTGGCGAGGGAGGACATGGTATTGGATTAGAAAGAACAGCTGGATCAGGGGATGATAAAATTAAAAAACGTATTCCTAGAAATGCTCTAGCATTATGGAATTTAGGATTTAAAAATATTACAACACTACTTCACGATGGAAGAGTGACTAAATCTGAGATATTTGGTAATGGTTTTAATACCCCAGCACAAGAACTGCTTCCAAAAGGTCTTGATAATATAGTTGCTGTACAAGCTTTATTTCCAATGACAAGACAATTTGAAATGGCTGGAAATCCAGGTGAAAATGAAATTATAGGACTAGTATCAAAAGTTGGTAAAGACAGTATGAGAATTGATAGAGTTTGGCCTGTAATTACTCATAGAATAAGAGGAGTTCCTGAATATGTTGAAATGTTTAAACATGCTTTTGATGATGTAGATAACGCTTTAGATATAAATATCACACATATAGTAAACTCAATTGCAGCTTTTGAAATTCATGAATGGACCTCTTTTGATACTCCATTTGATGAATATTTAAATGGAAATAAATCAGCTTTAAATTCAAATCAGATTGCTGGTATGAATTTATTCTATGGCAAAGCTAATTGCAGCTCATGTCATTCTGGATCTTTAATGTCTGATCAGAAATTTCATTCAATAGGTATTCCACAATTTGGACCAGGTAGAACTAGACCTTTTGATCCTTATCCGCGTGATGTTGGTAGAATGGTTGAAACAGATGATGTGGATGACATGTATAAATTTAGGACACCTGCGCTAAGAAATGTTTCTTTAACAGCACCTTATGGTCATAACGGTGCTTATCCAACACTTAAAGGCATAATCAAACATCATTTAAATCCAGTAGCTATGAATAAAAATTGGAAACCTCAATATGCAAATTTACCAAAGGCTCCATGGTTAGAACAAATTGATTTTGTAACTTTTTCAGACAAAAGAGAACAGGATAGAATCATTTCAAGTATAGACATCAAACCAATAGATTTGAGTGAAAAAGAAATTGACCAATTAGTATCTTTTTTAAAATCTTTAACTGGTAAAAGTGGAAATCAAAGACCACTCGGTAAACCAGAAAAAGTACCAAGTGGATTAACAATTGATTAAATTTATTTAATTAAACTGATAGATAATAAATATGGAAAAAATTAAATATGGAATTATTGGAGCTGGCACAATGGCTCGAGAACATATTTTAAATTTATCTTTAATAGATGAAGCTGAAGTAGTTGCTCTTTCAGATCCACATGAGGAATCCTTGAAACATTGCCAAGAATTACTCAAATCAGAAGTTGTTTGCTTTAAAAATCATCTAGATCTGATCAAAGAAAATTTAGTTGATGTTTATATAATTTCATCACCTAATTTTACTCATATTCAAATTTTAAAAGATGTAATTAAAACCAAGAAACATATATTAGTTGAAAAACCTTTGTGTACTAAGACCAAAGATTGTTTAGAAATAGAAAAACTTACTAAAAATTACCCTTCAGTTTTTTGGATTGCAATGGAATATAGGTACATGCCTCCTGTTTCAAAATTTATCAAAGAAATTCATAGCAAAACAATTGGTGACCTAAAAACATTGACAATAAGAGAACACAGATTTCCTTTCTTAAAAAAAGTAAATGATTGGAACAGATTTGAAAAAAATACCGGAGGAACTTTAGTTGAAAAGTGTTGCCATTTTTTTGATTTGATGCGTTTTATTGTTAAGAGTGAGCCCATAAGTGTTTATGCAAGTGGGGGACAAGATGTAAATCATTTAGATGAAGAGTATGATGGGAATAAACCAGATATTATTGATAATGCTTATGTAATTGTTAATTTTGAGAATGGCTCAAGAAGTATGCTTGAGCTTTGTATGTTTGCTGAAAATTCTGAAATGCAAGAAGAGTTAACTGCAACAGGAAATATTGGCAAAATTGAAACTTCAGTTCCTTCAAACGAGTCCGGGAAAACTACTTCTGATGTAAGAATTGGTATGAGAGACGGAAAAACTAAACAAGAAAGTGTTAGCGTGGATCCAAAAATACTTGAAGCAGGACACCATCATGGTTCAACTTATTATGAACATTTAGCCTTTATAAATGCAGTAAAAAATAAATTAAAGCCAGAGGTATCTTTGAATGATGGATTAATTGCAGTTGCTATTGGAGAAGCTGCTGAGACGTCAATTAAACTTGGAAGAGTAGTTAAGTTAAACGAGATAATTACTTAAAAAAATCTATCGCTTTTTTAACTATAAAATCACTAACTCTTATATTTGATTCTGTTGTGACACCTGAAATATGAGGAGTTAAAATACAATTCATTTCAGATGTTATTCTTTCGTATAAATCTTTCTTAATAGGTTCATTTTCAAATACATCTAATGCAAATCCTGAAATTAGATTTTGATCATAAGCATCTAAAAGATCATTCTCATTTACAACATTACCTCTTGAAGTATTAATTATTATTGGCTGTTTTTGCATTTTAGAGAATGAAGACTTGTTGATTAAATTTTTAGTCTCATCTGTTAATGGTAAGTGCAAAGAAATAATATCTGCATTTTTAAATACATCTTCTAATGAAGATAATTTATAATTTTTTTCATTATCATCTATTTTTTTTATGTAAGGATCATAAGCCAAAACATTTAGGCCATTTTTCAAACTATAGTCTGCAACCTTTCTACCAATGGTACCAAATCCTACAATTCCAATACACTTTCCATTTATTTCTGCAGATTTAATAATAGTTCTAGGCCAATCACCTTTAACTGTTCGGTTATGAAACATAGGAATTTTTTTTATCAAAGACATTGAAGATGAAATCACATATTCAGCTACAGAGTCTGCATTCATGCCAGTTGCAGGTTGGACATGAATATTTTTGGTTTTACAAAATTCAGTATCAATATTATCTAAACCAACACCCAATCTTCCTATAAATTTTAAATTATTAGCATTAGATAAAATATCTTTATTTACTTGAGTTTTATTTCTAACAATTAAACCATCATAATTTTTAATTATCTCTAGAAGTTCCTTTTCTTTTTCCCATAACTTTTCATCAAATTTGATTTCAAAATTATTATTTAAGTCATCTAAACTATTTTTATTAATAAATTCAGTGATCAAAATTTTCATAATCAATAATTGATATTTTAAATTAGCTTAGACAAATCCCTTTTATTTGTTTTAAAAGTAGGAAGAGGATACTTAAAAGCATATTTACGTGGAATACACTTTTCTTTTGCTTTTTCCCAAAGAGCTAACCATTGTTTAAAATTCTGAATTTTGAGATTTTTTTTATTTTTACTTCTTACATAGAAGTTTGGTAGCGGATCTCTTCCAGAAGGTTGACCAGCTACATTGTATCTAAAATCTGCACTTATTCTAAAATCATTTGATCTGTTAGGCAGAGAACAATGAATTGAATGTTTATGTAAAAGAATTACATCCCCAACATCTGCCTCTAAGGGAATATGCTGCATTTTATCAAGTAATTTGCTGTCCTTAATTTCTACTTGGCCTCTGTATCCAGCAATATGATTTAATAATCCCATTTTATTAATTTTCTTAACAGTAATCATGCACCCATTTTGTTTTGTAGTTTTTGTAAAAGGTATCCATACAGTGACCATGTCAGTTAATTTTTGTCCTTTAGCATTGAGAACAGCAGCATCCTGATGCCAAGGTGTTCTTCCACTTAAACCGTCTAAAATTGAACCTTTTGGTAATTTTTTTTCAGGTTGTTTAATTCTAGTATTTTGTACTGGATTAGACATAATTTCTTTTCCCAAAATTTTTTCAACAACATCTAAAATATTTTTATTAGTAATCAAATTCCATAAAGATTGAGTAGCAAAATAATCGCTATCTTTCTTAACATGATCTCTTGGTAATCTAGTATTAAAATATTGATCTAAATCATCAATTTTTAATTTTGATATATAAGAATATTTTTTTTTAAAATCTAAATTAAGAACTTTTTTTACATCCTTTTTTTTTGCAAATTTTTGGATTAAACAATCCATTACAAATTCCATGTCATTAAGGATTGGTTTTAAATCTCTTCGAAAGTTAAGAACATTTTTTACTTTTAAATATCCTTGTTGAAATAATTTCTTTTGAAGATTATTTGTCATTAATAGAAACTATTAGAATTTTTTGATAATATCAATTCTTAGGAGCAGTTGTTAAATAGTTTGCGTCATGAAAAGAAGTTAACATTCTTTTCTTGGTACTGATGATGTGGGGATAGTAAGCTGTTCCTTTATAATTCCAAATAACCGGTTTATTTAGAGCATAACTTCCATAAATAAAAAATCTTTTTGGACAGTTTTTTTCTATAAAACGCTTAACCCCATGATAAGAGTTTGGTGTTGATTGAAAAAATACCACAGTTCCTTTCTTTGGGGTGAAGGCTTTGACTACTTCCAATTCACTCATTTTTGGAAATCTTCTGAAACTTTTTCTTAGATTTTTCTTAGACTTTTTTTTATAAATTGTTAGTGATCCTCCATTTTTTTTTGGAATATCCGTTAGATAAATTAAGAAATTGTACAACCTTGTAATGTCATCTCTATGAGGACGCAATCTGTATCCTCCCTTGGAAACTGAAAAATCAATATCCAAATTAACTTTTGGGTTAGTATAATTGTTTCCTAATAATTTTTTTAATTCATTTGAATTTACTTTCTTTTTAATAGTAAATTTTTTTTGATTAAATATTTTTGGCTTGTGAGTGTTTGTCCAAGATCCATCTTTAAAATTTTTAGAAAAAAGTGTTTCAATTTTTTTATAAAATGCTTTGCTATTAAAAAGTTTGAATAACTTTGCAGAATTATTTGAAGATTTAATATAGTTATTAAAATTTTTTGAACCTTTGTTAATTCTACTTCGACCGCCCATAATCATGTCGTCAAAGGCTTTAGATTTACTTATCTCATCAATTAATAAATTGCACGTATTTTTCTCAACAACTTTGTCTCCAACTAGTACAGGAAAATTACTTTTAATTTTTTTTAATCGATTGATTTTAAGCATCAACTATACATACCTTCTTTAACCTTAATCATTTTATACATAAGGTCATTTAAAGGTGTTTTTACTCCATGTTTTTTTCCAATTTTAGAAACAGCACCACTAATAAAATCAATTTCTGTTTTTCTTTTGTACTGAACATCAAAGGCCATTGAAGATTTGTTTGTTTGCATAGAATCTACAATTTTATTGAACATAAATAGACATTCATCTTCAGAAACATTAACTCCATCAGCAAGCGCTACTTCTCTCGTCTCTAAAATGATTTCTTTACCAAGTCCTCTCGATACATCGTTAGCTTTATTATTTACGTAAAGATCGGTGTGATGTAGATCAAAGATAGCTGAAAGAGGACCAATTGCAGTCAGAGCAAAAAGTTTCATCCATTTTCTTTTTTTTACATCTTCAGCTGCAATCATTTCTAAATTATGTGCAGTAAAAGTATCAGCTATTTCTAAAATTCTTTCTGTTATTCCTCCTTCATATTCACCAATCCATGAAGGTAATGCACCATGGTTCATTATGTGACCTGGTCCTAAAATATTTGAAGCCTGTGTTGTTGTTCCACCGATTACTTTTTCATTTCCAACGATACTTTGAATTATTGCCTCATGACCAATACCATTTTGAAAAGACATGAAGACTGTTTTTTCACCAATAATATTTTTTATACTATTTAATGCTGGTTCTAATGCTGTTGCTTTACACATAACAATTACTGCATCCATTTTATCTAACGAAGATGGATCCGAAGTAGCTTTAACTTTAATTATACGATCTCCACCATGACCATCCATTTTTAAACCATCTTTGTTAATTGCATCGACATGTTCTTTCCAAACATCAATTAAAGTTACATTTAATCCTTTTTCAGCCAGCAATCCTCCAAACAGGCATCCCATAGCACCTGCACCTAATACAGCTACTTTTAAATCTTTATTTATCATCGTTACCTTTTTTAAATTATTTATGTATAGAAATTATATATATTATCTATAGACAATATGCAAAATAAATTATAGCTTATTTACATTATGCAATTAAAAATAGAAAAGGGAACTTTCACAAATCATTCACTTGAAGATGTGGCAGATGCATTAAAAAAAGGTTTATCTAAAAATTTTAAAAATGTTGAAGTAGAAGTTGTGGATTGTCCCAATCTTCGAGAGTGGGATTGTCCATCTGAAGGAATAAGCGGTAATCAAAAAATAATAGATGTTGGTGGTGAGCCATACATGCATGACCCTAATTTTATTGGTGCTGAATTTGATTACCAAGAAATTTCCAAAATGATTGGATCAGAAAAATCTTACGCTTTAGGTGCTGGATCAGGTGCAATGTCGTGTTTGGATGGTCATTGTGGAGAATTGGTAATTAATGAAAATTTAATTACTGATGAGTCTAGATCTATAATTGCAAGAGTAAGTCCTGATAAAAAATGTATTGTTGAAAAATATAGTGCAAGAAAACATGGAGGACTTGGAAATATTTATTATACAGATGGTAAACAAGGTAAAGTAATAAGAATAAAAATCAAAGGAAGATCAGGAGATCAAGGTTCACTCCCGCAAGCAATGAGGTCTTCATTATCATGTAATTTAAATCTTAAAAAAAATGAGCAAATTGCTATTGCAGGTGTGTTTAGAATTTTAGAAGGAAAAGTAAGATCTCATGTTCAACCAGATTATATAGACATTAAACATGAATACTATGATCCAAAACAAATGAAGTGTGTAAAAGATTTTCTTCAATTTTATGAACCTGTTGGTCCAAAATTACAATGTTATACAGTTCTTTGGACTGGAGATCCTACAGGAGGAGAACTGAATTTAAGAGAGTCAGGTGAACATACGCATTTTCATTCTTATGACGATGATAAAGATGCTGGTCATTATCATTTTGATGTAACACCAGATGAAATCGAATATGAGGGATATTTTAATACAGCTTCAGAAGTGCATAGAGTAAATAACATTTATAAAGAGCTACTAAGCAAAAATATTATTGAATAGAAAACTTAATAAGTTTAAGTTTATTTAAATGAAAAGACAGTTTAAGTATCCTAAAAATTTTGAAGAACAGAAGAGAATTCCAAAATTAACTCAAAAGAGGATTAAATTAGCTGAAATTTCTCTTGGAGATTTTGAGGGAAGGTTAGCAAATGATTTATTGAATTGGTTTTCTCTAACTCCTCAGCATTGGATAATGTTGCATATGGTGATGCTTGCTTATTATAAAAATAAATCTATCACTAAAAACGAACTTTTAAGAGTTATAGAGAAATCTTATTTAACTTCTAATGTTTATATCGATACAGCAATTAAAAAGGGTTATTTTAGAATTATCAGAAACGAAAAAGACAAAAGGTCAATTTTTATTTTACCATCTGTTGTCACTATTAAGACTTTTGAGGAATTTATTGATCGAAGAGATATTCTTTATAGAGGTGTTTAATGAAGAATGTATACACATGGGCTGCAAAACCAGCAAAAAGATCAACTACAGTAGGTGATTTAAAAGCGGCTAAAGGCAAAAAAAAATTTACTCAAGTTACCGCAAATACTGTTGATGAAGCCGCTGCAGCAGAAAAAGCTGGCTTTGATATGATTATTGCTAACGCCAAAAATATTATTCCAGTAAGAGAAGGGTCTAAAAATCTTTTTTTGACCGCAGCTTTAGTTTTGAATGAATTTGTTACAACAGATGACATCATGCGTGGAGCATTTAAAGCTTTAGAAAATGGTGCTGATGCTGTGATGACACCAAGAAGTATGGACATAGTAGAAATGTTAGCAAAAGAAGATGTTCCTGTGATGGGTCACTTAGGACTAGTTCCAAGAAAATCTACTTGGATAGGTGGACTACGAGCAGTAGGAAAAACCGCAAATGAGGCTTATGAGTTATTTCAAAAATTTAAAAGATTAGAAGATGCAGGAGCTTTTTCTGCTGAGTGTGAAGTAATACCTGAAAATGTAATGGGAGAAATTTCTAAACGAACAGATATTGTTACCGTTTCGTTAGGATCTGGAGGAAATGCAGATGTGATGTATTTATTTATGGAAGATATATGTGGTGACACTGAAAATCCTCCAAGACACTCTAAAGCTTATGGAAACTTATTAAAACTTAGAAATGAAATTAAAGTTGAGAGAATTAAAGCACTTAAAGCATTTAAAAAAGATTCTATGACTGGAAAATTTCCAGGTAAGAAACAATCTTCTAATTTAGATAAAAATCAGTTTGAAGAATTTTTAAATCAACTTGATTAATAAGTAGCGTCGTTATCTTTTTTAGACAAAGAACCTTTCATCTTATCTACAGTTGCTTTTGCACCAGCACTTAAAGCTCTTAAATCAGAGGCTATTGTTACAAAATCAAAACCTTTTTCAATCATCTTCGTTGCGTATTCAGTTGTACCATTGTGAATCCCAGCAAAAATATTATTTTTCTTTGCATGTTCTAGAATTCTCAAAATTTCAGAATAAGCTTTTGTTGTTTCAGCTCGATCAAATCCAGGTTTTTCACCAATTGCTAAACTTAAATCTGCAGGCCCAATATAAATACCATCAACTCCTGGTGTAGACATTATTTCATCTAAATTTTCTAAAGATTCTTTTGTTTCTATCATTGCTAATTTAAGAATTTCTTCATTAGCGTGATCTGCATAATCTGGACCACCATAAATTAATCCTCTAACAGGACCAAAACTTCTATAACCATCTGGTGGATACATACAAGCTTGAACAAAATTTTCAGCTTCTTTTCTATTACTTACCATTGGACAAACAATTCCATAGCAACCTGCGTCTAAAATTTTCATTATTTGACCTGGCTCATTCCAATTAACTCTAGCAAGTGGAGTTACGTCAGTTGTCGAAATTGTTTGAAGCATTGGAAGGGCATTACTGTAATCAACCAATCCATGTTGCATATCTATTGTTACTGAGTCCCAACCTTGATGAGCCATTGCCTCTGCAGATGCAGTACTTGGAATTGCACACCAACCATTAATGACAGGTTTGCCGTCTTTCATCATTTGTTTAATTTTATTTTTTCTCATTTTTATATTTTTAATCCCATGTGTGTGTATTTTACATTAAGGTAATCTTTTATTGCCCCAGAACCACCTTCACGTCCATAACCTGTTTGCTTTATACCTCCAAAAGGTGCTTCAGCTATTGCAACAACACCGGTATTAACTGCTACACATCCAGACTCTAATTTTTCAGATCCAATGTGAGCTTTATCCATAGAATTTGTGTACAAATAGCTACACAATCCTAAATCATTATCGTTTGCTCTTTCAATTACTTCATCAAAAGTTTTAAAAGTTAAAATCGGAACTAGTGGACCAAAAGGTTCTTCTTTCATTATTGTAAAATTATCTTTTACATCATCAAATACAGTTGGTTCATAATAATATCCTTTGTTGAAACCAGAAGGTCGTTGTCCACCCATCAATACTTTAGCACCTTCTTTTTTTGTAGTATCAACTAATTTTTCTATTTCTTCTAATCTCTTAGCAGTAGTTAAAGGTCCAAGATCCACACCTTCATCCATACCATTACCAATTTTTAATTTTTTTGCTCTTTCCATGAAAGCATTAACAAACTCATCTTTTCTATTTTCTTGGATGTAAAATCTATTAGGAGAAATACAAACTTGTCCATTATTTCTAAACTTACCAGTTATTGCTATGTCGGCTACTTTGTTCATATCCACATCTTCACATACAATAAAAGGTGAGTGTCCGCTTAGTTCCATTGTAACTCTTTGAACTTTGTCAGCTGCTTTTTTTAAAATAATTTTTCCAACTCTAGTAGATCCAGTGACCGAAACTTTTTTAATAATATCAGATTCCATTAATTCATTTGATATTTCAGCAGGATCACCCGATAAAAGACTAACAACACCATCTGGCACTCCAGCTTCTTTACAAATATTAACCAATTCCATTACAGCTCCAGGAGTAATAACATCTGGTTTACATATAACAGAACAACCTGCTGCTAAAGCAGTAGAAATTTTTCTTGAAGCTAAAACTATTGGAAAATTCCACGGAACTAATGCTGCAACAACTCCTACTGGCTGATAATAAACATGAACTCTTGTATCCGGAAATCTACTTTGTTGAGTTTGACCATAGATCCTTTTTGTCTCCTCTGCATTCCATTCAAAAATATCAGCTCCACCACCAACTTCACCAACCGCTTCAGATAGCGGTTTTCCAACTTCAAGAGTTAACCACTTTGCAATAACATCTTTTTTTTCTCTCATTAGATCAGCAATTTTTCTAAGCACATATGCTCTTTGCCATGGCGCAGTGTTTTTCCAAACTTCCAAACCTTTCTCAGCTGACTTTAATGCTTTTTGTACATCTATCGAAGATGCTTTTGATGCTTTTCCAATTACTTCTTCTGTTGCAGGATTGATTACATCATATGTTTCTTTTTTTTCTGCTTCTTGCCATTTTCCATCAATGAATTGTCCAAATTTGCTATACATAATTTTTTATTTTTTTAAGGTTTACTAAGTTGGGTTTTTTAATTTATAAATATAAATATATATAAACATTATACATAAAAAAAATAAACCCAATTATGAAAAAAATCACTCTCACTTGTGCACATGCAATCGTTAAATATTTGATTGCTCAAAAAATATTAATTAATGGTAAAAAAGAACCACTCTTTCCTGGTGTCTTTGGAATTTTTGGACATGGAAATGTAGCTTGTTTGGGTCAAGCACTTGAAGAAAATCAAAAAGAATTACCAACTTATAGAGGACATCACGAACAGAATATGGCTTTAACTGGTATAGGCTATGCTCGAGCTAAGAGAAGACAACAAATTTTTGTAGCAACATCGTCGGTTGGTCCAGGAGCAACAAATATGGTTACTGCAGCAGCAGTTGCAATGAGTAATAGATTACCAATTTTGTTTTTACCTGGTGACACTTATGCAAATAGAATGCCAGATCCAGTATTGCAACAAGTTGAACATTTTAATAACCCAAGCACAACTGCAAATGATGCTTTTAAACCAGTCACAAGATATTTTGATCGTATAACTAGACCTGAACAAATAATTCAATCATTTCCAATAGCAGTTCAAACAATGTTAGATCCTGCTGATTGTGGCCCTGCTTGTATTGCTTTAAGTCAAGATATCCAAGGTCAAACATTTGATTACCCAGAAGAATTTTTTAAAGAGAGAGTTCACACAATCAGAAGACCAAGACCAGACGAGTTTCAAATTAAAGAAGCAGCTGAGAAAATTAAATCTTCAAAAAATCCAATCATAATATCTGGAGGAGGAGTTTTTTATTCAGATGCAATGGAAGAATTAAGTCAGTTTGCAATCAAACATAACATCCCAGTTACACAAACTGTAATGGGTTATTCTACAATGAAGAGAGATCATTCTCATTTTGCAGGTCAAATTGGAGGATTGGGAGGAAAAAATACAAACACATTAGCTAAACAAACTGATCTTGCTATTGCTGTTGGAACAAAACTTGCTGATTTTACAACTGGATCATGGGCAAACTTTGAAAACGAAAATTTTAAATTAGTTTCTATTAATGTATCAAGATATGATGCCAACAAACATTTAGCACAAGCAGTTGTTGGAGATGCAAAAGTTTCATTAACTGAACTTTCTCAAGCTTTAGGTGATTGGAAAGCAGGGGAAGATTGGAATAAAAAATCTCAAACTGAGCTTAAGTCATGGAATGAACATATAGATAAAGAGAGTGCTCCAACAAATCAGGAAGTCCCAAGTTATGTTCAAGCAATTGGTGCAATCTATAGAAACTCTGATCCAACAGATATTGCGGTTACAGCTGCAGGAGGTTTAGTAGGTGAAGTAATTCAAGTTTGGAGACCAAGAGAACTCAATACTCATGAAACAGAATGGGGTTTTAGTTGTATGAGTTATGAAATATCTGGAGCTTTAGGAATTAAAATGGCAAATCCAGATAAAGAAGTAATTTCTTTTGTAGGAGATGGATCTTATCTATTAAATAACACTGATATTTATTCTTCAGTAATTACAAAAAATAAGTTGATTATAATTGTTTGTGATAACGGAGGTTTTGCAGTTATTAATAGATTGCAATTATTCAAGGGTGGTAAAGAGTACAACAACTTATTAAAGAGTTCTAATACACCTGGCTTAGTTGATGTAGATTTTGCAAAACATGCAGAAAGTATGGGGGCGAAATCTGAACACGTTACTTCAATTTCAGATCTAGAAGCTGCATTCAAAAGAGCTAAAGCATCTGATGTGACTTATGTTATTTCAATTAAAACTCATGCTTATAAATGGGTCGAAGGTTCATCTTTTTGGGATAGCCCAACTTTAGAAATTCCAACTACAAAAGAAAACGAAGAAGCTTTAAAACTTTATAAAGAAGGAAAAAACAAACAAAGACAAGGTATTTAGTCCTTTTATGAACAAAGTATTTAAAGTTGGCCTGATAGGTTGTGGTCATATTTCAGAAACATATTTTAGGGCTCAAGAGTATTTCAATAACATCAGGATTGTTAAATGTGCTGATATTAACATGGAAGCAGCAAAGAAGTGTGCAATCCATTACAATATTGAAGCTGTAACTGTTGAAGATCTTCTTAAAGATAAAGAGATTGAAATAATATTAAACCTTACAATTCCTAGAGCACATTTTGAAGTTTCAAAAATGGCTTTAGAAAATGGTAAGCATTCTTATGCTGAGAAACCCATGGCTGTTAACTTTGAAGATGGAAAAAAATTATTTGAACTTGCTAAAGAAAAAAATCTTTATATTGGAAATGCACCAGATACCTTCCTGGGTGGAGGTATTCAAAAAACTAGAGAGCTAATTGATAACGGTGTAATTGGCGATATTAAATTGGGAAATGCAATTTTTGCCTTCCCTGGAGTTCAATCATATCACCCTAACCCAGAACCTTGGTTTGCTGAAAATGAAGGAGGTCCTGTTATAGATATGGGACCATATTATCTTACAGCATTAGTAAATTTAATTGGTCCAGCAAAACAAGTACAAGGAAGATGTACAAAAGTTTTTGAAGAAAGAGAAATTGGAATAGGTCCTAAAAAAGATCAAAAATTTAAAGTAGAAACTCCAACAACTTATCTTGCAACTATACAATTTGAAAATGATTGCATCATACAGATTACTTTATCTTTTGATGTGGTTGCTCATCAAAGAAACCACATAGAACTTTATGGTAACAAAGGATCAATTATTGTTCCTGATCCAAATATGTTTGGTGGATCAGCTTATGTTTCAGTAACAGCTGGTGGTAATTGGGGTGAACACAAAACAGACACGATGCCTTTAGGAAAAATTAATATTAAAAGTCAAAGCTCTAGAGCAAATGAATCTCCAACAAATGCAAATTATAGAGGAGCTGGTCTATCAGAGATGGCCTATGCAATTGAGAATAATTTAGAACATCGATGTAATGGAGAGCTTTCTT
>CACDUV010000017.1 GCA_902556065.1 uncultured Pelagibacteraceae bacterium
TCTAATTATCCAATACAAAAACAACCCAATAGGTCCAGTTAAGTAAGTAATTATTAATGGAACTGACATTAATACTTTATTTACATAGTATTTTTGAGAGTCTTTAACCATCCATCCTCCAACAAACAAATTTATAGCTACAAAATGAGTCCAGAAAAGAGTTAGGTATAAATTATCTTCAAACAGTCGAGATAGCTCGACCAGACCAAGGTACAAACTAAAATTAGCATTGAAATCATAACCAACTGTGAAAGATCTGTATAAAATAAAAATATAAACACCACTTAATAATAGAAAAGGAAATATAGTAGTTGCAACATATCTACTTAAGTGAGATTGAGGAAATACGATTAAGATGAACCAAAATGGTATAACACCTAAATTGATCCACATATAAAGAACATCAATTGTGAAATAGTTATAAATTTGTTCGATCATATTTATATTATATAAAATCTAATAATGATTCCTATAAGAAATAAAAAAAAAACACTCCAAGTTACTGTTGATGAAATGAGGAATTTTGCGTTTTCATATGTTGAAAAATATGCGCCTTCAAAGCAACAGCTTAAGACATATTTATTAAAAAAATACATGAAACTTTCAGCAACAGATTCTAGAAAAAAAGATGTAAACAAATTAATAGATATTGTTTTATCTGATCTAGAAAAAAATAAATTTATCAATGATCGGTTTTATTCGGAAAGTAAAGCCAAAAGTATGATTCAAAGAGGAAATTCTCTGAATAAAATAAGAAATTATTTAATGGGCAAGGGTATTGATGATGGTTTTATCAAAGATACAGTTAATAAAATAAAAGAAGATAATTTTGATCAGGATTTTTTTTCAGCTATAAAATTATGTAAAAAAAAAAGAATAGGGCCAGCAAGGGCAGAGGATAATAGAACTTTGTTTTATAAAAAAGATATATCATTACTTGCAAGAAATGGATTTGATTTTGAAACATCCAGAAAAGTAATGGATATGGACAAAAATGAATATACTAAAATAATAAAATTACTTTAAATATGATATTAATAAAATTTTTAAAATGAACAAAATTAAGTTATCAATTTTTATTTTAATTATAACAATAATTGTTTTTTTTATCCTTAACAGCAAAAAATATAAAACAAAATCTTGATAGCAAGTCAGACCAAATTGAATTTTTAAAAAAAAATTTAGAAAATAAAAAAAAACAAATTAAAAATATTCATTCAAAGTTAAATAAAAAAAATATTATAGTTGAAAATTTAATTTTTGAAGATGGAATTAAATTTGAAAAAAAAGACGATAAATATTTTAAAATTAAAAAAAATAATTTTATATTAAAAGAATTTTATTCAAATGATATAATCTTTGCAAAACATCCCGATGCATCATCTTCAGCTTATCTAGATTATTATGATAATAAAATCTTCTTAGTAACTGCTACAGGACAAATTTCATACTCAGACTTTTTCAACTTTAGTATTGATGAATTCACTTTTAACAACATAAAATCCAACATTCGAGAATTAATAAAATATGATGAATTTTATAATAGTAGTCAATTTGGTATTAAGGATATTTTAATCCATAAAAATAAAATTTATGTTTCTTACATTAAAGAGCATTACAAAGATTGTTTCAGCACATCTATTCTATTTGGTAAATTAAATAATAGTCTTATTAATTTTGAGGAATTTTATTCACCAAACTCTTGTGTTAATAAGAATGATAAATTTTTTGACTCAAGCAGATATGACAAAATGGTAGTCCATCAATCAGGTGGAAGAATAATAGTTGTTGATAATAAATTAATATTTTCTACAGGAGAATTTAGATTAAGGACTCTAGCGCAAGATAGTAAAAATGATTTTGGAAAAATTATTTCTATTGATCTCACCAACAAAGAAAAAAAAATAATTTCTATGGGACACAGGAATCCTCAAGGTTTGTATTTTAGTGAGGATTTAAATTCATTTTTTTCAACAGAGCATGGTCCTAATGGTGGTGATGAAATTAATTTAATAAATAATGAACTAGAAGAAAAACAAATTCAAAATTTTGGATGGCCGATTTCATCTTACGGTAGACATTATCATGATAACAACAATGATAAAGATCCTAGATATAAACTATCACCGTTAAATAAATCACATTATAAATATGGATTTACAGAACCACTTAAATATTTTGATCCATCTGTTGGAATAAGTCAAATCATAGGTTTAGATAATGAATTTGTTAACTCCAATAACTACAATTTTCTAGTTGGCACTATGGGAAGTGCTAAAAAATTAAAAGATGGTATGATTAGTTTATTTTATTTTGAATATGATAAATTAAATAAAAAAATTATTTCAAGTGAATTTATACCCATCAAATCAAGAGTAAGAGATTTAATTTATATTAATGATCACAATGTTTCTTTGATGTATCTTGAAAATAATAATTCAATAGGTCTTCTTAAAAAAGTTAATTAATTTTTTTATTTTTGCTATTTTTTTCTTCTTGGACAAGGTGATTTATCTTGTTTCTAATATAATTTTTTACAAAAACAAAAACCAGTAATCCAAAAATTGAAACAGATACTAGTATTATTAAAATAATTCTTAGTTGTTCATCCATTAAATTATATTTTTACTTTTTAAAATTAAACTTGGATTTTTTAAATCTTTTTTACCATATAAAATTTCATTTCCATTAAAGTCTCTAACAGTTCCTCCCGCATTTTCTAAAATTGCATGCCCTGCTGCAATATCCCACTCATAAGCTCGAGGCTCAGCAACATAACCATCAAACTCACATGCAGCAACAACACAAAATTTTAGAGAACTTTTCATTCTAGTATGTTGCTTTACACCCAATTCATCATAAATGCTTTGAATCTCAGGTTTAATTTTATTACTGTAAGAAATGAATTTAAGTGGTTCGGTTCTTTTAGAAGATAGCTCAGAAAGATTTATTGATTTGTTGTTAGTGAACTCAAAAGATCTGCCTTTATCATAAGAGAAAAACATTCTTTTTTTTGCAGGTGCATTTATCAAACCTGCAACAGGTTTGTTATTGATTATTAATCCCGCATTAATAGTAAATTCCTCTAAATTATTTATATAATCATATGTTCCATCAATAGGATCCACTAACCAAAAATCTTTTAATTTAATGTTTGTTTTATTTTCAGAAGTTTCTTCTGAAATAATTGGAATGTTAGGTGTTACTTTTGCTATTTGTGATGAAATGAAATTATTTACTTCAATATCACCATTACTCACTGGAGTGTTATCAGATTTAATCTCTTTACTTAATCCTTTATCCCTCAGTTGAAGTGATAAGTCTCCGGCTGACAAAAAGGTATCAACTAAATCTTCAATAATTTTTTGTAAATTCATTTTTTATTTACCAATTTTTTTTAATTCTATATTTTTTACATTTATTACTTTTTTACCTGCATTTTCAAAGTTAACTGTAACTTTATTCTTTATAATTGATTGCACTTGCCCAATACCCCAGTCTTTATTCTCTGGATTAGTGACTTTGTCGCCTGGTTCATAATCTAAAATCATTTAATTTAACTTATATTGTAAATAAGTATAAATACCACCTAATGAATAAAGAATTTAACTCTATCGGAATTAACAAAAAACCCGAAGATACAACAGTGGTTGTTGCAATGTCTGGTGGAGTGGACTCGTCAACTGTAGCAGGGATTATGAAAAATGAAGGTTACAAAGTTATTGGCATCACTCTTAAACTTTATGATGATGGAAAAGAAGTTGCTCAGTCTAAGCAGTGTTGTTCAGGTCAAGATATCATGGATGCAAAACGTGTTGCCCACAAATTAGGTATTGAACACAAAATTTTATATTATCAAGATAAATTTAAGCAAGGAGTAATAGATAACTTTGTTGATAGTTATTTAAAAGGAGAAACTCCAATTCCATGTGTTCAATGTAATCAAACAGTAAAATTTAAAGACTTATTTGAAGTATCAAAAGATCTTAAAGCAGATGCGCTAGTTACAGGACATTATGTAAAAAATATTACCTCAAACAATACGAACAATATGTACAGAGCAATTGATGAAAATAGAGATCAGAGTTATTTTTTATTTAATACTACAAGAGAGCAACTAGATTATTTGAGATTTCCACTGGGTGGAATGCTAAAAGATAAAACAAGAGAAATTGCTAAAAAGTTAGATTTAAATGTAGCTGATAAACCAGATAGCCAAGATATTTGTTTTGTACCTAATGGAGATTATGCATCTGTAATTAGAAAATTTAGACCAGACTCTTTTCAAAAAGGTAATATAAAAAATTTAGAAGGAGATGTAATTGGTGTTCATGATGGTATAATTAATTTTACAATCGGACAAAGAAAAGGAATCAAGGTTTCAGATAAAGAAGCTTTGTATGTTTTAAAAATAAATTCAGATAAAAATGAAATCATCGTTGGACCTAAAGAAAACCTTGGAAAAAAAGAAATATCATTAAAAGATTTAAATTTATTAACTGACAAAAAAGATTTTGATCAAAATATATTCGTAAAGGTTAGATCAACAGGCAATCTTCTTGAGGCAAAAGTAGATTTAAAGGATAATGATACTGCTCATGTAAATCTATTAGATCCTGAGGACGGAATATCTCCAGGACAAGCATGTGTGTTCTATAGCAAAGACCAATATGGCCATAGAGTTCTTGGTGGTGGTTGGATTAAAGAATAAAGGAATTATTTCTTCTTATTTTTTCTCTTTGCTCTTCTCTTTTTGGAGCCTTGTTTTCTTCGACCCCTATGTTTCTTCGGATAACTCATTTAGTCCTATTTATTAATTTATTGACGTTTTTTACGGGATATAGCATTGTCTTTTAAACATATCAAATTTTATTATGAGCAATTCTTTTAAAACATTTCTAAAACATACTGCTAAAGATTTTCATAATCAGTCAGTTAACCCACCTATTGTGCGTGCATCAACGATTATTTTCAAATCGATGCAAGATATTAGAAAAACTCAAGATAAGGCAAAAAAAAACCCTACAGGTGGACATTTTGATTACGGAAGACAAGGAACCTCAACGACTCACATACTGCAACAAATTTTATCTAAACTTGAGGAAAGTTATTTTACTTTTTTAACACCTACTGGGTTTGGAGCTGTATTTCTTGCTATTTTTAGCGTTACAAGACCTGGTGATGAAATTATTGCCGCTGATTCAGTTTACAGTCCAACTAGATTACTCACAGAAGATTTTTTAAAAGAATTTAATATCAAAACAACTTTTTATGATCCACACGATCTTAAAACGTTAGAAAAAGCAATTACAAATAAAACTAAATTAATTTTTGTTGAAAATCCAGGAAGCAACACATTTGATTTTCAAGATTTAGATAAAATTGTATCTATAGCAAAAAAACATAAAATTTTAACAGCAATTGATAATACATGGGGAACTCCATATTTTTTAAAACCTATTAAACTTGGTTTTGATATGGCGATTGTTTCAGCAACAAAATATTACTCAGGTCACTCCGATGTAATGGGTGGAAGTTTAGCTGTAAATAAAAAAGTATTCCCAAAAGTAAAAGCAGCAGAAAGGGTTACTGGATTAAGATTAGGACCTGATGATGCTTATTTAATTACAAGAGGATTAAGAACTTTAGATGTTAGATTAGATAGACACAGAGAAAATGCAAAAAAAGTAGCAGAATTTTTATCTAAATATAAAAATATAAAATTATTATATCCATACAAAAAAGATTCTTACAATTTTAGAATGTGGAAGAAATATTATTCAGGTGCTTCAGGTTTAATGGGTTTAAGAATTAAAGCTAAAAGTGAAAAAGCAGTTGTAAAATTTGTAAATAATCTAAAATTATTTGGACACGGTTATAGTTGGGGAGGGTTTGAAAGTTTAGCTTTACATCAAAATGTTAGAGAACAAGGAAATAGAAATTATCTTAAATTAGCAAAAAATGAGTACATTGTTAGATTTCATATTGGTTTAGAAGATCCTAAAGATCTTATAGCTGATATAAAACAAGCACTTAAAAGTTTTAAATGAGTTCAGAAAATTTTATTATAAGTAAGAAAGCACTAATCACTTTAATAGCCGCATCTATAGTAGTAATAATTTCTTTAGGTATAAGACAGACTTTTGGTTTGTTTTATTTTGATTTCAATACTGACTTAGATATTTCCATTTCTCACTTTGGATTTGTTATGGGGTTGCAGTTGTTGCTCTGGGGAGTATTCAGTCCATTATTTGGTGTAATCACTGATAAGTATGGAGGGGCAGTTGCAATATTTATTGGCTTTGTTTTTTATTTAGTAGGGGTTTTATTTTTTTATTCTGGTTTTAATACTGGAGGCTATTTTACCCTAACTATAGGAGTAATGATAGGAATTGGGTTAGGTTCCACAGCAATAGGTATCCCAGTATCAGTTGTAGCAAAACATTTTCCAGCTTCTAATAGAACTATTGCAACTGGCATAGTTACTTGTGCAGGATCCTTTGGATATTTTGTTTCACCTTTACTTGTAAGATATTCTTTAGTTGAAACAGGTTGGGAAAATACTCTCTTATATTTTAGTCTTCTTTTAGGAGTAGGATTGATAGTGTCTTTATTTGTTAGTACTCCAAAAATACCTGTGGGAGTTAATCAAGATAATAATCAAACTGTTAGAGAAGCTTTAAAAGAGGCATTTGCAAACAAAAGTTTTATTTATCTCACTTTAGGTTTTTTTGTTTGCGGTTGGCATATTGCTTTAGTAGCAACACATATTCCTACTTATATGGCAGATAAAGGTTTACCTGATTGGACACCTGCAATGGTTCTAGCTTTGATTGGAGTATTTAATATGGCAGGTACAATTACAAGCGGTTATTTGGCAACGAGGTATAGTAAGAAAAAAATATTAAGTGCAATTTACCTTTTAAGAGGAGTTTCAATTATCTATTTTATTTTCTTACCTCCAAGTATATTTAATTCTGTTGTTTTTGGAGTTACTTTTGGTTTTTTATGGCTATCTACAGTTCCTCCAACAAATGGAATTGTTGCTCATATATTTGGCACAAAATACGTTGGATTATTATATGGGATAGTTTTTGTAAGCCATCAAATTGGTTCTTTCTTAGGAGCATATTTAGGCGGTGTATTTTATGAATTAAACGGAAATTTTGACTATGCATGGTACGGATCTATCGCATTATCATTATTTGCAGGTTTGATACATTTACCTATAGTAGAGAAAGCAATTGAAAGAACTCAGCCAGCATAAGTTTAAATTTAACCCTTTTTTAGAGGATCTGTATCAATCAGATAAGCCTTTGATAATTTATAAAGTAGATGGTGGATATAATATTTATACCGACTTTTCTAAAAAGATTATTTTAACAAAAAAAAACATACATAAATTTCTTAAATCCATCGATAAAAAAAAATATAAAAATGAAACAGATTTATATCTTGGTTTTTTCGGTTATGAAATTTTATGTAATTTAATTGGTATTAATTTAAAGAATAAAAAAAGAATAAACTTTTATAAAGGAATTTTTTATAAACCTGAGACAATAATTAAAATTAGAAAAAATATTAAAGTTATATCTAATTTCAAAAAACATAGCTTCAATTATCAATTCAATAAAACTCAAATATTAAGTCCTTTTAAGATTAATATTTCTTATGCAAAATACAAAAAAATATTCGAATTATTTTCAAAAAAAATTAGGCAAGGCGAGACTTATCAAATTAAAATTTGCACAAAATACAAGAATAAATCATTAATTAATCCTGTTAATTTTTTTTGGAAATTAATGCGTGTTAATGCGTCTCCAGAGTCATTTATGATAAAAGACAAGGATTACTCCATAGTAAGTTGCTCTCCTGAAACATTAATTGATAAGAAAAAAAATAAAATTATAACCAAACCAATAGCTGGTACTTTCAAAAAAAAATTATTATCAAATAAAAATATAGCTCTTAGGTATTTTAAAAATAACGAGAAAGAAACCAAAGAGCACAATATGATAGTAGACATGGAAAGAAGCGATTTATCTAAAATTTGTAAACCAGGAAGTGTAAAAATACTTAAAAAAAAATATGTTGAGGAATACAAGCATCTTTTTCATTATGTAACTTCAATTGGTGGAATATTAAATAAAAATACAAAATTAATTGATATCATTAAAGCAATGATGCCAGGAGGATCTGTTATTGGTTGTCCTAAAATAAGAACTTTAGAACTTTTAAATAAGCAAGAAAAAGAAAGTAGAAATATTTTCACAGGAAGTTTTGGATTTATTAAATTCAATCAAGATATGAAGTTTAATATTATAATTAGATCTATATTAAATTATAAAAATCAATCGGAGATCTCTGCTGCATCTGGTGTAGTATTAGATAGCTCACCAAAAAAAGAGTTTAATGAAAATTATATTAAAGCAAAATCTTTATTGGAGTTATTTAAATGATTTACATAATTGATCACCAAGATTCTTTCACTTGGAATGTTGTTCATCAATTTGCAAAATTTAATAAAGTAATTTGCACAAACTATTATGAGGTAAATTATAAATTACTTGATAAAAGTGATGTGATTGTTTTATCTCCAGGACCTGGATCACCAAAGGATTATCCCACTACTTCAAAAATTTATAAAAAATACAAAGGAAAGAAAAAAATTATTGGTATTTGTCTTGGATATCAAATGATTTTGCACAATGAAGGAGGCAAAATAATACAGCAAAAAAAAATATATCATGGCTTTCAATCTAAAATAAAAACAAATAATCAAAGTAAAATCTTTGAAAACAATCAACAGTTTAAAGTAGGGAGATATCATTCATTAAAATTAATGGAGCCATTTAAATCGAATTCAATTAAAATAACTATGAGATGCAGTAAAACAAAAATACCAATGGGCCTTGAGGATAATCAAAATAAAATATATGGATTTCAATTTCATCCAGAATCTTTTTTAACAGAAAATGGCAACACTATTATTAAAAAAATCTTATCAGCTTAGTAATCTTAAAGAAGTTAATTTTAAAGATCTTTGGGGGTCCAAAGGTGTATTCACCACAATGCGAATGGTTGGAAAACCTCCTAAGTTAATTCTGTTAAAACCGCATTTAGAGAATTTAATAAAATCAACAAAAAAATATGGAATAAGAAAAAATGATTTAAAAAACATTATTAAAGATTTAATTAACAAAAACACTCTATACAAAGGTCCTGATAATTTATTTCGTATAGCGTTAAATAAAAAACTGATATCAGTCTCAATTAGAAAAAGACCAAAACCAAAAAGTAAATTTAATCTTTTATTGTTTAAATATAAACGAGTAGAACCAAATTACAAAAATCTCTATTATAAAAAAATATTAGCAAAATTAAGCAAAGTTGACTCATCCAAATTTGATATTGCTTTAGTAGCAGATGAAAGAATTTTGGAAACTGGTACTTCAAATCTAGTTTTTGTGAAAAATGGAAAGATTTTTTCGCCTAAAAAAAATTGTTATTTTGGAAACACACTTAAATTTATAAGCAAGAAAATTAAAATTAATTTTAAAGATATTTCAATAAAATCAATTAATGATTATGAAGAAATAATTTTAATCGGATCTGGTAAAGGGGTAACATCAGTATCAAAAATAAACGATCTTAAATGGAAGAGAAGAAAGATTGTTTGCTACACTAAGTTAAAAAAAATATATAACTCTCTTGTTTAAATATGAAAGATCCAAATAATCCTTGTATATTTTGTAAAATCAGAAAAGAGGAGATTCAGTTTGAAAACCAATTGGCTTATTCATCCACAGATAGCTACCCTGTCTCAAAATTTCATAGTCTTATCGTTCCTAAAAGACATGTAGAGACATATTTTGAGCTTACTAAAGATGAAATTCAGGCATGTAACGAGTTAATCTTAAAAACTAAAGAAAAAATTTTAAAACAAGATTCTAGTGTTAAAGGTTTCAATATAGGCACAAATGCAGGAAAATCTGCAGGTCAATCAATTATGCATTGTCATATTCATTTAATCCCAAGAAGAGAAGGGGATGTGGAGAATCCGCAAGGAGGTGTTAGGTCTGTGATCCCAAAAAAACAACATTACAAAAGAAAGTAAATATTTTTTAATGTTATTAAAGACAAATTTATCAATAGTTTTTGTTGATATGATGAGTTATCTAGACTAGAAAACTTTAAAATTATTTAAAATAATTATACATAAGGGTAAAATGTTTGAAACAAATCCATTTTCTTTATTATCAGAAGTAGTTCCTACTATTGTTATGCAAGGTTTTATAATTGCAATGGTTCTATTAATTGCTTTTGGAACAATTATTCAGATGATACATCACAAAAATTTAACTTATTTCTTTAACAATGCAAAAAAAGCAAAATTGCAGGCAACAAGAGAGGTTGGAACTGCTGAGAAGGCAAAAATTATTGCTAAGACTACTGTTTATGACATTGGAACAACATCAGAATTAGGTTTTGGAAAAAGAAGGTTAGCACATGTTCTTGGTATGTATGGAACTATAATCTTTTGGATTGCTTCAGCAATGTTAGTGTTTTGTTATACAGGTGCAGATAAAACTTCTTCTACATTGTGGTCAATGTTATGGCATGTAGGTGCAATACTTACATGTGTTGGTGGATTTTGGTTTTGGTTTTTTTTAAGAGTAGATGTTTCTGCCGAAGCACACCCTTGGTATAGAATTATTAAAGCTGATTTGTTTGTTCTAGCATTATTAGCATGTTCAACTTTTGGACTAGCTTGGTCTTATACTCAATTTAATGGTCAAGTAGGTTTGTCATTTTTATTTTTTGCATTATTTGTAGTTTCTAATTTAATTTTATTTGGCGGAGTTTATTGGTCGAAATTTGCTCACATGTTCTATAAGCCTGGAGCAGCAATTCAGAAAAATTTGGCTGAAGCAGACGGTTCTAGAGATAATTTACCACCTCCTGCAGATGCCCCTGAGCAATTTGGCCTAGGAATAAAAAGAGAAGAGCCAAAACATTATTAATATGATAACAAAAAAGGAAAAAAAATAAAATTATGTCAACTTTTGTATATATGACTAGATGTGATGGATGTGGTCACTGCGTAGATATTTGTCCATCTGATATAATGCACATTGATGAAAATATTAGACGTGCAAAAAATATAGAACCAAATTTTTGTTGGGAATGTTATTCATGTGTAAAAGCATGTCCAAATCATGCGATTGACGTAAGAGGTTATGCAGATTTTGCTCCAATGGGACATAGCGTTAGAGTAAGACGTGAAGAAGAAAAAGGAACTATCTCTTGGAAAATAAAATTTAGAAATGGAACAACAAAAGACTTTGTTTCACCAATAACAACAAAACCATGGGGAAAATTTATTCCTAAACTTGCAGATGGTGAAAAAATTAAACAAGGAGAATTAAATTCACAAAGATTATACAGCGAACCTGAAGGATTAAATATCGATGGTGAACTTCCTGTAGTTCCAAAAGAGTCTTTTAAAAAAGGAGTTTATTACTAATGGCTAAACACAAAACTCATTACGAAGACTGTGATGTATTAGTTGTTGGTGGAGGTATGGCTGGCACTGGTGCAACTTTCGAAGCGAGGCACTGGGGTAGAGATATGAAAATTGTTTGTGTTGAAAAAGCAAACATAGATAGAAGTGGAGCAGTAGCTCAAGGTCTTTACGCAATTAACTGTTACATGGGTATGCAGTGGGGTGAGAATCAACCTGAAGATCATGTTAGATACGCAAGAAATGATTTGATGGGAATGGTTAGAGAAGATTTAGGATATGACATGGCTCGTCATGTAGACTCAACTGTTCATATGTTTGATGAATGGGGTCTTCCTATGATGAAAAATGAAGAGACTGGAAGATATTTAAGAGAAGGTAAGTGGCAGATAATGATCCACGGTGAGAGTTATAAGCCAATTGTTGCAGAAGCAGCAAAAAAATCTGCAGACAAAATTTATAATAGAATTATGATTACTCATCTTTTAATGGATGAAGCTCAAGAGAATAGAGTGGGTGGAGCTGTTGGATTTAATATGAGAACAGGCGATTTCCATGTATTTAGAGCAAAGGCTGTAATTGTTGCAGCAGGAGGAGCTTCACATATATTTAAGCCTAGAGCTGTTGGAGAAGGTATGGGAAGAACTTGGTATGCTCCTTGGAGTAATGGTTCAGCATACGCATTACCAATTGCTGCTGGTGCTAAAATGACACAAATGGAAAATAGAATTGTGTTATGTAGATTTAAAGATGGATATGGACCTGTTGGAGCATATTTTCTACATTTAAAAACATATACACAAAATGCAAACGGTGAAAACTACGAGAAGAAATGGTATGACCAGACTAAAGAATTAGTAGGTGAATATATAGATCACCATCCAACACCTACGTGTTTAAGAAATCATGCTTTTATTCAAGAAACAATTGCAGGTGGTGGACCAATACATATGGTTACTACTGAGGCTTTTCAAGACCCACATTTAGAAACTGTTGGTTGGGAAAACTTTTTAGGAATGACAGTAGGTCAAGCTGTTGTTTGGGCATCTCAAAATATTGACCCGAAATATACAAATCCTGAATTAACAACTTCAGAACCTTACGTAATGGGTTCTCATGCTACTTGTTCTGGAGCGTGGGTAAGTGGACCAGAAGATTTGTCTCCACCGGAGTATTTCTGGGGTTATAATAGAATGTTAACAATTGATGGATTATTTGGAGCAGGTGATACTGTAGGTGGAAGTGCTCACAAATTTTCTTCAGGCTCATTTACTGAAGGTAGATTAGCAGCAAAAGCAGCTGTAAAATACATTGAAGACAAAAAAGCTGAGGGTTTAAAAGTATCAGACAAACAATGTGAAGATTTTAAAGTTAAAGTTTATAAACCTTTAGAAAACTACACAGTTGCTCAAAATGAGATTACTGGAGGAACTGTATCTCCAAGCTATATTTCACCTATTCAAGGCTTACAGCGTTTACAAAGAATAATGGATGAATATGTAGGTGGAATAGCTACAAACTATATGACTAATGCTAATATGCTAAAAAGAGGATTAGAATTGTTAGCTTGGCTTGAGGAAGATCTTGAAAACGTGGGAGCTGAGGATTATCACCAGCTTATGAGGGCATGGGAGCTTAAACACAGAGCTTTGACATCTCAGTGTGTAACAGAACATACTATGTTTAGAGAAGAAACTAGATGGCCTGGATATTATTATAGAGGTGATCATATGAAACTTGATGATGATAATTGGCATTGTTTAACAGTTTCAAGAAGAGACCCCAAGACTGGTAAGTTTAGTATGGAGAAAGTTCCTGTCTACCATATAGTGGATGAGAACGAGAAGAAAAAAGCTTCTTAATAAACTTTTCAAATAAATTTTATGGATATTTTATCTAAAACAGATGATGAGATATTTGAATTAGCCAAACCCATTTGGGACAATTTAGTTAAATCATCTAATCTCAAAGATTATGGTGGTTTTACTAAAGATTTCTCCACTCAAATGCTTTTTGGTGCTAACGAAGTAGAGCTTGGTAAGCAGTGGGCTAATAACAAGCTAATCACCAACCTTAAAGAGACCTTCGAACCTTTTGGTTGCCTTAGAAGAGGAGATCACATAACAGTTCTGATTAAGCAAACAAATAAAGAGATCCCAGGAGAGTTCCTTGGAAGGTTAGTCTTAGGTGTCGAAGACGATACGGTAAAGGTTTTTGGAGCTACGATCTATTAAGAAAAAAAATTAATTAGCTTTAAATAATTGTTTGACAAATTTCGTTGTGGGTGTAATGACGGACTTAATGTTACTGTCTAACATAAAAATTATTAATAAACTCTCAAATTTTAAAATTATATTTATTAAAGCAGGAGTCATAGCAAGCCTAACAGCTTACTGGGGAGTGATTTTAGTTGGAACTTTTATCACTTTTAATTAAGTTGTTTTTTAACAACTTTTAAATTTTTTATGGAAGTATTTCTACCGATAGCACAAGTTTTTGTTAATCCTATCGAGATACTGTTGTTAAGTGCAATTGTTGGAGTGCTTTCAGGTTTATTTGGTGTTGGTGGTGGGTTTTTAATGACACCTTTTCTTATTTTTTTGGGAATACCTCCTGCGTATGCAGTTGCAAATGAAGCAAACAATATTTTAGCTACTTCAGTTTCTGGATCTACGACACATTATTTAAAAAATACTTTAGATTATAAAATGGGTTCAATGATTGTGATTGGAGGTGTAATTGGAACTTCTTTAGGAATTTATACTTTTACATATTTTAAAGGTATTGGAAAAATTGATACAGTTATCTCTTTAGCTTATATGTATATATTAGCAATAATAGGAACTTTAATGTTGGTTGAAAGTTTAAGTGAAATAGATAAAGCAAAAAGAAATATTACTGTTAAAAAAAAATTACACGTTCATTATTGGATCCATGGTCTCCCATTAAGAATGAGATTTCCAAAGTCTAAATTGTATGAGAGTATTTTTACCCCAATTATAATTGGTCTATTAGTTGGTTTTATTGCAGCTATAATGGGAATTGGAGGTGCGTTTATTTTAGTTCCTGCAATGATTTATATAATTAAAATGCCTACTAAATTAGTTCCTGGCACATCTTTATTTGTAACAATTTTTGTAAGTGTGGTTGTTACTTTTCTTCATTCATTTAATTATGGATCTATAGATTTATTGCTAGTTCTTATGTTGGTCGTAGGGTCTATAATAGGAGTTCAGGTTGGGCAAAAACTAGGAGAAAGAATCGATAGTTCTGGTTTAAGAGCTTTGTTAGCAATTTTGTTATTAATAGTGGGTATAGCTATAGCGTACGATACGTTTTTTGCAGAAAAAATTATAAATGAAACTGTTAAAGCAACTAGTTCAGATTTAAACTTTTTTTCTCAATTTATAATTGATTTTTCTAATGAGATGCCTTTCTTTTATGGACTATTTACAATTATGTTTGCAATTATTTTAGGTGTTGGAGCAGCTTTTATAAGACGATTTATCTCAAACTTTAGAAAAAAATTATTGGTTAAATCTTAATTAAAAAAATTAATATATAATTCTATAGTTGTAATACTAACCAATCCTACCGTTGCCATACCTACAAAACCCACAACAAAAGGTTTGTATCCCATATTTGATATATCTCTTAAATTTGTAGACATACCAATTGCTGCCATTGCCATTGTTAGAAATATTTTTGATAAAGATTTAATTCCATCAACAGTACCAAGCCAAAGTTCACTATTGTTTGAAATAAAAAGTTGATCACCAACATTTCGAATAATAATCATTGCAACAAAACCTATTACAAAATAGGGAAAAATATCAATAATTGAGTATTTTTTTTCTTTTGATTGGCCTCTATTATAAAGATACGCAAACAAAGGTATCATAATAATCAAAAAGGTATTTCTTATTAGTTTAGTAACTGTTGCAATATTTAATGTTTCTGGGCTATTGAATTGCTGATCGTAGATTAATCCAGCAGCCGCTACTTGAGCAGTTTCATGTATAGAAGTACCCAAAAACAAACCAATTAAAAGTGGCTCACCATCAAAATAAAAATTTGCAAAATATGGATAAATCAACATTGAAAGAATTCCAAATAAAGTTATGTTTGCAATTGCATAAGATATCTCATTTTTTTTTGCACCAATAACAGGAGCAGTTGCCATTATAGCTGTTGTTCCGCATACTGTACTTCCTATAGAAATTAGATAAGCCATATTTCTAGGAATTTTTAATTTATTGATTAAAAGTTTAATAACTACTAACACACTTACTATACAAATTACTATTAAAGGAAAAGCAATTGTACCAAATTCAAGAAACTCAAAAGGTTTTAATTGAACACCTAAGCAAATTATTCCAAGTTTCAAAATATTTTTTTGAGTAAAATCTAAACCTCTTACAAAGCTTTCTCTAATACTAAAAATATTTCCAAAGAACATTCCTAAAAGGATTGCTATCATTGCAGTGGATATGGGACTTTTTTCATATCCTAATAACTCGGTACCAATAATATTATTAAAACCTTGCGATAGTGTGTAAAGAACAAATGCAAGAATAACACCGGGTAAAAGTACCAGGTACTTATTTTTATCCATAAAATAGATTTTTTTAATTAAGCACTTCTGTAAAGCTTGGTCATTACAAATTCTTTATGGCCTAGAGCTTCTGCACAAGTTAATCTACCGTTAGCAACTCTTAAAGTTGTTTTAATTAGCTCATCACCTGCTTCTGATAAATTCATTTCTCTTGACAGAATTTTAGAAACATCACAGTCAATATGTTCACCCATACCTTTAACAGTAAGCGGGTTTGCTGTTAATTTAACAACTGGTTCAATTGGGTTGCCAACAATATTTCCTTGGCCTGTTGGAAACAAATGTATATTAAAACCTGCTGCTGCCTGAAGTGTTACACATTCTGCAGCTGCAGATGAAGTATCCATAAAATATAAACCTTTACCTTTAGTAGGCTCTTCAGCTGGTTCAAGTACATCAATAAATTTGCAATTTCCAATTTTTTGAAAATTTCCGAAGGCTTTTTCTTCAATTGTAGTCAATCCTCCAGCTATATTTCCAGCTGTCGGCTGACTTTCAGAAAGATCATCAGTTGCCTCTTTTAATATAAAATCATTATAAGAACTCCAAGTATTCATAAATTTATCAGAAGCTTCTTTTGTAGCACCTCTGGTTGCACAGACTTGTTCTGCACCAGTTAATTCAGATGTTTCACCAAAACATAAATGAACTCCTAATGGTTCTAATTTATCCATTAAGTTTCCAACAGTTGGGTTTGCAGCTAAACCAGATGTCGTATCAGACTCTCCACATTTTACCGAAATCCAAAGATCACTCATTGGGCATTCTTCTCTTTGTTTTTCTGAAGCCCACATCACAAACTCTTGCGCTTTTTTTGATGCTTTCATTGTAGTACCAATGTCACCAGTTCTTTCAATGTGAAATCCTTCGACAGGTTTTCCAGTTTTAGCAATCCCGTCTACAATTTTTTTTGTCCATTTAGGCTCAATCCCAATGACGATCACAGCAGCAACATTTGGATTGCAGCCAGTTCCAATCATAGTTCTGAAGTGTAATTCTAAATCAGCTCCAAATTGTAGTCTTCCGTAAGAATGGGGTAGAGCGATTGTTCCTTTAATATTGTTTGCGACCGCTTCGGCACATGCATTTGAAATATCATCTACTGGCAAAATTATTACATGATTTCTTGTTCCGGCTCTGCCGTTTTCTCTTTTATAACCTAAAAAACTTTTTGGAATTTCCATAATACTACCACTTCTTTGTTTTAACGTTGTGAACATGAACATGTTCACCTTTTTTAATTGATTTGACTACTTTGCCTATATCGTGACCATATTTAAGAATTGTATCCCCTTCATTAAGGTCAACCATAGCTATTTTATGACCTAGTGGGATTTCATCTACTGATTGAATATTTGTTGAGCTGTCATCTTCCATTATCCAGCATGCACAGTCTTGTTTTGGAGTGATTTTTTCAATAACAACTACTCCTACGTTGTCTTTTTTATCATGAATAATTATATCTGTTGCCATATCGTGTCGATTTGTTTGTTTGAAATTTGTAAATTCTTATATATTAATCGCAAAAATTAACAAACGAATTTTAAAAAATTAATATATTTACACTTTAGAGAGGTTCTAGTTTTATGACAAAAATGACAACAGAAGAAGCTTTTGTAAAAGTTTTACAAATGCATGGAATTGAGCACGCTTTTGGAATTATTGGTTCGGCGTTTATGCCAATTTCAGATATTTTCCCTGATGCAGGAATTACATTTTGGGATGTTGCTCATGAAACAAATGGTGGTTTAATTGCTGATGGTTACACTAGAGCTACTGGTAAAATGTCAATGGTTATCGCGCAAAATGGACCAGGAATTACAGGATTGGTAACACCAATTAAAACAGCTTACTGGAACCATACACCTCTATTATTGGTAACACCTCAAGCTGCAAACAAAACTATGGGTCAAGGTGGTTTTCAAGAAGTAGAACAAATGAACCTGTTTAAAGACATGGTTTGTTATCAAGAAGAGGTTAGAGACCCCTCAAGAATGGCAGAAGTTCTAAATAGAGTAATTGAAAAAGCTATAAGAGGATCTGCACCTGCTCAAATAAATGTTCCTAGGGATTATTGGTGTCAAGTTATTGATATTGATTTGCCACCTATTGTTAGACTAGAAAGACAAGGTGGAGGTAATGATGCTGTATCTAAAGCTGCTGATTTATTATCTAACGCAAAATTTCCAGTAATACTTTCTGGAGCTGGAGTTGTAATTGGTGGGGCTATAGATGCAACTAAAAACCTTGCTGAAAAATTAGATGCACCAGTATGTTCTGGGTATCAACATAACGATAGTTTTCCAGGAAGTCACCCTCTCGCAGTAGGACCTTTGGGTTATAATGGTTCTAAAGCTGCAATGGAATTAATTTCGAAAGCGGATGTTGTTTTAGCATTAGGCACAAGATTAAATCCATTTTCAACTTTACCAGGATATGGAATTGACTATTGGCCGAAGAATGCAAATATCATTCAAGTAGATATTAATCCAGATAGAATTGGCTTAACTAAAAAAGTCACCGTTGGAATAAGTGGTGATGCAAAATTAGTTGCTGAGCAAATTTTAGCAAAACTCTCTTCAAATGCCGGAGATACAGATAGACAAGTTAGAAAAGATTTAATTCATCAAACAAAATCTGCATGGTTACAAAAACTTTCAAGTTTAGATCATGAAGATGATGATGAGGGCACAGTCTGGAATAAAGAAGCTAGAGAAAGAGATGCAGATAGAATGTCACCAAGACAAGCTTGGAGAGCAATTCAATCTGGTATGCCAGACGATGTAATCATATCTAGCGATATTGGAAATAATTGCGCAATTGGTAATGCATACCCAACTTTTGAAAAGCCAAGAAAATATTTAGCCCCAGGTTTATTTGGACCTTGTGGTTATGGATTTCCATCTATATTGGGTGCAAAGATTGGTTGCCCAGATACCCCAGTAATTGGTTTTGCCGGAGATGGGGCTTTTGGAATTAGTATGAATGAAATGAGTTCATGTGCTAGAGAAGAATGGCCTGCAATTACAATGGTAATTTTCAGAAATTATCAATGGGGTGCAGAGAAAAGAAATACTACTTTATGGTTTGATAATAATTTTGTTGGAACTGAGTTAGACCCTGAATTGAGTTACGCTAAAGTTGCTGATGCATGTGGTTTAAAGGGTGTAAAGGTTAGAACAATGGAGGAAACAACAAATGCAATCAAGCAATCTTGTGAGGATCAGAAGAAAGGAATTACAACATTTATTGAAGTAATTCTTAACCAAGAACTTGGTGAACCATTTAGAAGAGATGCGATGAAGAAACCAGTAAGAGTTGCTGGAATCAATAAAGATGATATGAGACCACAAAAATCTTTATTGTAAGTTACTTTGATAATTATAAATTAGTAAAAGTATTTTTTTGATTGAAGAGATTTTTAAATTATTATTTTTTTTAACAATAAGTGTATTTTACTTCTATTCTGTATCTGGTTATGGAAAAACATTAAAAGTTAAATATTCAAACTTTTTTGACCTCCAATTTGAAGGTACAATAATACTATTAATTTTAGGATACGCTATTTACTTAACAATTGGGATAAACGTTTATTTAAATATTCTAATTTTATCTTTAGGTATTATTTTTTACTTTTTTATTGGTAAAAATTTAACAACAATAGATATTAAGCACTTATTATTACTTTTTTTATTATTATTTTCTGTTCTTGTTATTTCAAAAACACATGAAGATTTTAATGGTTATCATTACTTTTCAATTCATGAGGTTTTTAATAATAGATTACGTATAGGAGTATCTTATTTTAATGATAGATTTTTTCATTCATCACTCTTGGTTTTCAATCAAGCTTTAATTGTATTACCATATCTTGATTTAAAACTTATACATTTACCTGTATTTATAATTTACTTAAGTTCGGTAGGTTATTTTGCATTTATAGTTTTTTCAAAAACATTCAAAAGAGATGAATTATTTTTTTCAATTTTTTGTTTGTTAGTTTTATTAGTAAAATTTAATAGATTAAGTGAATTTGGATATGATTACATTGCACAATTTATATTGTTAGTTGTTTTTCATAAAATTTATTTTTTACATTCGGATAATGAAGAATTGGTAAGAGCAATTATATATTTCACATTATGTGTGTTGATTAAGCCAATAAGTTTATTTTTTTTGCCAATAATGATTTATATACTGTTTAAACGAGGTATTTTTTTTTATAGTGATTTTTCATTATTAAGATATTTTCTATTTTTTTTATTAGTTATAACTTTTATTTCATCAAGTTTTTTTAAAACTGGTTGTTTGTTTTATCCATTAAATTCTAGCTGCTTCACCAAAGACAAAGTTTTTTGGAGCGAAAAAAAGAGAATAGCAGATTATTCAAAAATGGCACAGTTGTGGGCAAAAAGTTATTACAATCAAAACAATTACGAAAAAGGTAGCAAGTATGAAAAAATTGAAGATAAGGATTTATATTTAAAAAAATTTAATTGGTTTAAATTTTGGATTGAAACTCATTTTTTTTACAAAGTTTCTGAATTTTTATTAATTTTGTTATTTTCACTTTTATTAACATATTTTTACTTTGTTAAAATGAAAGAAGAACACAGTACAAAAAATAAAGATAAATATATAATTTTAATTTTATCTTTTGCTAGTACAATGTTTTGGTTGAATGCTGCTCCTCAGTTTAGATTTGGTTTTTCATCTATTATAATTTTCTTTTTTTTCCTTTTTAGCTTTCCTTTAAATTTAAATATAGAATTTAATAAAAAAAAAATTATTAATTTATTAGTTTTAGGATTATTGATATTAAATATAAAAAATTTTAATAGAATAAAGAATGAATTTTCTAGAGATGATTTTTATAAATTTAAAAATTTCCCTTTTTATAACGAAATTGATATAAGAAATGATTATTCAAATGTTAAAAAAAAT
>CACDUV010000018.1 GCA_902556065.1 uncultured Pelagibacteraceae bacterium
AGAAACCCATCAGGTCCATTTACAACTTCAACGCTACAACAAGTAGCATCTAGTAGATTAGGTTTTGGAGCTTCAAGAACAATGCAAATTGCACAAAAACTATATCAAGGTGTTGAGATTGATGGGGATAATGTTGGATTGATTACTTATATGAGAACTGATGGAACTAACTTATCAGCTGATGCAGTAGATGATTTTAGAAATTTTATTAAAAAAGAGTATGGTAATGAATATTTGCCTACTTCTGCAAATAATTATTCTGGTAAAAAACCTAAGAATGCTCAAGAAGCTCATGAGGCTATTAGACCAACAGATATAAATAGAGCACCCGATACTCTAAAAAAATATTTAAGCAGTGATCAACAAAAACTATACAATTTAATTTGGTCTAGAGCTTTGTCCTCACAAATGGAAGTTGCTCAATTTGACAGAAGTACCATAACAATAGAGTCAGAAGATAATCAGACAATATGTAAGGCAAGTGGCTCTATATTAAAATTTGATGGTTTTTTAAAAGTTTATTCAAATACAAGTAAAGATGATGATGAGGAAATTTTACCAGAAATGTCTAAAGGACCAATTAATATTGAAGCATTAATTGACGAACAACATTTTACACAACCACCTCCAAGATATTCTGAAGCAAGTTTAGTCAAAAAATTAGAAGAATTGGGAATTGGTAGACCTTCTACTTACGCAAGTATAATTTCCACTATAGCTAATCGAGGTTATGCAGAAATAGTAAATAAAAGGTTTTTCCCCACAGATCGTGGCAAACTTATCTCTGCTTTTTTAGAAAAATTATTTTCTAAATATGTTGATTATAACTTTACAGCAGGTTTAGAAGATCAATTAGATGAAATTACAACTGGTAAAGAAAGCTGGATAAAAGTTTTAGAGATATTTTGGAAAGATTTTAATAACAATGTTTCTGAGGTTAAGGAGAAAAGAACAAGAGAAGTGTTAGATCTTTTAAATGAAAGTTTGGGAGCTTTAATTTTTGATACCGATAAAGATGGAAATATTGTTAGAAAGTGCCAGCTATGTGATACGGGTTCACTAAGTCTTAAAAATAGTTTTAGAGGTGGAGCTTTCATAGGATGTTCAAATTATCCAGAGTGTAAATTCACTAGACCGTTGTCTAAAGCAAAAGCAGCAGCTCAATCACAATTAGCAGAACCAAAATTTTTAGGAAAACATGAAAATGGTAATGATATATATTTGAAAAATGGAAGATTTGGACCCTATCTTCAATATGAAAAACTCAAAGATGAAAAATTAGAGGAGACAAAAACAAAAAAAAAGAAAAAAACCAAAAAATCCAATCAAGATATTAATGAATTAATTAAAAATGTTTCTATACCAAAAGGTTTGGAGTTAGAAAGTATAGATTTAGAAAAAGCTCAGTTTTTATGTTCTCTACCAATATCAATTGGTGTTAACCCTGATAATCAAAAAGAAATCATTTTAAATACTGGAAGATTTGGTCCTTATCTTAAGTGTGAAAATAAATCTGCTAGAATAGAAAATGTTGATGAAATTTTCTCTATAGGATTAAATCGAGCAATTACTCTTATAGCTGAAGCAAAGCCAGGTAGAATGTCCTCTTCAATCATTAAGGATTTAGGAGAACACCCAGAGGATAAAAAACCAGTTAGAGTTATGAAGGGACAATATGGTCCTTATATTAAATATAAATCTTTAAACGCAACTATACCGGAAGAAAAAGATCCTACAGAGCTTACAATGGAAGAGGCTTTAATCTTTATTGAGAAAAGGAAAGAATACGATAAAACTAAAAAAAAGAAAAAAAATAAAAAACAATGAAATTAAGATTATTCGCTTATTTTATAATTTTAACAATAACTAATGTAAATTTGTCTGTAGCAGATGATTGCAATAAATTTGATAAATTAAGTAAAGAATATGCAAAATGTACAGCTGAACTAATTAAAGAAAAAACTTCTGAAAAATATAAAGAAGGAAAAAAAAAAATTAATAAATTAAATTTAAAAGCAAAATTAATTAAATTTAAAAATAGTAAGTCACACAAAGAATTCATGGAGAAATAAAATGAACTTTGAAAAAAAAATAAAAGAATTAAATATTAATTTACCAAATGCTAAACCTCCTGTTGGCTCATATGTTGCAACTAAAATAACTGGTAATCTACTTTTTATTTCAGGTCAAATATCTATAAATGAAAAAGGAGAACTAATTAAAGGGAAAGTTGGTAAAGATTTAAGTACAGAGCAAGGCTACGAAGCTGCAAAAAGATGTGGATTAAGCTTAGTTGCCCAAGCGAAGGCTGCTTGTGGTGAAGATTTATCTAAAATAAAATCATGTATTAAATTAACTGGATTTGTTAATTCAACAAATGACTTTATCGAACAACCAAAAGTAATTAATGGTGCTTCGGATTTAATTGCATCAATATTTGGAGATGCTGGAATGCATACAAGAGCGGCAGTCAGTACTAATAGTCTACCACTTGGTGTTTCTGTAGAAGTTGATGCAATATTTGAGTTAAACTAAACTATCTTCCAATACTAAAATAATTGATATTCAATTTTTTCATTTTTGAAGAAGAATACATATTTCTCATGTCATAAATCTTAAAATTTCTCTTTTTTACCAATTTTTTAAAATTTAATAATTTAAAATCATTCCATTCAGTATGTAAAATTATTAAATCACTATTCAAGCATGCGTTATTTATATTATTAAAATACTTAACATTTTTTAAATTATTAAATTCCTTCTTCTCACCAGTGGGATCAAAATATCTTATTTTGCAATTTTTTTTATTAAAATACTTAATCATTGGTACACTAGATGCTTCTCTCATATCATCCGTATTTGGTTTAAATGTTACTCCAAGAAATGTGATTGTTTTATGTAAAAGTTTATTATTTAATATTTTCTCAACTCTTTTGATTGATAAAAATCTACGTTTATCGTTCGATGTAACAACAGTTTTAACTATAGATAAATCTGTATTAAATTTTTTACCTGTATCAATTAATGCTCTAGTATCTTTTGGAAAACATGATCCTCCATAAGCTGGTCCTGCTCTCAAAAACCTATCTCCAATACGCTCGTCTGATCCCATACCAATAGAAATATCTTTAACGTCAACACCCGTTTTTTCACAAAGATTAGCAATCTCATTAATAAAAGAAATCTTTGTGGCTAAAAATGCATTTGAAGCATATTTAATTAATTCAGCGCCTCTTCGAGAAGTATTAAAATATCTGCTATTTTTTTTTATAATAGGCATATAAAGTGACTTTAAAATCTTATTGGCTTTTTTACTATCAGTTCCAATAATAACTCTATCTGGGTAGACAAAATCTCTTATGGCCTCACCTTCTCTTAAAAACTCAGGATTAGAAACGATATCAACTAATTTTCTTTTTTTTAAATTTTTTAAAATATTTTCAATTTTATCACCAGTAGTCAACGGAACTGTAGATTTTGTTATTATAATTTTGTAACTTTTAATTATCTTTTTTAGTTCTTTTGCTACACTAAACACATATTTTAAATCAGCTGAATTACTATTTTTTTTAGTTGGAGTTCCAACGCATATAAAAATTATATCAGAACTTGAAACCGCTTTTTTTAAATCAGTAGTGAATTTTAAACGATTTTGTTTATAATTTTTTTTTAAAATTTCCTCTAAACCAGGCTCGTAGATAGGAACATTGCCTTTATTTAATTCTTCTATTTTTTTTTTATCTTTATCGACACAGTAAACAATATTACCAACATCAGAAAAACAGACACCACTAACCAAACCAACATAACCTGTACCTATCATACAAAGTTTCATAGTTTTCCTATTTCTTTATTTGAATTAATAAAACCTTGCATTGTCCCACAATCTAAATAATTACCCGAAAAATTATGAGCAATAAACTTTTCACCTTCTTTTATTAATGTTTGAATAGCATCTGTTATATGTATTTCTCCTCCATTACCAGGTTTTTGCTTAGCTAGTTTTTTAAATATAGTTTTAGGAAGAATGTATCTTCCTATTACAGCTTTATTTGACGGAGCTTTTTTAAAATCAGGTTTTTCTACCACATCATCAATGTAATAGTCATTTTTTGAAATTTTTTTGTTTAAACTATAGATGCCCCATCTTGAGACTGTTTTAGAATTAACCTTCATGCTAGCCATCACGGAAGCTTTGTGTTTGTGATGAACTTTAATCATATCTTTAGAACAGTTTTTTTTTATTATCAAATCGTCAGGTAGCAACATTAAAAAATATTTATCCTTTATATATTTTCTTGTTTTAAATACAGCATCACCCGTTCCTTTTGGTATATTTTGATATACAAACTTTATTAATTTTTTATATTTTAATATTTTTTTATATTCGGCAATTATTCTGGGATCTTTTTTCTTATTTATAATTTTTTTATAAAATGCATCACTGTAAAAATAATTTTTAATCATCTTTTTATTATTTGATATGATAAAAACAATTTCTTTAATTCCAGCTTCAATACATTCATCTAAAATATATTCAATTCCAGGCTTTCCATTTATTGGAAGAAGTTCTTTTGCAAAAACACTTGTTAAAGGCAAAAGTCTAGTTCCTTGTCCAGCCAGTGGAATAATTGCTTGTTTAATCATATAAATGTTTTACTTATCTAGTTTTTTAATACAAATGAAAATTTTATTAAATAATAATTCATTATTTAAATCTTTAAGGCCTTTTAATGATATTGGCTTTGTTCCTACAATGGGGAGTATCCATGAAGGTCATTTATCACTTATTGATAGATCAAATCGAACTTGCAAAAAGACAATAGTAAGTATTTTTGTTAACCCTAAACAATTTAACAACAAAAAAGATTTTAAGAATTATCCCACAAATATTAATAAGGATATTAAAATTTTAAAAAAAACTAAAAAGGTAGATTTCTTATACATTCCAAAATTCAAAGATATTTATAATAATAATAAAAAATCGAACATAAAAATTACAAAAAAAGATAAAGTTTTATGTGCCAAATATAGAAAAGGCCATTTTGAAGGAGTTCTGGATGTGATGGAAAGGTTAACTAATTTAGTAAATCCAAAAAAAATATTTATGGGCAAAAAAGATTATCAACAATACCTCTTAATAAAAAATTATCTAAAAAATAAATATAAAACTTCTATTGTTCCATGCAAAACGATTAGAGATATAAGTAAAATAGCTTTGTCTTCGAGAAATAATCATTTGGATTTAAAGGGAATTAAAAAAGCAAGTTTTCTATGTAAAAGTTTAATTAGATTAAAAAGAAATTTAGTAAATAAAAAAAAAATAAAACAAAAATTAAGAATTCAAATTAAATATTTTGAGAATTTATTAAAAATTAAAATTGAATACTTGGAATTAAGATCAATTAAAAATCTTAAAATATCGAATACTGTCAGAAACTCACGTTTATTTATTGCTTATTATATTGATAACATAAGATTGATTGATAATTTTTAAAGAAAGTAAGCCCCAACACCCAAAAATGATACAAAACCTATTACATCAGTGATAGTCGTGACAAAAACACTCGATGCAATTGCGGGATCAATATTCATTTTTTTCAAAGTGAAAGGAACAAGGATACCAAACAAACCAGCTATAATCATTGTAAGCACCATTGATATAGAAATGATTATTGAAAGAATACTATCTTGGAACCAAATTTGAACTATTAAAGCACTTATAGCAGCAAATATAATTCCATTTAAGATACCAATTGAAAATTCTTTTAAAACATTTGATGAAAAATTATTTTGGGTTAAGTCATTTGTTGCAATTGTTCTGACTGTAACAGCTAATGTTTGCATTCCTGCATTACCACCCATAGAAGCAACAATTGGCATAAGGAAAGCAAGGACAACCATTTGCTCAATAGTTGCTCCAAACAGACTAATACACCAAGTGGCTAGAAAAGCTGTAAATAAATTCAGTAAAAGCCAGTTAAATCTTCTTTTAGTTTTTGTAACAACGCCATCAGTAATTTCCTCATCACCTACACCTGCAAGTCTTAATGCATCTTCCTCAGCCTCCTCTTTTAGGACTGTAAGAACATCATCGTTCATAATCATTCCTACCAATTTATTATTTTTATCAATTACGGCTGCTGAATTTAGATTATAATTTTCAAATAGGTTGGCAACCTCCTCTTTATCCATATCTACAGGCACTAATAATTGAGACTCGGACATGATGCTTGCCATCTTTGTATCTCTTGGCGAAGTTAGCACTCTTGATGATGGAACTGTTCCAATAGGTTTAAATTCTTCATTTACAATAAAAATTTCTAAAAATTCTTCCGGAAGGTCTTTATTTTCTCTTAAATAGTCAATTGTTTGTCCCACAGACCAGTTACTTGGTATGGCTGTGAACTCACGCTGCATAAGTCTAGCAGCTGTATCCTCTGGATAACTTAAGCTTTCTAGAAGAGCAAATCTGTCCTTAGGTGGTAATGAGCTTAATATTGTATTCTTGTCTTCTTCAGGTACATTTTCTAAAATCGAAATAGCATCATCTGATTCTAAGTTAGTAAGAATAGTTACAATTGAATCTGATGATAAATATTTAATTATTTCAGTTTGTATAGACTCATTTAATTCTACAAAAACCTCTGCATCAATATTAAAGTTATTTAATTTAATTAAACTTTCTCTATCACTAATGCTTAAGTGTTCAATTATGTCTGCTGCATCAGCAGGGTGCATTTCATTGAATGAGTCGTTAATAAATTTTGTATCATTGTTAGCTATTTTAGAGGTAACAACTCTTAAATATTCTTTATTGAATTCAAAATTTACTTTTTTATCTTTAGTTTTTTTAATTAAAGACATAAATGTACCTATAATTTAGTTGTGCACTATTAATACATAATTAAAATATTACAAATTTTAAATGAATATAGAGATCAAAAAGTCAATAAAACCGGTAAATTATTTTGAGGCAATTGATATATTAGAGACTAGATTAAAAAAAATTTCAGATAATAAAGAAAAAGAATTAATATGGATTTTGGAACATCCTGAAATTTTTACTGCAGGAACCTCGTATAAAGAAAATGAAATAATTGATAAGTCAATTGATCTATTAAAAACTAACAGAGGTGGAAAAATTACATACCATGGTCCAGGTCAATTAATTTGTTATTTTGTTATTGATCTGAGAAAAAAAAAAGATATTAGGAAATTTATTACAACTATTGAAAATACAATTATTCAAAGTTTAAAAAAATATAATATTGAAACATTTCCTGATAAAGAAAATATTGGTATTTGGCATGAAGATAAAAATGAAATTAAAAAAATTGCTGCAATAGGCATTAGAATAAGAAAGTGGATTGCATATCATGGTTTTGCAATAAATGTTGATAACAATTTGGAAAATTATAAAAAAATAGTACCTTGTGGAATTTCAGATAAAGGTGTTACAAATTTAAAAAAAATTTCAAATCAAGATTATTCTAATTTGAATAATGAAATTATTGAAAATTTTATTTCAAATTTGAAAGTCTAAGTCTTTTTGATTTTAACAACCTTTTAAAATATTCTGGTAATAAGGCTGAATAAGTGTGTTTAATATCATTTATTTTAAATTTAATTTGATACGAGTGCAGCATGAGATTTTTATTAATACCTTTATCTGAGTTAGACAGTTTGTATTTCTTATCTCCAAATATAGGATTTCCAATTGCAAAAAGTTGTTTCCGTAACTGATGTTTTCTTCCAGTTATTGGTTTTAACTCCAATAAAGATGCATCAGAATTTTTATCTATTACTTTGAATATAGTTTTTGCTTTTTCTACTAACTTTTTATCGCCATCGTATCGTATTAAGTCATCATCCCAAATACCTGTATTTTTATTTATTTCTCCATGGCATATGGCAAGATAAGTTTTATGCACTTTTCTTAATCTAAATAATGATGTTAATAATTGTGCGCTCTCTCTATTTTTCGCCATTATAAATACGCCAGATGTATCTTTATCTAATCTATGAACTGAATAAGGTTTTGTTCCTTTAAAAATTTCACTCTTTGCAAAAATGTCAACTAAGTTTTTCTTAGATTTTGTACCACCTTGTACTGATATTCCTGATGCTTTATTTAATACAACAAAATTATCATTATCATCAATTATTTGATCTTCGTTTGATTTTATTATTTCTTTAGTTGGTAAAAATTTTATTTTTTTTTGATCTACTCTTTCTTTAAATTCAATATTAAATATATTTATGTGATCTCCTTTTTTTATTTTGTGAGAACTTTTAACTTTTTTTTTGTTAATTTTAATCTTTCCAATCCTGAGATATTTTTCAATTAAACCTTGAGGTATTTTTCCAATATTTAATCTCATCCATCTATCAATACGCATATCATTACACGTTGAATCAACGATGTATGACTTATTCATGAATTAGGATTTAAGCTGTAGCTTGTTTATTTTCTTCTGTTTTAGGAGATTCTTTTGATGTATCTTTTTTCTTCTTATCAACTCTTTTGGCTTCAACATCTCTATCTACAAATTCTATAATTGCCATTGGAGCATTATCACCATATCTAAAGCCTGCTTTAATAATTCTTGTGTATCCACCTTTTCTATTGAAGTATCTTTTTGAAAGAGTTTTTTTTACTTTGTTTGCAGATTTAATATCCTGTAACTGAGAAACAAGCATTTTAGTTGTTTGCAATGTATCCTTTTTACCTAATGTGATAATTTTATCCGCTTGAGGTCTTAAAAACTTAGCTTTTGGTAATGTTGTCTTAATCTGCTCATATTTTATTAAAGAATTTAGCATATTCTTTAATAGGGCTTTTCTATGCTCAGAAGTTCTATTTAGTTTTTTATTGGCTAAGCCGTGTCTCATTAAATTGCTTCCTCTAATTTTTTAGACATTTCTGCAATATTGTCTGGTGGCCAGTTAGGTATTTCCATACCTAAATATAATGACATTCCAGTTAGAACTTCTTTAATTTCGTTTAAAGATTTTCTACCAAAATTTGGTGTTCTTAACATTTCACCCTCAGATTTCTGAACTAAATCACCAATATAAATTATGTTATCATTTTTTAGACAATTCATTGATCTAACCGAAAGCTCCAATTCATCAACTTTTCTTAATAAATTCTTATTAAATTCAGGTTCAGAGGAAACTTCTTTTACTGGAGCTTCAACTGGTTCATCAAAATTAACGAACATTTTTAACTGATCTTGAAAAATTCTTGCAGAATATGCAACAGCATCTTCTGCAGAAATTGATCCATTTGTCTCCACTTCCATTGTTAATTTATCGTAATCAAGAGCTTTACCTTCTCTTGCAGTGCTAACTGAATATGAAACTTTTTTTACAGGGCTATACAATGAGTCAATAGCAATCAAACCTAATGGTGGCTCTTCTGGTTTGTTCAGCTCAGCTGGAACATAGCCTTTTCCAGTGTTTACATTCATTTCCATGTGAAAAGTCGTATTTTCATCCAAGTTACAAATTACTAACTCTGGATTTAATATTTCAACATCTGTAACAGAGGCAATGTCTGAAGCTTTTATTTCACCTGGACCTTTTGCATCTAAAACTAATTTTTTTGTACCTTCCGAATTACATTTCAAAGCTAATGATTTAACATTTAATACAATATCTGTTACATCCTCTCTTACACCTTTAATTGATGTAAACTCGTGTAGAACACCATCTATTTGAATAGAAGTAACTGCAGCTCCTCTAATCGAAGAAAGTAAAATTCTTCTTAAAGAGTTACCTAAAGTTAAACCGTAACCTTTTTCCAAAGGTTCAGCTATAATCTTAGCATGGGTGAGATCATCACTAATTTGAACATCTAATTTAGATGGTTTAATTAAAGATTTCCAATTTTTAACATTAACGTTTTCTACTTCCATTAAACTCTCCTTTTTTTTGGTGGTCTAGTTCCGTTGTGAGGCATAGGTGTTGTGTCTTTAATTGACAAAATTTTAAAACCTCTCGCTTGTAAAGCTCTTAATGCTGTTTCTCTTCCTGAACCAGGTCCCTTCACTTCAACAGATAAAGTTTTCATTCCATACTCTAATGCCTTTGAAGCTGCAGAGTCTGCTGCTATTTGAGCTGCATAAGGTGTGGATTTTCTAGATCCTTTAAAACCTTTTTGACCAGCAGATGCCCAAGATATTATGTTACCATTCGTATCAGCAATTGAAATAATTGTGTTATTAAATGTTGATTGCACATAAGCAATTCCATTTAAAATATTTTTTTTAATTTTTTTCTTTTTAGAATAAGAACTTTTTACACTTTTTTTAGAAGATTTTTCTACCTTCTGATCTTTATTGTCAGTTTTTTCAGTTTTTGCCATTATTATTTTTTAGTTGGTGTTAATTTCTTCCCTGCAATTGCTATTGCTTTTCCTTTTCTTGTTCTTGCATTACATCTTGTTCTTTGACCTCTCACAGGTAATTTTTTTCTGTGTCTCGTTCCTCTATAACATGCAAGGTCTATCAATCTTTTAATACTTAAAGAATAATCTCTTCTAAGATCTCCTTCGACTTTAAAATTTTGATCAATGTACTCTCTTATTTTTAAAATTTCATCATCTGTTAACTCGTTTACTCTTTTAGCTCTAGGAATTTCAAGAGAAGAACAGATTTGTTGTGAGAATTTATCTCCTATACCATAAATATATGTTAGTCCTATGTGAACAAGTTTATTTTGTGGAATGTTTATACCTGCGATACGAGCCATAATTTTTGTGATAAATTGTGCCTTTTATATAAGAAGATTAATCAAAGTCAACGTCTTAAACATTTGTAAAAATGTCTATTTTCTTTGTTATTTCGTCTATTTCTAAGTTTCCATCAATTTCCTTAAAATTAGGACTCTTCGAATAGTAATTCATTACTGGCTCTGTTGTATTAATATATGTATCGAAACGTTTTAGTATAGTGTTTGTTTCATCATCTGATCTATTTTCAACAACTTTTCTTTTCTCTAACCTTTTTACTACCGTCTCTTTGTCAACTTTAAGATATAATATTAGATCTATTTTTTGATTTGATGCTTTAAGTAAAAAATCTAAATTTTTTGCTTGGCTCAAAGATCTAGGGTATCCATCAAATATAAATTTATTCTTTTTTTGAGGGTCTGAAACTAAATTTTCAATAAGCTTATTTACTATCTCATCACTAACAAATTTACCATTTTTCATGTCATTGGTAATTAACTTACCAATGTCTGAATTTTTATATATTTCTTCTCTTAAAAGTTCACCTGTTGAGATCTGAAAGCAATTTAATTTCTTTACTAAATATTTAGCCTGAGTACCTTTACCAGCACCGGGTGGTCCAAACAAAACTATATTCACTTATTTTCCAAATTTAGTTTTTTTAATTAATTGTTCGTATTGAGAGCTCATTAATCTTGTTTGAATTTGAGTTACGGTATCAATGGCTACAACAACAACAATTAAAATCGATGCACCACCTAAATAAAAAGGAATTGGGTAATTAGCTATTAAAAATTCTGGCATTAAACATACTAGGGTCAAATATAGAGCACCTATTGTAGTAAGTTTAGTTAAAATATTTTCAATGTACAAAGCTGTACTTTCACCAGGTCTAATTCCCGGAACAAAGCCGCCATATTTTCTTAAATTTTCTGCCGTTTCCGTTGGATTAAATGTAATTGATGTATAGAAAAACGTAAAAAATATTATACCAGAAGCATATAACAACATGTACAAAGGCTGACCTTGGGTAAAATAAGAACTTAAATTTAAAAAAGTTTCATTGTTTGAAAAAGAAAAATTAGAAAAAGTTACTGGCAATAACAATAAAGCTGATGCAAAAATTGCTGGTATTACTCCTGCTTGGTTAATTTTTAATGGTAAATGTGAAGACTCTCCCCCGTACATTTTGTTTCCCATTTGTCTTTTGGGATAATTAACAATAATTTTTCTTAACGCTCTTTCCATAAAAACAACAAATAAAATAGTTAATATTAAAAGAACAAAAATTGCTAAGATCATAAATGTTGATACAGCACCTGTTCTTCCTAGTTCAAAAGTTGTAACTAAAGCCCTAGGTATTTCTGCAACAATACCCGCAAAAATTATTAAAGAAATACCATTACCAATTCCTCTCTGCGTAATTTGTTCTCCTAACCACATAAGAAATATTGTGCCAGCAACAATTGTTGTAACTGTTGTAATTTTAAAAAATGCTCCAGGATTAATTACCAAATCTGCAGAAGACTCTAAACCAACTGACAAACCATAACCTTGAACTGTTGCAAGTAAAACTGTTCCATACCTTGTTATCTGAGTAATCTTTGCTCTACCAGTTTCCCCTTGAGCTTTTAAATTCTTAAAATAATCCGAAACACCTGTTAGTAATTGAACTATGATTGCTGATGATATGTAAGGCATTATACCTAGTGCAAAAATTGCCATTCTGCTCACTGCACCTCCAGCAAAAACGTTAAACATACCAAGTAAACCTTTTTGATTACCATCCATCATGATTTTTAACTGTTCTGGGTCTATTCCTGGTAAGGGAACAAATGTACCAAATCTATAGACAGCAAGAATTGCTATTGTAAAAATTATTCTATTTCGAAGATCATTTGTTGAAGATGATGCACTCATTTAAACAAATTATTTTTTTAATTGAATAGATCCACCAATTTTTTCTAGTTTTTCTATTGCTGATTTTGATGCTAAGTCAGCCTCAATATTAATTTTATCCTTTAGCTCTCCAGTACCTAATATCTTTAGTTTTGTAGAGTTTTTGTTGATTAGTTTTAATTTTTTTAATGATGAAGAATTTAAAACTTCGTTTGGATTTATATTTTTTTTATCAATATAAGATTGAATTTTTTCAAGATTTAATATTGCTATATTTTCTCTTGATATTGAATTAAAACCTCTTTTTGGCAATCTTCTGTATAAGGGCATTTGACCACCTTCAAAACTTTTTATTGCTACACCAGATCTAGATTTTTGACCTTTAACACCTCTTCCGGATGTTTTGCCTTTTCCTGAACCAATACCTCTTCCAACTCTAATTTTATGTTTATTAATTTTCTGTCTTGTATTTAATGTTATCATTATCCTCTTTTTTCAATTATTTCAGATATTTTTTTATTTCTTATTGCTGAAATTTGTTTTGGTGAATTTTGTTTCATTAAAGCTTTCATGGTAGCTCTAATCACATTATGTGCATTAGATGTTCCCATTGATTTTGCAACTATATCTTTAACACCTAACACTTCGCATACTGCTCTCACTGGACCACCAGCAATAATTCCTGTACCTTTTGATGCTGCCCTTAAAACTATTCTACCAGAACCATCTTTAGCTTTTACATCATGATGAATTGTTCTTCCTTCTCTCAAAGGTATGTGCGTTAATTTTCTTCTAGCCATTTCATTGGCTTTTTTAATTGCATCTGGAACTTGTTTTGCTTTAGCGTGAGCTATTCCAATCTTTCCAGCTTGATTACCTACTACTACAAGTGCAGAGAATCCAAATCGTCTTCCACCTTTTACAACCTTTGTAATTCTATTGATATGCACTAACTTTTCTAATATATCGTCTGTTTTTTTGTCTTTATTGTTTTCCATAATTAAAATTCCATTCCATTTTCTCTTAATGTATCCGCAAAAGCTTTTATTCTCCCATGATATTTGTAAGATCCTCTATCAAAATAAATTTTTGTAATATTTTTTTCTTGAGCTTTTTTTGCAAGCTTTTGAGCTACTAATTTTGACAATTCTGTTTTGTTAATTTTATCAGATGATTTTAAATCTTTCTCAATAGATGAAGCAGATAACAAGGTTACATTTTTGGTATCATCAATTATTTGGGCTGAAATATTTTTGGCTGATCTAGAAATACTTAATCTAAATCTATCTTTTGGAGCGACTTTTTTTACTTTATTGCTAACTCTGAATCTTTTTCTAATACTAGTATTTAGTTTCATTATTTTTTCTTACCTTCTTTTTTAAGAACATATTGACCTTTCTCTCTAACACCTTTGCCCTTATATGGTTCAATTTTTCTTAATGTTTTAATTTTTGACGCTACCTCACCAACTAATTGCTTATCAGATCCAGTGATCTTAAGTGTAGTTTGCTTTTCTACAACTATTTTAATTCCTTCTGGGATATCAAAATCAATATCATGACTGTAGCCTAATTGTAAATTTAACTTATTTCCTTTTAATGCTGCTCTATATCCAACGCCTACAAGTTCTAAAACTTTTTCGTAGCCAGTACATGAACCAATTACAGCATTATTAATTAAACTTCTATTCATGCCCCACAATCGTTTAGAGTTTTGGTCAATTTTTTTTGGTTTTATTGAAATCTCTTTTCCTTCTTTGATATCCAATTTAAACATATCCAAATCAATATTTATTGACTTCTTTCCTAGTGGCCCTTCTATATTTATAATGTTACCAGCTAAAGCAACTTTAACTTTTTCGGGAATTGATATATTTATTTTTCCAATTTTAGACATTAAAATACCTTACAAATAATTTCCCCACCAACACGTTGTTTTCTAGCGTCAATATCAGTCATTACACCTTTTGGTGTAGAAATTATTGCGATACCAAGACCGTTATTAATTTTAGGCAAACCTTCTGCGCTAGAAAATATTCTTCTTCCTGGTTTAGAAACTCTTTCAAATGCACTAATTACTGGATTACCAGAGTGATACTTAAGTTCTAAAGACAATGTTGGTTTATTATCCTCTGAACTGATTTTAAAGTCTTTTATAAAACCTTCATTTTTAAGTATATCTGCAATTTTAGACTTAAAATTTGAAGATGGCAGATCTACTTTTTTATGATTTCTTGCTTGAGCATTCTTTACTCTAGCTATCATATCTCCTATTGGGTCACTTAAACTCATAATCTTCCTTCCTACCAGCTCGACTTAACTAAGCCAGGTATTTTTCCTTGTAATCCTAATTGTCTAAGAGCAATTCTTGATATTTTTAGTTTTCTATAAACACCATGTGGTCTACCTGTTATCTCACATCTATTCATCACTCTTGTTTTAGCTGAATTTCTTGGCAATTTTGATAATTTTTGCTGCGCCTTAAATCTTTCTTCTAATGGTAGTTTTTTATTCATTATTATTTTTTTCAAATTTTGTCTTTTCTTAAACATCTTGTCTGAAAGTTTAATTCTTTTTTTGTTTTTATTTACAGCACTAAGTTTAGCCATTTTTAATTGTCTCCTTTTTTAATAAATGGAAAATTCATTTTTTCTAATAATGCAAAGCTGTGCTCTTTGTTAATTGCTTTTATAACAATAATGATATCCAAGCCCCTAACTTTGTCAGCTCTATCAAAACTAACTTCAGGGAATATGATATGTTCCTTTATACCAAAAGTATAATTTCCAAATTTGTCAAAACCTTTTGGTGACAATCCTCTAAAATCTTTAATTCTTGGAAGAGCAATATTTACCAATCTATCTAAAAATTCATACATTTTGTTTTTTCTTAAAGTTACTTTTAAACCTGCATTTGATCCTTTTCTTGTTTTAAAGTTAGCTACAGATTTTTTAAATTTTGTAGTTACAGGTTTTTGACCTGTTATCTTTGCCATATCCTCTTCACAAGATTTAAGGATTTTAGAGTCAGAAGCATCTAAACCTAGACCCATATTCAAAACAATTTTCTCAATTCTTGGTGTCATATAAATATTTTTAAAACCAAATTGATCTTTTAAAGCTGGTTGTATTTCTTTATTAAAAATTTCTTTTAATCTTGGAGTCATTATTTCTTAGCCTCTTTTTTCTTTTCTGCTTTTTCATCTATTAATTTTAAATTTGATAAATGAATAAAACTTTCTTTTGAAAAAATACCACCTTTTTTCTCTTTTGTTGTTTTAACGTGTTTTTTAACCATATTAATTTCTTTTACTTTGGCTCTATTATTTGTTCTGTCAATTTCAATAACTTCACCTTCTTTTTTTTTATCTTTTCCAGTTAGCACTCTTACTTTTAAACCTTTTTTAATCATCTTATAAAACCTCCGGCGCTAATGAAATTATTTTCATTTGCCCTCTGCTTCTTAACTCTCTAGTAACAGGGCCAAATATTCTAGTACCAACTGGTTCACCCTTATCGTCAACTAATACTGCAGCATTGTTATCAAATTTTACTTTTGATCCATCGTTTCTATGTATTCCTTTTTTAACTCTTACTACTACAGCTTTATGAACAGTTCCTTTTTTTACTTTACCTTTAGGAATAGCTTCTTTAACAGCAATTACAATTGTATCTCCAATGCTGGCATATCTTCTCTTAGATCCACCCAATACTTTGATGCATTCTATTTTTTTTGCACCAGTGTTATCAGCAACTTGTAATTCTGTCTGTACACCAATCATTATTTATTATTCTCCATAACTTGAAATTTTTTATTTTTTGAAAATGGTTTGCTTTCAATAATCGAAACTTTATCACCAGTTTTAAATGTATTATTTTCATCATGAGCGTTGTAATTTTTCCTAACTCTAATGACTTTTTTTAATACAGGGTGTGAATATTTTCTTTCCACCATAACTGTAACTGTTTTATTGGGTTTGTCGCTTATCACCACTCCTGTTAATATTTTTTTAGGCATTTGTTTTTCCTTTTAAAATTGTTTTCAACCTTGCAATTGTTTTTCTTGTTTCTCCAATTTTTGCAGGATTAGTTATTTGAGAATTCATTTTTTGAAATCGAAAATTAAATAAGTCTTTTTTAAGCTTATCAATGTTTTTGATAACTTCATCTTTGCTTAATTTTTTAATCTCTTGTTTTTTCATTTATGCAAATCTCTTTATTGTCTTTGTCTTTATTGGTAATTTTGCTGAAGCTTTATAAAGTGCCTCTTTAGCTATTTGCTCAGAAACACCGTCAACTTCAAATAAAATTCTTCCTGGTTTTACTCTACAAGCAAAATATTCTGGTGATCCTTTTCCTTTACCCATTCTAACTTCAATTGGTTTTTTAGAAACTGGAATATTTGGAAATACCCTTGTCCAAACTCTTCCTTGTCTTTTCATGTGTCTAGTTAGTGCAACCCTAGCAGCCTCAATTTGTTTTCCAGTAACTCTTTCTGGCTGTAATGCCTTCAAGGCATATGCTCCGTAATTAATAGTGCTTGCTCTAGTTGCATTACCATGGATTCTACCTTTGTGAGCTTTTCTCCATCTTGTTCTTACCGGCTGAAGCATTATTGTTTACCTTCCTTTGGTGTTACTTTATTTGTTTCCTGACTAAATTCCCTTGCAAAAACTTCTCCTTTATAGATCCAAACCTTAATTCCAATAATTCCGTAAGTTGTAAGCGCTTCTGCTTCTGCATAATCTATATCTGCTCTTAAAGTGTGTGAAGGTATACTTCCATCTCTAAGCCATTCGGTTCTTGCGATTTCGTTACCACCTAATCTTCCACTAACTGAAACTTTAATCCCTTTAGCACCTAATCTAATACATGATTGCATAGCTCTTTTCATAGCTCTTCTGTATGAAATTCTTTTTACTAATTGTTGTGCAATATTTTCAGCAACTAGATATGCATTTGTTTCAGGTTTTTTAACTTCTTTTATATTTAAGTTGACTTCATTTGTTGTAAATTTTGATAAATTATTTTTAATTTTATCAATATCACTCCCTTTTTTTCCAATTACAAATCCAGGTCTTGATGTATAAATGGTTACATAGCATTTGTTTGATGTTCTCTCAATCATCACTTTAGATACACCTGAATTAATTACATTTTTCTTGATGTATTCTCTTATTTTAAAATCTTCAATTAGATAGTTGCCAAAATCTTTTTTCTTAGCATACCAAACAGAGTCCCAACCTCTGTTTACACCTAATCTAAAACCTACAGGATTAACCTTTTGTCCCATGTTTCTCCATTTGTTTTGCCTCTGATAAAATTATAGTTACTGTTGACCAAGGTTTTAAAATTGGTGCCGCTCTACCTTTGGCTCTTGGTCTAAATCTTTTCATAACAATTTTTTTTCCACAATATGCCTCTTTGACGATTAAATTATCAATATCATATTGAAAATTGTTTTCAGCGTTTGCAACAGCTGAGCTAATTGTTTTTCTAATATCTCTTGTAATTCTTTTTTCTGAAAACTGTAGGTCTCTAATAGCTACATCAACTTTTTTGCCAACAATACTTTTTAAAATTGGATTGATCTTTCTCACGCTAGACCGCACTCCATTATTTATAGACTTTACAGTCTTGTCGTTGTTTTTATCAATTTTCTTTTTCTTACCCATAATTATTTTTTCTCTGCTGGTTTAGCTTTCTTATCAGCCGGTGTGTGTCCAAAGAAAGTTCTTGTTGGTGCAAACTCTCCTAATTTGTGACCCACCATATCCTCTGATACTGTTATTGGAATAAATTTTTTACCATTATATATTTGAAAACTCACACCCACAAAGTCTGGAAGAATAGTAGATTTTCTTGACCATGTTTTAATTGGAATTTTCTTTGGATCATCTTTGTACTTGTCTACTTTTTTCATCAAGCTTTCTTCAACAAATGGTCCTTTCCATACAGCTCTAGCCATTACTTAGTATCCTTCCTTTTATTTCTTCTCTTAACGATAAATTTATCAGTTCTCTTGTTATCTCTAGTTTTTAAACCTTTTGCTGATTGACCTGTAGGTGACACTGGATGTCTTCCACCTGCTGACTTACCTTCACCGCCTCCATGTGGGTGATCAACTGGGTTTTTCACTACACCTCTAGTATGAGGTCTTCTACCTAACCATCTTGATCTACCAGCTTTTCCAATTTTAATATTTTTTTGATCTGGATTACTTAAAATTCCAATTGTAGCCAAAGCTCTAGAGTCTATTTTACGTACTTCTCCTGAAGCTAATTTAATTAAACTATAATTTCCATCTAATCCACTGATTGTAACTGATGAGCCAGCAGCTCTAGCTATTTTACCACCACCACCTGGTTGAATTTCAACGTTATGAATGTTGATACCTACCGGTATATCTTGTAACGGCATGCAATTACCAATTTTAATTTCTTTTTTCGATCCACTCTCAATTTTATCTCCAACTTTAATTTTTTGAGGAGCTAAAAAATACGAATGTGTTCCATCTTCGAATTTAACCAGCATTATGTAACATGATCTATTTGGATCATATTCTATTCTTTCAACAGTAGCCTCCATGTCAAATTTTTTTCTATAAAAATCAACATGCCTATACATTTTCTTATGTCCACCAGCTCTGTTAATTGAAGTGATGTGTCCATTATTATTTCTACCCTTCATAGCATTTTTCGGTGAAATAAGTGTTTTGAATGGTTTACCTTTCCAAAGACCTGTTCTATCAACTAAAATAGTGCCTCTGGTAGATTTTGTGTATGGTTTAAAAGTTTTTAATGCCATTTCTTAAATTCCTGTTGTTAGGTCAATACTTTGACCTTTTTTTAGAGTTATGATTGCTTTTTTATATCCTGAAACTTTCACTTTTTTTCCTCTAGTGATTTTAGTTCTATTTTGTT
>CACDUV010000019.1 GCA_902556065.1 uncultured Pelagibacteraceae bacterium
TGCTTCCTCCAAGCCATCTTCAAATTTTAACTTATCTACACCAAATCTGTCACTTTCGTCACTGGTTACAAATCTAAAAGTTAAATTTGCAGTTTTTCCTAAAAGGGATTTAATTCTTTGTGGATCATCCAAACCAGGAAGTTCAACTAAAATCCTATCATTACCTCGTTTTAAAATATTGGGTTCATTTGTTCCAACTTCATCTACTCTTCTTCTTACAATCTCTATAGCTTGATCTTGTGATGAATTTTTAAGATTAATTACTCCTTGTCTTGAAAAACTTACTTTTAAATTAATACCAGTATCTTCAATATCGAGTTGATGTGACTTAAACCTTGGGTAATAAGGATTTAGATCACTATTCTCATCTTGAAATACATCTATAACTGCTTGCTTGTCTAAATCAGCAACATTAAAAAAAATATTTTGATTATCAATTTTAATATTATTAACTTTAATGTTCTTCTCTTTAAAATAATTTCTAATAGTGGTTGTTAAATTTTGTAATTTTTGTTCAATTACAGGTTCATTATCAATTTCAAGTAGAAGGTATGAACCACCTTGTAAATCTAAACCAAGATTTATTTTTTTATCAAAAAAACTATCATCAAACTTAAATAAATTTGATGATGCTATTAATATAAATAATAAAGAAAATATAGTTACAAATAAGATTCTTAGTTTAGAAAAATAAAGCACTTATCTAAATTGATTATTTTTTAACTTCTGGAGTATTGTTTAAGAGACTTTGAATACCTGTTGCTTTAACTATTTCAACTTTGACATTCTCAGCTATTTCAACTTCTACTTTGTCATTATCAATTAATCTTTCTACTCTTCCTGTGATACCACCAGAAGTGACTACTTTATCACCTCTCTTTAATCCTTCGACCATTGCTTTATGCTCTTTAACTTTTTTTTGCTGTGGTCTTATTAAGAAAAAATAAAAAATAACAAAAATTAAAATTAACGGTATAAATTGACCTATTCCTGAACCTTCCATAAATCTCCTTTAAATTATGGCATTCTTATACCATCTAACTGATTAAAACAACTTTAATTGTTGGAAATCAATTCCATATTGTTCATATAAGGTCTTAGAACTTTAGGAACTATAATAGAACCATCTTTTTGTTGATAGTTTTCCATAATTGCAATCAGAGTTCTTCCAACAGCCAAACCACTTCCATTTAAAGTACCAGCAAAAACATTTTCCTTATTTTTATTTTTATATCTAGCCTTCATCCTCTGAGCTTGAAAGGTCGAACAAGATGAACAAGAAGATATTTCTCTATATTTGTTTTCAGACGGTAGCCATACCTCAATGTCATAGGTCTTCTCTGCACTAAATCCCATATCTCCCGAACACAAAATTACCTTTCGGTAAGGTAATTCTAATTTGTCAAGTATATCAGTAGCACAACTTGTCATTCTTTCTAATTCTTCTAGACATTTGTCATTTTCAACAATACTTACCATTTCGACTTTATAAAATTGATGCTGTCTAATCATACCTCTTGTATCTTTTCCGTAACTTCCAGCCTCTTTTCTAAAGCAAGGTGTCGAAGCAACAAATCTCATTGGTAAATTATTAAGATCAATCATTTTGTCTTTGACAATATTGGTTAAGATCACCTCAGCTGTTGGGATTAAAAATTTTCTATCAGATCCTTCATCAAATTTAATTTCAAACTGATCATTTTCAAATTTTGGTAGCTGTCCAGTGCCATACATTGTGCTTTCTGATGCCATTAAAGGTGGTGATATCTCCTGATAACCATTTTGATGAATATGCGTATCAAGCATAAAATTTGATATTGCTCTTTCTAATAAAGCTAATTTATCTTTTACAAAAACAAATCTCGATCCAGTAGTTATTGTAGCTAAATCAAAATCAAGCATATTTAGTTTTTCGCCTAGTTCGTAATGTGTTTTAGGTTTAAATTCTAAATTAGGTATCTCTCCTGATTTTAATAATTCTTCATTATCATTTTCATCTTTACCGTTTGGAACATCTTCGTGTGGTATATTTGGTATGCTTGACAACAAACTATCTAGATCAAACTTAATTTGTTTTTGATCTTCTACAATTTTGTCAAGTTCCTTACTTATTTCCTTAGATTTTATAAATAAACTTTCATCTTTGGATTTAGAAATATCTTTTTTCTCTTTTTCTAAACTTTCTTTTTTTTGTATTAAATCTCTATTTTGTTCATCCAATTTTTTAATTTTTTCAAAATCGACATTTATGTTTCTTTTTTCAAGTGATTTTTGAAATTTAGAAAAATCTTTTCGTATTTCTTTAATGTTATGCATCTTCTTTTTGTAAATTTTTGTTTTCTATAAATTTTACTGAAAATATTGATAATTCATACAGAATTAATAAAGGTATTGCTAAACCTATTTGAGTTATTGGATCAGGTGGTGTTAACAATGCAGCTGCTGCAAATATAATAACAACAACATATTTTCTTCTCTCTTTTAAAAACTGACTATCAACTATACCAATTCTAGCTAATAAACTTAAAACAACAGGTAACTGAAAACTGATACCAAAAGCAAAAATTAATTTCATAACTAGCGATAAATATTCATTCACTTTAGCCTCTAATTGAATTGGTAAATTTGTAGAAAGACCTGTGCTTTCAAATGAAAGAAAAAATTTAATCGCAAGGGGCATTATCAAATAATAAACCAGCATGCCTCCTAAAAAAAATAATATAGGTGTTAATATAAGGTAAGGTAGAATTGCTACCTTTTCATGTTTGTACAAACCAGGTGCAATAAATTTCCAAATTTGCATCAAAATAAAAGGACATGTAACAAAAAAAGCAGTGAAAAATGATACTTTCAAATATGTTAAAAAGGTTTCTTGTAAAGCAGTAAATATCAATCTTCGATCAGATCCATCTTCTTTTGCAGCATTTGCAAATGGATCAACAAGAAAACCATAAATATGTTCAGCAAATAAGTAACAAATTACAAAAAAAATAAACAAAAAGATAAAACTATTTATTAACCTTTTTCTTAATTCTGTCAGGTGACTTATAAATCCACCTTCCTGATCTTCATTACTCATCTTTTTTAATTTCTTTTTTTATTTCTTTATCAATTTTTTCTTCATCTATCTCTAGATTTGAAACTTCATTTTGAATATTGTTTACATACCTTTTGGCAGACCCAATCCAAGAACCTGCTTTCTTTAACATCACTGGAAAATCTTTGGGACCAAGAACTATTATAGCAATAGCAACAACAATTAAAATTTCAAACCAACCGATAGTAGGCATTTAAATTAATTTTTGTTATCCGAGTCTTTGTTTTCGTCAGATATATTTTTTGGCTCTACATCGTCAGTTACATCTGACGCCATTCCTTTTTTGAAACTTTTAATACCCTTAGCCACATCACCCATTAAGCTTGAAATTTTTCCTCTTCCAAACAATAAAACAACCAATATAACTACTATAGCTATTTGCCAAATTCCTATACTCATAAAAAACTTATAACCTTTTTAAGGTTATTTTTAAAGTTACTTTTTTGTTAATCTTTGTCTTCTGGATCTAAAGTGCTATTTAACATTTCATCTATATTGGAATATATATCCTCTTTTTTCTCTTCTTGCTTTTCCTTGTAAAATTTTCCAGTTCCAAAAATAGCATTATCAACACTCGAGCTATCGATTAAACCAGCAGCACCCAATTCATCGATTGTTGGAAGATCAGATATTTTTTGTATGTTAAAATGACTTAAAAAATCATCAGTAGTTATATATTGAATTGGTCTGCCTGGAACGTCTTTTCGACCACCAGGTTTTACCCAATTCAATTCCATTAAAATCTCTAAAGTGTTAGTACCAAAAGCAACTCCCCTTATTTCCTCTATCTCAGCTCTGGTAACAGGTTGATGATAAACAATTATAGCTAATGTTTCTACGGCAGCTCTAGACAGTTTCTTTTCAACAGTTTTTTCTTGGGACATCAAACTTGATAGATTTGGAGATGTTCTAAAGGACCACTTGTCTTTTATACAAATTAAATTAATTCCTCTGTTTAAATACTCTTGCCTTAATTTTTCTAAAGACTCTGGAACGTTACCTCTTTTAGATACTTTACTTTCTATAGTATCAACATCTAAAGGCTCAGCTGCTGCAAAAATAATTGCTTCTATTTCTTTATCTAAATCTGATAATTTTGATGGAAATTTAACAATATTATCTTTTGAAGCTTTTGCTTTTTTAATCATTTATTTCCTTTATATAAATTTCATCAAACAATTTATCTTGTTTAATTGATAAATTTCCCTCTTTAACTAACTCTAATGACCCTGCAAAAATTCCAGCTTTACCGGTTTTTTTGTATTTTGAACCACTTTTAAAATCACTTGGTATTAATTCGTCTAATTTTTTCCACTCAAATAATTTGCCAAAAAATTCTCTAATAGTTTTAATACCATCTTCTGCTGTAAATACAGGCAGTTTTGGAATATTTATTTTTTGAAAATCTTTAGTCATTATTATTGTTGAGTAAGCTTTCATTAATTCAAATAAACTTAAGTTATATTCAGTACTGTAAATTGATCTGATATTTCCTTTCATTCCTCTAGTTCTTATTTCTCTACCTAATCTTTTTCTTTTAAGCATTTGTTCAGATAATAATCTGATCAATTCTAATTTTTTTAACTGTAATTTTAATTTTTCTGCAACTTCTTGTACTTTAAATTCTTCTTCTGGAGTTCCAGGTAAAAGCAATTTTGACTTTAAATAAGCTAACCATGTTGCCATTAAAAGATATTCAGAAGCAATTTCTAAATTTAAATTTTTTTCATTAGTAATATACTCATGAAATTGATCTGCTAACTTAGTTATAGATATTTCTTCTAAATCAACTTTTTGAGTTTTTGCTAAATCTAAAAGTACGTCTAATGGTCCATTATAATTATTTATATCAACATTAAATAATTCAGAATCATTGGCAGACATGAAACGATATTAACTTAAAAGTTTATAAAATTGAGAAGTTTTTTTTACAACAAAATTATTCACTTGAGGTGAATTTTCCGCCACTATCTTCATTTCTTTCATATTTCCATTACAATGAAGAGCTAAATTACAACCTGCGCTGAATAAATTAGTAGTATTAAATTTTAAATCATCGCTTAAGCTCTTCATAGATAAGTCATCTGAAATTAAAATATTCTTAAATCCTATATTTTTTCTAATAATATTTATAATTTTCTTAGAGTGTGTAGCAGTGTTATTTTTGTCAATTTTTGAATAGACAACATGCCCTGTCATAGCAAATAAACATTTCTTCTTTTTAAATATCCAAAAATCATTTTTAAGAAGATATCCATGTGTTTTGTTAATAATTGGTGTTGAGTAATGACTATCAACTTTTGCTAAACCATGACCAGGTATATGCTTCATTACTGTTCCTATTGAGTTATTTTGAAATAATTCAATACAAATATCTCCTAATTTAGAGACAATTTTTTTATTTTTTGAATAAGATCTATCACCAATTACTTTGCTTGCACCATTAACTCTAAGATCTAGAACTGGGACAGTATTGATATTAACACCAATTAAATTCAATAAATAAGAAGTTTTATCTACAAATAACTTATAAACGATTTCGAATTTTTTTTTATCTTTATTAAACAAATCTCCAAAATATTCAGATGTCATATTATCAAAGGAAATTAAATCTCTTAGTCTATTAACCCTTCCACCTTCTTGATCAATCATGATTGGATATTTGTTATCTTTAAAAATTTTTCTAATACTTGAGGTTAATTTTTTTACTTGATCAAAAGACTTAATATTTCTGGTAAAGAGAATAATTCCCCAAGGTTTATGTTTTTTAAGAAATAGAATTTCATTATTAGATAACTTTGTTGATTTTAAACCAACTATGAAAGATTTTCTTTTACTTAGCATTATCTAATAATTTCCAAAAATTAAATTTTTTCTTTTTCTTTTTGTTTGGTTGCTTAACATACTCAATAACATTTTGAGTATCATTCTCTAAAACTGGTAAATTTTTTGAATATAATTTTATTTTCTCATCAATATTTTTATGAGATCTGAATGATTTTTTTTTATGTTCATCTGAAAAATAATATTTTCCTGTAAAAAAAATAAATAAAAGTATTACCATAATGAATATTAAGTACTTTATTTCTTTAAGCATTACATTTGATTGGGCGTATCAACACCCACGATATCCATACCTTTTTTAATAACATTGGAAATAGCCTTCAAAAAGATCAGTTTATCTGGTGACACAGTCTTTTGATCATTAATAAATCTTTTTTCTGGAAATTGTTTTCCTAAATTCCAATAAGAATGAAATTCGGATGCTAGATCGTATAAGTAAACAGGTATTCTATGTGGTTCTAATTTTGTGCTTGCAGAATCGATACATTTTGGCCACTCAGATAATTTCTTTAATATTTTAATTTCATCATTTGAATACACAAAATTTAAATCATTTAATTCAATTTTTGAATTTAAATCTTTGTTTATATGTCTAAAGACAGATGAAATTCTAGCGTAACAATACTGAACATAATATAATGGATTATCTTTAGATTTTTCTTTAACAGCATCAAAATCAAAATCTAATTCAACATCACTACTTCTGTTAAGCATAATAAATCTCGTTGCATCTTTTCCAACTTCTTCAATCAAGTCATCAACCGTAATATAATCCCCTTTTCTTTTTGACATTTTGAAAGGTTTCTTATTTTTTATTAATTTTACTAACTGACTAATTTTACAAATTAATTTATCTTTTTTTCCTGAAAGAGCTTCAACAGATGAGGTAATCCGTTTTATATAACCAGCATGATCTGCACCTAGTATATTGATTAAATAATCAAATTTTCTATCAACTTTATTTTTATGATAGGCAACATCGCTTGCAAAATAAGTCCATGCACCATCTGATTTTTGAAGTGCACGATCTTTATCGTCACCAAAGTCTGAAGATTTAAATAATAATTGCTCCCTCTCAACCCAATCCTTGTTATCTTCACCAGCTGGTGCTTTAATTTTTCCTTTATAAATGAAGTTATTTTTTTCTAAAAAATCTATTACACTTTCAACTTCATTGTTAAGTACAATGTTCTTTTCACTAACAAAATTATCGTGATTAATACCCAAACTATTTAGATTATTTTTGATAAGCATAAGCGCTTGTTCAATAGATAAAGCAGTCAATTTATCATTAATTTCATCAAAATTATCAAAGTTAAGACCTGAATTGTTTGCAATAATATTTTTTGCAAAATCAATTAGATAATCTCCAGGATACAAATCAGGATTATCTTTAGGAAATGTCTCATTAAAATGAAGCTCTCTAATTCTAAAATAAACTGATTTAGTAAAGTTTATAATTTGGTTACCATAGTCATTTACATAGTATTCTTTTGTAACTTGGTGTTTATTAAAAGTTAAAACATTAGAGATAACATCTCCTAGAATAGCACCTCGACAATGTCCTACATGTAAAGGGCCTGTTGGGTTTGCCGAAACAAACTCTACTAAATAATTATTTTTTTTCTCTTTTTTATTTATTCCAAAACTATCTGCATTATCTGTAATATTTTTAATAAAATTTGACCAATAGGATGGTTTAAATTTTATATTAATAAAACCTGGTTTTGCTACAGATATAGTTTCAATTTCGCTATCTTTATTTTTAATTTCAGGAGCAAGTTTTTCTGCAAGCTCTAGTGGTGAAGTTTTATTGATTTTTGACAAAACCATTGCAACATTTGTTGAAATATCACAATCAAATTTTGGTGGAGGTATTTCTGCATTAATACCATTAAAACTATCAGGAATTTCTAGTTGATTATTTTTATTTAAATCAATAATTATAGACTTAATCTTATCTAAATATAATTCAAAAATATTCATTTATTATCGTTATAAAGGTTAATTGCATATCTATCCGTCATTCCAGATATAAAATCTGAAATAGCTCTATATTGATCTTTAGTCAATTGATCTTTAGACAAAAATTTTCTTGGTTTTGATTTAATTATTTTAAATAATTTCTTAATTATCGATTTACCCTTTTGGTTCTTTTGTAATACTGACTTGTTATCGTACATTTTGTGTCTTAAGAAAGATTTAATTTCTTTTTCTGCATTATTAATTTGATCAGAAAAACAAACGATTAACTCATTAGATTTAGGCACATCTTTGTAAGATTTTACCTTAAGCTTTTGGATATTTTTCTGAGTATTATTTAATAGATCTCTAACCATTAGATCAATTGAGTCTCTTATAATTTGATAAATTGCAATTTTATAATTTTTACTAGTAATTTTATTCTTATATTTTTTATGAATATTTTTAAAAAAATCTATTTCAACTAATTCTTCCATTTTAAACAGGTTAGCTTTTATTCCGTCTTGAATATCATGATTGTTATATGCAATGTCATCTGAAATAGCTGAAATTTGAGCTTCAAGAGATGGAAATGAATTAAATTTAATTTTACCTTTAAAAGTTTTTATCCCTATTAATTTGTTAACCAAACTAATGTCCTCAACGGGTCCGTTATGTTTAAGAAGACCTTCTAACGTTTCTATAGTTAAGTTTAACCCTTTAAATTTAAAATATTTATTTTCTAAAAACATAACAATTCTAAGAGTTTGAAGGTTGTGATCAAAACCACCATAATTCTCCATACATTCATGTAGGGCATCTTCTCCAGCATGACCAAATGGAGTATGACCTAAATCATGAGCTAAACTTAAAGTTTCAGCTAAATCCTCATTTAATTTTAAATATTTTGCTATCGATCTTGCTATCTGAGCAACTTCTATTGAGTGAGTAATCCTAGTTCTAAAATGATCTCCTTCAGTATTAACAAATACTTGGGTTTTATGCTTTAACCTTCTAAATGATGCACTATGAATAATACGATCTCTATCTCTTTGAAAAGGAGATCGATATTTTGAATTAGCTTCCTTAATTAGTCTGCCTTTACTTTTGTATACCCCTAACAAAGCGTCTTTTTTCATCCTTTAATTAAAATAATTAAGTATTATATTAGTAATATCAGTGTTGAGACATGATTAAAGAAATTAAATTTACAGATAATGCGTTAAAACAAATAGAAAGTTTGTTAGCAAAAAAAGATAAAGGTTCATTTTTTAGAATCGCAATTAAAGGTGGTGGTTGTTCAGGATTTCAATACGAATTCACTTTTGAAAAATCAAAACAAGATGATGATCTAAATTATCAAAATATTTTAATTGATAAAACTTCTGCAGATTTACTTAAAGGATCTGAAGTTGATTATGTTTCTGAGTTAATAGGTGAACAGTTTAAAATATCTAACCCGCAAACAAAATCTTCTTGTGGTTGTGGTGTTTCTTTTTCACTTTAATGCTAATTTCATCCTGGAATGTAAATTCTGTAAGAGCAAGAATTGAAAATATCAAAAGTTATTTATTAAAATATAAACCAGATATTTTAATGATGCAGGAAATCAAAACTGAGGATATCAATTTTCCTTATGATGATTTTTCTTCAATGGATTATGAAAGCCACGTATTTGGTCAAAAAAGTTACAATGGTGTAGCAATTATATCTAAAAATAAATTAAAAAATATTAAAACTGATTTAATTAAAGATAAATTAAAACAATCAAGAATAATTTCTGCTGAATTTGAGCACAAGAAAAAAACTATTCAATTAATAAATATATACACACCAAATGGAAATCCTGTTGATACTGAAAAATATGATTATAAAAAAAATTGGCTTGATCAATTAATTAAACAACTAAAAACTTTATCCAAGAAAAATCCAAATTTAATTCTAGCTGGCGATTTTAATATAATTCCATCAGCAGAAGATGTTTACAATGTAAAAAGTTTTGAGGATGACGCATTATATAGATTAGAAATCAGAAAAAAATTTAGAGAGATGATAAATTTAGGTTTTAACGATGTGTTTAGATATTTTAATGAAGAGAAAGAAGGATATACTTTTTGGGATTATATGAGGGGTGCTTGGCAAAAAAATAATGGAATGAGAATTGATCATTTTTTAGTGTCTAATTCATTAATTGATCAAATTAAGGATATAAATATCAATAAAGATCCTCGTGGAAGAGAAAAACCTTCTGATCACACTCCAATTGAAATTACTTTAACTTAAAGATTTAATTTTATTAACCAACTCTTCGTTTATATTTCTTGGACCAGTGTCCAATCTATTTTTATGACGTCTTTCTCCTGGTAATCTTACTTCACCCATAGATTTCATCTTCTCAAAAAATTCTTCCGCATGTTTTTGCCAGTTAGTTCCTGAAGTTTTATCTGGACTTATTGCTAGTATAAATTCACCACCACTTGGAGGACCACCATCATTATTATCTTTAGCAGCAGTTTCGTAACTAAAGTTATCACCAACTAAAGCACCTGCTAATAATTCTACCATCATTGCAATTGCAGAACCTTTATAACCACCAAAAGGTAATAAAACTCCACCATCAGCAATTTCACCTGGATCAGTTGTTTCTTTACCCTCTTTAGTTAATCCTGTTCCAAGTGGAACTTTGTGCCCTTCTCTTTTAGCAACTTGAACTTCACCCATTGCCATTGAAGCTGTTGCCATATCATAAACAACTGGTGTTTTACCTGGACGTGGCCAAGCGAATGAAATTGGATTTGTTCCAAATAAAGGCTTTATAGCACCAGCAGGTGCAACAGCAGGCTTATAAGATGTGCAAGCAAATGCTACCAAACCTTCCTCTGCTAATTTTTCTGTTTCAGGCCACATAGCAGCCATATGATGTGAGTTATTTATTGCTAAGACAGCTACACCATTTTCTTTTGCAGCTTTTGCTAATTCAGGCAATCCTTTATTTAAAACAACAGGTGCTAAACAATTATTTCCTTCAACTTTAATTACAGATGGAGATATTTTTTTAACCTCAGGCTTCCCTTTGCCATTTATCTTTCCACCTTTAAGACCAGTCACGTATGCTGGTAATCTAAATAAACCGTGTGATACAGATCCATCTCTTTCAGCATTTCTAATTAAATCTGATAGAATTGATGCAGTTTCATCATCACAACCGTTAGCTAAAAGAGTTTTTTTAGCAAGTTCAAATATTTCTTCTAAACTTAAAGATACAGTGCTCATTATTTTGATTTACATTTTTTACATAAACCAAAAAATTCTAAATTATATTTGCTATATTTCATTCCAGAGTCATCTGAAAAATTAGATAAATATTTTGAAAGTTTTGAATTACTTATTTCAGATACATTTTCACAACTTTCACAAATTGAAAAAGCTGTCGCTTTAGAAACCTGACAGCTTGAATTTTGACAAGCTATAAAAGCATTTCTGCTTTCAATCTTATGGATTTTTCCTATTTCAACTAATTTATCTAATGCCCTGTAAACTTGTAGAGGTGCTTTAATTCCTTTTTTTTGAACATTAAAAAGGATTGAATAGGCTTTCATTGGTTCACCAGATTTATCAATTAGGTCAAAAATAATTTTTTGATTTTTGGAAAGGTTATGTTCTTTTTGCATCTTTAAATTCTTATCAATATGTTATCAGTTTTTCAATTTAATCGATTGTTTTATTTTAAATAAAGACAGTATAAATAATACTAACGAGGCAGCTATTATTGATGGTCCTGAAGATGTATTAAATTCTAATGAAGAATACAAACCTAATACAACAGACAGTAATCCACCAATAATTGAAAATATTACCATTTTTTGAGGACTGTCTGAGATATTTCTAGCCATAGCCGCTGGTATAATTAGCATACCTGTAATCAATAATAACCCTACCATTTTAATTGATATGGCAATTACAGCAGCCATAAGAATTGTAAAAATAGCTTTTGCTCTATCAGGGTTTAACCCTTCTGCTTCTGCTAACTCATAATTAACTGTAGATGCAAACAATGGTTTCCAAATTAATTTTAGAACTAATAAAATTACTGCGCCTCCAGTCCAGATGATTAACAAATCATCAGTTGTTACGGCTAATATATCACCAAATAATAGACCCATAATATCAAAACGAATAAAGGTTAAAAAACCTATTACTACTAATCCGACAGCTAATGAGGAATGTGCTAAAAGACCAAGCAAAGCATCCCCAGGTAAATTAGTTTTTTTCTGTAGTTGAATTAGGATTAATGCAATTACTGAAGAAATTAAAAACACTGAAATAGCTATATTTAAATCTAAAGTATATGCCATTGTTACACCAAGAAGTGCAGAATGAGCTAATGTATCACCAAAATAAGATAATCTTCTCCATACTACAAAACAACCTAATGGACCTGTAACAAAAGCAATTCCTATTCCTGCAAACAATGCTCTTATAAAAAAATCATCAAACATATTAGTTTTTCTTTATTTCACCTTTTTCTGAATGAACGTGATCATGTTTATGTTCATAAACAGAAAGAATTTGAGATGCTTTTTCACCAAATAAGGATTTATATTCATTGTTTTTAGCAACATCCATTGGTGTACCTGAACAACAAACGTGGCCATTTAAACAAACAACATGATCAGTTGCGGTCATAACCGTATGTAGATCATGTGAGATTAATAGGATTCCACAATTTAGTGTATCAGAAATTCTTTTTATTAGTTCATACAAAGCAATCTCACCAGTGTAATCAACGCCTTGGACTGGTTCGTCAAGAACCAATAGTTCTGGTTTTTTTGAAATAGCTCTTGCGATTAAAACTCTTTGAAATTCACCACCTGATAAATTTCCTAAATTTTTATTCTTAAGATGGATAACACCTGTTAACGTAAGCGCCTCATCAATTGCCTCTTCTTTAATATTTTCTGTTAAAAGCATAAAATCATAAACTCTTAAAGGTAAGGTCCAATCAATAGATATTTTTTGAGGAACATATCCAACTTTATTTGTATATTTTTCAACACTTCCCTCTATGTTTTTGTAAATTCCTAATGCAATTTTTGCGGTAGTACTTTTTCCTGATCCATTAGGCCCAATAAGGGTAACGATTTTCCCTTTTTCAACAGTTAATGAAACACCTTCCACTAGCCATTTATCATTTTGTTTAAAACCAGCGTTATTTAATTTTACTAATGTACTATTTTCTGAGCTCATATATTGCTTGACTTGTAAATGTTATATTATTACATAACGTTATATTATAACAACCAATTAAATTACTTATTATGAAAAATATTAAAAAAATACCAATTATATTCTCAATATTATCAATTCTAACATTCTTTACACCAGCAAATGCTGAAATAAAAGTAGTTGCTTCTATTAAACCAATTCATTCATTAGCCAGTTATTTAATGGATGGTATTGCTAAACCTGATTTAATAGTTGATGGATATGCATCTCCACACGGATTTGCAATGAAACCTTCACATGCAAAAATGCTGCAAAATGCTGACCTAATATTCTGGGTTGGTGAAGATTTAGAGAGTTTTTTAGAAAAACCATTGAGTTCAATTGCGAAGAAAGCAGAAAAAATTGAATTAATGGAAACTAAAGGTTTGCAAGTATTAAAATTTAGAGAAAGAAATATTTTTGACGAACATGATCATGACGATCACGGACATGATGACCATGGTAAAAAGGAAGACGATCATGATGACCATGGACATGATGATGACCACGGTAAAAAAGAAGATGATCATGACCACGATCACGACGATCATGGTAAAAAGGAAGACGATCATGATGACCACGGACATGATGATCATGATGGACATGCGCATGGTGAATTTGATCCACACATTTGGTTGGACCCAATTAATGCAAAAGCTATGTTAAATGAAATGGCAGAACATTTAATTGAAAATGATCCAAAAAATGAAGCTAAATACAAAAGCAATTTAGCTAATGCTTTAAATGAAATCGATAAACTTACAATTGATGTAATGACTGATTTAAGTAGCAGTGTTGCTTCAATTGTATTCCATGATGCTTATCAATATTTTGAGAAAAGATTTAATGTAAATATATTAGGTGCTTTTACTGTTAATACAGATGTGATGCCTGGTGCAGAACAATTAGCAGAAATCAGAGAGATAATTGAGCACGATAAAGTTGCTTGTGTGTTCTCAGAGCCTCAATTTAACCCTGATATTATTAAAGCTGTCGCAAAAGATATGAATATTAAAACTGGAGTGGTTGATCCATTAGGAGCAACATTAGACCCAGGAAAAGACTTATATTTCAATTTAATTAGAAATATGTCTGCGTCGTTTAAAGGCTGTTAACACAGCGTTCATATTTCTATATAATGTAGAATATGAAAATAAGCACTGGAGATAAATTAGAGGAAATTACTCTTCCAGATCAGAATGGTAACTCATTTAATTTATCTCAAACCTTGGGGAAAAAAGTCTTATTAACTTTTTATAGAATTGCAGGTTGTAGTTTCTGCAATCTAAGACTTAATGAAATTAATAAGAGATTTAGTGAACTTGGAAATAACTTTACGCATGTTGGAATATTTCATTCACCAGTAGATAATTTAAAATCATATATGGATAAACACAAAAATTTACCATTCACAGTGTTAGCAGATGAAAATTTTGAATATTTTCAAAAATATGAGATTGAAAGATCAGTGAGTAAAACACTAAACGCAATGTTGTTTAAAGCGCATAAAATTATTCCTGCTATGATGAAAGGATATATTCCTACAAGAATAAAAGGTCATTTAGATATAGCTGTGACTGATGTTCTAATTAATGAAGACGGAGTAGTTCAAGATGTTTATTATGCTAAAAAGGATATAGCAGATCACTTTGAATTCAATAAAATCAAAGATTTTGCATTAAATTAATTGATATAGAGAATTTTTTTTTATTTCATATAATAAAATTTAATGAACGATTTAAATTTATTTAAAAAAAACGGCTTTCTAGTTAAAGAAAATCTAATTTCTCAATCAAAGATAAATAAAATAAATAAAATTGTTAATGAAGTAATTTCAAAAGAAAAAAAAAGAAAAAAAGGTAATGGTACTAATGGAACTCAGTCCTATGATAATTACCATTTTGTTTACAATTCAGATACTTCAAAAAATAAAGAAATTTTAAGACTAAATAATCCTCAGAACAGGCATAAAGTTTTCTACGAATTATCTAGAGATAAAAGGATTATATCCATAGCTAAAAAATTATTAGGTGGAACAGTAAGATTTCATCTAGGTAAATTAAATTTTAAGCTTCCAAATAAGAAAAAAGGAAGTGAAATTGGATGGCACCAAGATTGGGCTTTTTACCCTCACACGAACGATGATTTAATTACAGTTGGTATATATTTAGATGATTGCTATGAAAAAAATGGGCCACTTAAAATAATAAAGAATTCACACAAAAAGAAATTGTACAGCCACCACAGCAAAGAAAATTATTTTGTTGGAAAAATAGACACTAAGAAAAATAAAATAGGAACTAAGGATAGTGTTTCCATAACTGGAACGGCCGGAACAGTAGTATTTTTTCATTGTAGATCAGTTCATGGTTCTGGACACAACCAAATGAATAACTCAAGACCCTTAATTTTATTTGGTTATAGAGCATGTGATGCATGGCCTCTAATTAATGATGGAAATCCTCATCCTGAGGTTAATTTAGAAAATTATGACAAAAATATTATTGTAGGAAATAAATCGATAAAACCAAGATTAACTAAAGTTCCAACCATAATCCCACTGCCTAAGAAGAAACACTACGTTTCTATCTATGAACTTCAAAAAAATTAAATCATATTAAAGTTTATTGTAATAAATCCTTAACAAAACATTCATATAAATTTTGAATGTCATTTTTAAAAAAATATCTAAAGTGGATAAGTACACTCTTAGTGTTAACTGGTATTTTACTTACAAATCTTAATATTTACCCGCTGAATATTTATTTTCATGGGCTTGGTGTTGTCGGATGGACAATTTCAGGTTTCTTATTAAAGGATAAGGCCATTTTAACTAACTTTGGATTACAAATTCCATTATTTGTAATCGGTATTTATAAAATTATTTTTTAATGAAAAATATTTTATTTGTATGCACAGGAAATTCAGCAAGAAGCATTATAGCTGAGAGTATTATTAATAACGAATACTCGAATAAATTTAAAGCTTTTAGCGCTGGTAGTAATCCATCAGGAAAAATCAATATTGATGTTAGAAGTTTTTTAGAGAAAAATAAAAATTATGATCTAACTAATTATAGTTCTAAAAACTTTGAAGAGTTTATCAATAATGAAATAAAGATGGATCACGTAATAACGGTATGCAATAACGCAAATAATGAGGTATGTCCTATTTGGCCTGATAAAAACCAAATTATACACTGGGATATAGACGATCCAGTAACTAAACTTCAAAATGCTAATGACGAAGAAAAGCAAATAATCATTAGAAATACTTTCAATATTATAAGCAATAAAATTAAAGATTGGCTAGATGAAAAATAAAAATAAATATTTTCTTTCAGAATTTATTGGAAGTTGCTTTCTAGTAATGATCATAGTTGGGTCAGGTTTAATGGCAGAAAATCTTACCAATGATACAGCGGTAATGCTAATTGCAAATACTATAGCAACTGGAGCTGGATTGTTTGTGCTAATAACTGTTTTTGCAGATGTTTCTGGAGCTCATTTTAATCCATTTGTTAGCATTGCTATGACAATTACAGGAAAACTAAAAAAACGTCTTCTACCCTTTTATATTTCAGCTCAGATCCTTGGTTGTTTATTAGGTGTGGCTTTAGCTAATTTCTTTTTTGAACATCAGATTTTTGAATTATCGACAAAATCAAGAGATGGTATCTATATTTTTGTATCAGAAATTATAGCAACATTAGGACTAATAATTATTATTTTTGGATCCATGAAGTCAGGTAAAATTACTGTAGCTGCATCTGTTGGGTTGTATATTACAGCTGGTTATTGGTTTACTTCATCAACATCTTTTGCAAATCCTGCTGTAGCAATAGCAAGAACATTCACAGAGTCGTTTACCGGTATAAGTTATTTGAACACTCCTTTTTATATAATTGCAGAATTAATTGGTATGTTAATTGCTGTTTATATCGCAAAAAAATTATTCTTAGAAAAAGATTGAAAAATTTAAAACTAACAAACAATATTAAATTAATTAATAAAAAATTTAGAAAAAATGAATTTTATCATTTTTTAAAAACCTCAAACCTTTAAATAGTAATACCTAAAATTAAGAACAAGTATATTTTGGTTTCACAAAAAAGAATTACTAACTTATAAGTTGTAATAGATTAAATTAAATTTTAATTATTTGAGTAAATTACTCTCGGCTCTAAAAATAATTCTCGCGCAAGGGCTTTAAATCTTTTTGTAACTTGTTTAGAAATTATTTCTTGGTGTTGTGCTGGAATTTTTAAAAATACAGAGTTACCTCTTTTATACAATTTAAA
>CACDUV010000020.1 GCA_902556065.1 uncultured Pelagibacteraceae bacterium
GAAAGCATGAAGATAAATAGGAGAGATTTTTTAAAAACTACTGCATTAACCTCATTATATTTTGCAGGTTTTGGTGTTTCAAGTTTAGCAAATAATAAAACTAAAAAGAATTTAGTAGTTATTATGCTAAGAGGAGGAATGGATGGGTTGTGTGCTATTCCAATTAAGAATGATAAAAAATTTGAAAAATTAAGAAGCAAAATCAATCTTGATAGAACTTTAAAACTAACAAGTGATTTTGATTTACATCCGTCATTAAAATCCTTCAAATCATTATGGGATCAAGATCAAGCTGCAGCGGTTCATGCAACCAATATACCCTATACAGGCAGATCACATTTTGATGGTCAAAACTTAATGGAGTCTGGTGGGAAAATACCTTACCAAGAAAAAACTGGTTGGCTTGGTAGAGGAATGAAAATAGCTGGTCTTACAGGTGAAGGTTTAGCATTAGCTTTACCGATGCCATTATTAATTAGAGGTGTACCTATGAATAATAATTATTACCCAGTAGGAGATAGGCTTCCATCTAAAATGACATTGGGATTAATTGAACAAGCATATAAAGACCATGATGAGAAATTATTGGGAGAAAATTTAAAAATTGTTATGACCAGAGATCTTAAAAATTTAGGAAGTAGAGAAAATTGGTCTCTTGCATCAAATGCTGGAGAGCAATTATCTAAACTTAATGGTCCCAGAGTAGCAGTATTTGAAGTTGATGGTTTCGATACACATGCTGCTCAAGGAGGAACTAATGGAGCTCATGCAGATTGTCTTAATGACTACGATAGAATTATAAAAGGATTGAAACAATCAATGTCAAAAGAAGCATTTGATAATACTCTAATAGTTACGCTTACTGAATTTGGAAGAACTATTAAACAAAATGGAAGCAATGGTACTGAGCATGGTTATGGTTCAGCCATTTTAATGGCTGGAGGATTACTTAAAAAAGCTCAAGTTCATACTGATTGGCCAGGCTTAAAGAAAAAAGAATTATTCGAAGGCCGAGATTTAAATTCAACTATTGATGCAAGAGCAGTATATGCAGCAGCAATGTCTACCGTGTTTGATGTTGAATTTGAAAGAATTCAAAAAGATGTGTTCTGGGGTGATAAACTAGACAATCTATCTGAGAAGCTTTTTAAAGCTTAATGAAAAACTTATCCACAGGCTACAATTTGAATTGAAATACAATTTTATAAATTATAGCCTCTTCAGCGATGAGAATTGAAGAAGAGCTTAAGCTAGATTACTCTGACGTCTTATTCAGACCTAAGAGAAGCACATTAAAAAGTCGAAAAGACGTCAATCTTCTTAGAACTTACAGATTTAAATACAGTAAAAATGAATGGTCGGGTATTCCAATTATGGCAGCCAACATGGACGGTGTTGGTGAATTAAGTATTGCTGAAAAATTAAATGATTATCAAATGATCACATGTTTAACAAAACAACATGATGTAAAAAAAATAAAAGAAAATAAAAATATTAAAAAAATCTATCCTAATATTGCACTCAGTGTGGGTATTAAAAAAGAAGACTTTCAAAATTTAGATAAGGTTTTGAAAGAATTTAGTTTTTTCAAATTTATTTGTATTGATGTTGCTAATGGTTACTCAGAGCATTTTACAAATTTTATCAAATCAGTAAGAGATAAATACCCAACCAAAACTATTATTGCTGGTAACGTTGTTACTGCAGATATGACACAAGAATTAGTTCTAAGTGGTGCAGATATCGTAAAAGTTGGAATTGGACCTGGAAGTGTTTGTACAACTAGAATTCAAACAGGAGTAGGGTATCCACAACTAAGTGCCGTTATTGAATGTGCTGATGCAGCTCATGGTCTTGGTGCACATGTGATTGCTGATGGAGGATGTACATGCCCTGGTGATGTTGCAAAAGGTTTTGGTGGGGGTGCAGACTTTGTGATGCTTGGAGGAATGTTAGCAGGTCATGATGAGGGAAAAGGAAAAATAGTAAAAGCAAATGGTTCTAAATATATCGAATTTTATGGATCGAGTTCTGAAGTTGCTAACAAAAAACATTATGGTGGTTTAGCAGATTATAGAAGTAGCGAAGGAAGAAAAGTTAGAGTTAAATATAGAGGAAAAATAAACGATACTGTTTTAAATATTCTTGGTGGTGTTAGAAGTAGTTGTACTTATGTAGGAGCACCGTCATTAAAACAATTAAGTAAATGTACTACTTTTGTAAGAGTATCTAGTCAATTTAATGATACTTTTGTAAAGTAAAATTATTAAGTAAGTATAAAGTCTGGTTGTGCTGACTTTTAAATCAAGGGACAACAAAGTATAATTAATTTGAGATTTAAATTATGAAAAAACTTATACTTATTATTTTTAGCTTAGTATTTTTGTCCAGCAATGTTGTTGCAAATGATAAATATCTTAACGCGTTTAACAAGTGGTTATTAGACAACGGTCATACTCAGTATGTAAATATTGAACATAAAGCAGGATGCAAAAAATTAATTCAAAAACATGGTTTAAAAGTACCAAAGGTTGGTCTTTTTGATGAACCAAAGGTTAAAACTAACGAGTGGTTCTGGCTTGAATGTCATAAACCTCAAGTTACAAATAATCTAAAAATCAAATTTTTTAAAAAAAAAGATGGTAAAATTCGTGACTCAATTCCATGGAATGCAAAAAAAATTAGTGATGATACTTTATTATATTATGGATTTGTAAGAAGTAAAAAAGCCGATTTGATGGGTGGAAAATGGTTAACCGAGGCTTCATCAAATCCATATGAATTTGAATTCGATTTACGTGAGGATAAAAAGGTAGATAAAGAGCTCAAGAAATCAGCTATGATGAGCTATCTATTATTTGAAAATGGTAAAATTACTGTAGACAAGAAAAGTCCCGAAGATCGTTTTGGCATTTTATTACACGAAGATGCTAAACTTTTTTCATCATCAGTTGGCAAAACACTTGTATCGTATGTTTTAGGAAATGCAGTCTGCGAAGGGTATATTGATGGAGTAAATTCTAAAATCGATGATTGGCCACTAATAAAAAATACACTTTATGATGGTCAAAAAATAATCGATATAATCAATATGTCAGCTGGAGATCAAGAATACATTAATATTAAAGATAGAGTAAAAAAAACTGGAAGAACAGCAGGCGGTTATACAATTAAATATCTTATGGAAGAAATTTTTAAAAATTCTACAAAAAAGAAACAAAAATGGAATTATAGTGGATTACCTGCACCTTTAATAAATAACTATATATGGTTCAAGTCTAATGGAGATTATCAAAAAATATTAGATAAAACTTTTAAAGAAAAAGCAAAAATTAAAAATAGTGTTCAATTTAGAACGAAGGATTATGAAAAAAATTATGAAGATAGAATTCCAACTTATGAAGATGGAATATTGGATAGTCATTTTTGGGCTACAAGATATGATTATTTAAGAATTTCAAAAGCAATGTTAGATGATTGGCAAAATGATACTTGTGTTGGGAAATATCTTAAAACAGTATTTAATAATAGAGTGAAAAAAAATTACCAAGGAAATGTGGATAATAATAGCAATTGGTTCAACCCTAAACAGTATGCAGGCTTTTTTCACACAGGATATACAGGAATGAAAGATAGAGCTGTAATGGGAATGGATGGAAATGGTGGTCAATCAATAATGATTGATTTTGATCGTGGACGTATAATTGTAATAAATGCGATATTCAACGATTATAATTGGAAAAAAATAGCACATTCAGTAATCAAAAAAGGTAAATGAAAAAAATTTTAATAATTCTATTTTTATATTTATTAAATGTATCTGCTCAAGCAGACAGACAGGAAGAGCGTTTATCTAAATTTAATAAATGGTTAGCAAAAAATGAGTTTACTGAATTTTATAAAGTTGAATTTGTAGAACAACCTGGAGTATGTCAAGATTTAGTAAAATTTAGCAACCTTTGGTATTACAATGATTGCGATAAACAAAAAAAGATTATTCCAAATCATAACGTAAATACCTATAACGGTAATTCTGAAATTCCTGAAAAAATACAAGGTAAAGACGTAAAAGCAAATTATGAAACATTGTTATTTTATTATTGGATGTATGTTCATCAAAATTGGACTACTAACGAGAGATATAGTGATATCAAACCTTCAGATAAACCATATCAATTCAAATTTGATTTAAGAGAAGATAAATATATTAAAAAACAAATACAGAAAACTGCACTGTTGAGTTATTTGTTATACGAAGATGGTAAAATTGTTGTTGATGAAATAAGTCCAAAAGATAAATTTGGAAAAGTTTTTACCAATGAAACTCAATTTCATTCTCAATCAGTTGGAAAAAGTTTAGCATCCTATATTCTGGGACATGCAATATGCAAAGGATACATTGAAAGTATAGATGCTCAAATAAATGATTGGCCTTTAATAGAGAATAGTATTTATCATAATCAAAAAATTATTGATCTTATAAATATGGCAGCCGGAGATCAGGCATATTTTTCAAAAGATAATCCTAGTAATAGATATAAAAAAACTGGACGTTCTGTTTCTAATACAACAATTAAAAAAGCAATGGAGAATGAATTTAAGGAGATAATTAAATCTAAAAGAAAATATGCTTATAATAATTTTCCACCTCCTTTGATTATGAATTATATAATTTTCAAAATTGGCGAAGAAAAATATCAAGAATTATTAGATGAAATTTTCAGAAAAAAAGTTGGAATTGAACATGGTATGTATTTTGTTGAACCTGAAACCTCAGAACCAGGTGATCGATCAACTCATAGTACCTTTTTAGCTACAAGATATGATTATTTGAGAATGTCAAAAGCTATGTTGGATGATTGGCAAAATGATACCTGTGAAGGAAAATATTTAAAATCTTTGTTTGAGAGAAAGATTAAAAAAAATGAACGATGGGAAAATAACAAGGACTCATTTGGTCTTACCAAATATTATGCTGGTTTTTTTCATACAGGACTTAAGGGAATGAAAAATAGACCAATTTTTATTATGGATGGTTATGGTGGCCAAATATTTACAATAGATTTTGAAAGAGGAAGAATAGTTGCAACAATTGCTATTCATAGAGACTTTAATTGGAAGAAAATAGGTTATTCAGTTATCAAAAAAGGTAAATGAAAAAAATTATAATTATTTTTTAAATACAATTTCTGATTGAACATTATTTTTGGATTCCTCATTTTTGTTAACTAAACAATGCTATTTTAAATTTGGATTTAGTTATAGAGTATTCTAATGAGAGGTTTAGCCAGGCGACATTGGCAGTAAATCTGCCCTACATATATTTAAATTATTAATTTTATTATTAATAATTTTTCTTTCCACCTCCAATTTGGAGGCAGCAGAAGAAAAAGATAAAAAAGAGAAAGACTGCATTTACTGTAAAAAATATGAACAATTAATTGATTGGCCTGAAAGCGAAAGACCCGCTGCATTTATTTATGAAAAGATAGATTATCCAGAGGGAATGTTTCACGAAAGCTTCATTAAGAGCAAACAAAAACAAGCTGAAGCAGGAAAAAAAGTTTATCAGAGATTTGTTAAAGGGAAGTCAAGTTTAAACAAATATCAGCATAACATGATTAGAGATATGGCTTATTTTGAGGCTTTATTTAACGAAATGCTAAATGATAAAAAGGCAAAAGTTGAAACTTTAGAAGGTTTGAAAAAAGGTAGAGAAGCAATGAGAATGAGTTTAAACATTTCTCCTAAAGCAAAAGCATCTGAAGCAGTATTGAAATTTTGGGCAACAGGTAAAATGTTAAAAGCTGCTCATAAAAAAAATAAAAAGAAAAAGAAAAAGAAAGTAAAACAGTTAACTCCAGAAGTATCTGAAAGAGCAGCTGTCCTGGCTAATTTAAAAAAACAAATTGCAACAGCTAAAGTAAATGCTCAAAGAGCCGCTACAATTAAAGCGCAAGAAAAAATAGAGGAAGGTAATTAATCACTTTGAAAATTATAACTAAAATTTTATTTATATTTTTAATATTTTTTAACTTTACTGTTAAAGCAAACGATATAACTACAATGTCAGGAATTTCAGAGGCTGCAGGAAATTCAGCTCAAGCTGCAGCAGATCAATTAGCAGCAGATGCAAGCAAAGTTGCGGAGAATATTTCTGGCGCAACGGAAGCTTTAGGAGAAGCAAAGAGTGATATTGGTAAAGCTTTAGATGTATCTATTGCTCAGGCTGAAACTGCAATGCAATTTGCAACAGAAAGCTTAGCAAAAGGAGATATTACCTCTGCAGTACAGGCAATGTCGTTAGTTGAGGGTGTTACCGATATGGCTTTAGGAGCTATTCCAGATCCTACAGCTTTGGATATGACTGGAATTGATTTTGCAAATGATTTTTCTCCAGAGGAAATGGCAGCCTTGTCAAGTATAGCCGGCCAAATGGGTGCTGGAAAAGTTGTATCTTTACAAAAAATGGCTGGACAGATGAATGCTTTAGGTGCTGCAGGATTTGACGCAAAAGGAATGATGGGTTCGTTAGATGCTCAAGGTATTGGTATGGGAGCTGCAATGGAAGGGTTATCAAATTCAGGTTTAGTAGATATGGAAGCCATAACTGGTTCAGCTAATTTTGATATGGCAAATTTTAATCCAGGAGATTTTGCATCAATGAATGTTGCAGAGATGGGAATGAATCCCGCCATGATGGCAGGAGCTTTGAATGCGTTGCCAGTTGGTGCTGCAACTGCTGCACTAGAAACGTTAGCAGCCAATCCTGATACGATGGGGCAAATGAGTCAATCTATGACTGGTGCTATAGTAGCTACGATGAGTGCCAAAGGCATGGGTGAAGAAATGATGAAGAGTATGGAGACAAGTATTGGAATGGAAGGCATGACGGATATGGCAAAAGGTATGAGTGGTATGGAGGGAATGCAGGAAATTGGAAAAGCAATGCAAGAGATGGGAATGGATCAAATGGCTCAAACATTGCAAACAGCATTTGCTAATCCAGAAGTTGGAATTTCCTCAGCTATGTCAGGAACAGTTGGAATGATAAGTCAAGCAATTTCAGGAAAAGCACCAAAGGAACAGAATGCTATTCAAAAAGGAATGCAAATGAAAGATTCTTTTGCAAACAATATGTCCGCGCCTGAAGCTATAGAGATGCCAGAAAATGTAAGTGAATCAGGAATGATGATGGGTGCAATGATCATGGCTAAACCATCTTTAGCTGGAGGATTACCTGGCGCAATGGCGCCACCTGAAGGCATGACAGCTTTAGGTATGGGACAAGCTTTAGATCCTACTAATCCGTCAGGTGGTATGATGATGGAAGGAGTTATGGAAAACATGTCTAAAGCTGACATGGGTGAAGCAATGGCAAACATGACTGGAATGGAAGTTGGAGAAATGGATAAATTAGGAATGGCTGATATGGCAATGCAAACAGGTTTAACCCCAGGAATGGTAGCAAGCATGGGAGCAGCGGGAATTGCAGGAATGGATGTATCAACAATTATGTCAACTAACGTTGCTGGACTTGGAAGTAAAGCAATCAAAGGAGTCGCTGAAATGGCTAAGTCTGGAAATTTATCTGCCGGTCAAATGGGAGATATGATGGAAGTTGGATTAGTAAACCAAGGAACAATGGCTGCAATGGGAGCTGAAGGAATGAAAGGATTAAGCGGAGCTATGGGAATGGAAGGTGGAGATATGGGCCTTGCAGCAATGAGTGGTGGAATGGTTGGCATGGGAGAAATGAATTTAGATGCACAAATGAATCCAGAAATGGCAGCAAGTATGGGTTTAGTAGGAAGTCCGGAGGGTGCCAAATTAGGAGACATAATGGTTGGAGCTCCTGAAGGATTAGAAGGTGGTATGAAAGGTGGAATGAATTTAGGACAAGTCTCTGCTGCAATGGGAACTGGAGTTGACCCTGGAGCTGCAATTGGAAACGTTGCAGGTGCTGCAATGGCAGCTGAAGGAGCAGGAGGATTAGCAGGTGCTGCAATGGGATCAGCTATGGCTTCTCAAGGAGTAGCGGCTTCAGCTATGGGTTCTCATGCAATGGGAGCCGCAATGGGAATGGAAGGCATGGGTGAAGGTGCTATGGGTAAAGCCATGGGCGGCGCTATGCAAGATGGAATGTCAGGAACAATGGGCGGAGCTATGGCAGGCGCTATGGCAGGAGGTCCAGCTGGTCCAGGTGATATGGGTCCGATGGGAGACATCGGTGGAGCCATGGACGGACCTGAAGGTGGAGCCATGGGCGGTGCTATGGGAGACATGGGTGGAGCCATGGGCGGCATGGGCGGCGCTATGGGTGATATAGGTGGAGCAGTTGAAGGAGCAATGGGAGGTCCAGGTGCTCCAGGTGATCCAGGTCCAGGCGGTCCAGGTACTCCAGGTGAACAAGGTGCACCAGGCGATCCAGGGCCAGGTGGTCCAGGAGATCCTAAATAAAAATAAAAATGTTTACTAGATTTATTTTATTCATTGTTTTTTTTAATCTGATTTCAAATACATCTTTTGCAAACTCAAGATTTGGAGAGCTTACTGAAATGCGAGATAAAAAAATGCGAGGTAAAGATGGTCAATGGGTTAGACCTCATCCGGGACCTTTTATTTGGAATCATATTGAAAAAGAAAAAGGAAACTTTAATTGGGAAGAGGCAGACAAATATGTTGTTTATGCGCAAGAACATAATCAAACAATTTTAGCTACTATTTGGCCTCATGCGAATTGGGAACAAAAATCATGCAAAAGAAAAAAAGCAAAAAGTCCATTTGGAAAAAAATTTACCAAATATCTAAGTAAACCTTGCTCAATGGATGATTACAAAACATTCCTTTTAAAATTAGTTGATCGTTATGACGGAGATGGTTCAAATGACATGCCCGGCCTAACTAAACCAATTATATATTGGGATATTATGAACGAGCCTGAGTTTAAAATGTTCTTCAAAGGAAGTGAGGAAGACTTTGTAGAAATATTTAATTTTTCTTCTAAGGTAATTAAGGAAAAGCAGCCAGATGCAGTAATTGTTATGGCTGGTGCTGCAGGAATGTTTCCGGAAAGCAAAAAATTTTGGAAATCTGCTTTGCCAAAAATCAAAGATCATTTTGATATCGCAAATATTCACCATATAAGTGGTCCAGATGGACAGTGTGATAGAGAACTATGGGTGGATGAATTTGCTGCCTTATTAAAAAGTGTAGATGTAAATAAACCTATTTGGTTAACTGAAGCTATGACTTGCGGTGCTCCAGTAAAAGCTTGGGTAAAAGCATTTTTAAATGGAGCTGAGCTGATCATCGATGTTGGTGTAAATGCTCCAGGAAAAAAAATGAGCAAAAAAGGTAGAAAGAAATTAAATGAATTTATTGCTGAGTATGATGGATTCACATCAATAAAAAGTATTTCAAAAAAACAAGTAGAATTTACATATAATGATGGATCTAAAAAAATCTTAGATTTTTAATTAACAATTTCTAATTATTGACAATCAAATTATTAATAAATAATATTTTTCAATCAGAATAAAGTCTGGTTGTGCTGACTTTTAAATCAAGGGACAACAAGTTAACTTTAAAATAAAAAAATAACTAATGAAAAATATATTTGTTTTTATCATATTAATTATTCTAAACACGCATTCATTTGCACTAGATTTAAGCGATTATTCTAAAGAAGAGCAAAAGCAATACAAAGAAATTAAAAAAATGAAAAAAGATGGAGTTAGCGGTAAAGATTGGATTGATAAAGAATATTGGATCAAAGATAAGAAAAATTTTTATCACAACATAGCTGCATTCCATACAGGAATTGAAGGTTTAAGAATTAAAAAAAAACAAATGCCAATTCTTGGAATTAAAGTAGGTGGAAATTGGAATTGGAAAAGTGGCAAGAAAAAACGTAACCAGGCTGCCTTTTCTGTAATTGGAGGAGATATTATAGAGAACGGTGAAATGGGATTGATAAAATCAAAAGATCATGCGTGGCATGGAGAAGAATTTTATCAAATTACAGGCTCATATGAAAATTGTAATCCACAATACTGGGAATTTAAAGAGTGTGATCATCATATGGGTTCAGTACATAATGAATCTAGAGATAAACAAAAATGGACTAAACTTTTATCAAAAGAGGGCGGAGAAGCTTGGATACATTTGGCAACTAAACCAGTAAGAAATATTTTATTCCCATTCAATAAATCAAGAAATTTCCATATAATGCAATGTCATCCTAAAGGAGACACTATAACTTTTATGATTACCTATAAAAAAGGTCAATTAAAAGCGAATTTACAATTTTCAGAACCATATGAAAAACATTGGTTATTAAAAAGATTTAAAGTTAATGAATATAACGGTGCAGATGAATGGACAAGTATCACAATACATTTAATAAACTCTACAAAAAGTGAAAAAGGAAGATTTAGAGTTTGGATTGATGGAAATGAGAAACCAATAGTAGATTACACAGGCCGAACAGCTACAAAAAAAAGACTAAATTGTTTTATTGCCTCTGGAATTTATATTAATGGTGCTCAAACAGCTATTGATAAAAATACTTCACAAGATTCAACAGTTTGGGCAGATGCAGTGGCAGTTGCTAAAACAAAAGAAAAACTTTTCGAGTTAATTGAAAAAAAAGATAAATGAAAAAACTTTTAGGAATATCAATAATATTTTTATTAATTATTTCTAATTCTTTTGCAGAAGATTATCCCAAACTTAAAAGCCCTATAGTTTCAATTGCAGGAAAAACACCAAAAAAATTAAAAGTTCCAGGTAAAATTAGTTTAAAAGATTTTAAAGTAAATAAACCAGGATCTTTAATTTATCTAGATATTATCGAAAGACAAAAAAAACTTAAATTATTTAAAAACTCAAATAGATTGTGTGGACTTCAAACAGGCTATGCTCAAAAAATTAAAGCTGGAAAACAAATAGTAATTGAACCAATGTTAGAAGGAAGAGGTTTTAAATGGCAAGATGGTGCTACACCTATAACTGGTGACAATCCAGCAGCTAAAATGGTAGATAATACAAATCAACTTAATTCTCACTGGATGGCAACAGGTGATGAGGTTTACCTAGAAGCTTTAAAAAAACAATTATTGTTATGGGCTAAAGCAGATGCCTATCAAGTTTTGATTTCTGATGGTGAAGCATGGGGAGGTAATTTTGGTTATATAGATACCCTGGAATATGTTCGTCAAACAATAGTTAGAATGTTATTTGGTTATGATCTTTTGAGACAAGCTAATGCCTTAACAGAGAGCGAAGATAAAATACTTTATGATTGGTTTGAAAGAGTGGTTGCCAAAACCTCAATTGGAGAATTAGATGGTTCAGGAAAACCAGGAGATAAATTTCCTCCTGCAAATCATACTGAAGCCTCTAAAGCAAGAGTTTATACAATGTGGGGTGTAATCAGTGGAAATGATAAATATTTCCAGGCAGGTCTTAAATATTATTTAGTTGCTCTTAAACTAACCAGAAAAGATGGAAGTTCTCCATGGGAGATTAGAAAACAAGAGAAACATAGCAAACGAAGTATTAGAGGATTAGAAAAATTTACTCAGGTTGTAGGCGGAATGGTAATGATTGCAGAAATCTTTAAAAATCAAGGTTACGATCTTTACTCATATGAAACAAAAAAAGGAGTTACAGTTCATAAAATGATTGATTTTTTAATTTCATATCTTGGTTATCCAGAATCTGGTGTAAAGAAGAAAAAGTATATTGATCCCGAAAGACAACAAAGAGAAAAAGTTTTGAAAGCTAATTTTGGTGACAATAGTTTAGGTTGGGCTTATGCATATTTAAAAAGATTTCCAAATACTGATGTAAGTAAAAAAATTATTAAATATTATATGGAACCATATGGATATTGGACAAAAATAGGGTGGAGTCATGGCTACGGTATCAATTGTGCATGTGCTTATGCTGATTTATCAAAAATTAAACCTTCAGGAAAAGGTTTTGAATATATTGCTATAGTAAAAAATAAATTAGACGATAAGGTTTTAATTAAAGTAAGAACAGACAGTAAAGAGCAAGCTATTGAACAGGCTATGAAAGAATGTACTGATAAGCATGAAAAAGGTTGTTATTTGCATTATTCAAGTCAAGTCGCTTTTGGAGGATAGTGAAAAAAATTTTATTAATATTTTTTAGTTTATCACTATTCTGGAGCATTCCAGCAGAGTCAAACACATTAACAATCAAAAAAAATAGAGTAATAAAAACAAAAGGAGATGTTTTTTATAAGTGGCCACATAAATGGAAGTTCAGTTATATAATGGAACATTGGAAGCCTTACGCAATTCAAGAAATAACTGACAATGTAAGGTATGGAAAGACCGCCTTAAGATTTGAATTAAGAAGCGGAAGTTGTGGTAAAACATCTAAAAGATCAGATGATTGTAAAAATGGACCTTTTGGATCTGAAAGATATGAATTGTTACCCTCTAATATAGATAAAAGTTTTACTTTTAATGGAAATGTTTGGCATACGATCTCCTGGTATGTAGAGAAATTCGATACTCCTTTGGAGGGGCATAATTCAATTTGGCAAATTCATAATGATGGTGATTGGGCACCAATGTTTAACACTGATCTAACGCCAGAAGGTCTTTATTGGCAAAGACGTACGGCTTGTAATGCACCAGAAATTTATAAAAAAAAAAATGCAAAAGGTAATGATGGTTGTTCAGTTAGCTGGAAAGAGAATGCAAATGTTAAAATTATGGATAGAAATGAAGTATTCGATAAATGGAATGATGTTATAATGAATGTTAACTATACTTCAAAAGATAGTGGGTATCTGAAAATGTGGATCAATGGCAAACTGGTCTACCATTATCAAGGACCTATAAAACCACCCAACGAAGGAAAAGAATGGAGCAATAAGTCAGCAATGCAATTTGGAATATATAGAATGGCAGAGGACGGTGTTCATCCACATACACAAATAAATTATTATGATGAAATTAGATATGCTAAAAAAAAATGCTCAAAGCTTAAATTAGAACAGCTAGGTTATAGTTGTGATAAATTAGAAAGACAGAAAATTGAGGTAGATACTTTATTTAATTAAATGAAAAAAATTTTAATTACTTTTTATATTTTAATATTTTCACAAGTTGCTTGTGCAAAAAGTATTGATAATTATGAAGATTTAGATTTAACCTCGAAACCTAAAAAAGTTTTATCAAAAAGTAAAACAAAAGCTTTATGGAATGCTTACAATAAAGCAAAAGAGTGTTTTGAGCACCCAACTTATGGTGAAGGCTTTGGATATAAATTAACTAAACAAAAAGAAGAATATTTTATTAAAAATGAATGGATAACACCTTTCTACAAATTATCTAATGAAGATAAGCACAAGCTAAATTTAAGCAGAGCACCAAAACCACTTGAGAAAATAAAACTAGATGAAAGTTACGGTGAAGAAGTAGCAGAAGCTAATTTTGCAATGAATTATTTTCAAGAGGCAGCATATGCAGGAAGAGCTAGTAATAATGAGGAAAACATAGATAAAATTAAAACGGTATTATTAGATTGGGCTCAAAAAGACGCTTTAAGAAAAGGTATTAATGTTTCGTGGGGAAAAAAACCTGTCGATTGGCAAATGATGGTTTTAATAAATTCAATCTTAACAACAACAGCTGTTATTGCGGATAAGTTTGATGCAGAAGAAAGAAAGATTTTAGGATCTTGGTTAAATAATTTAGTAAAAAAAGTTGCTAAAAGCAGGTGGAAGGATAGGCAAGATAATAAAGCTTATTTAACCTCTTATATTACTATGATTTGGGGATTAATGGTTAATGACTTGAAAGCAGTGCAACATTCAATTGATGTGGTTAAGCTTGCAGTTAATGATATGCGACCAGATGGTAGTTTTCCTATTGATACTCAAAGAAGTGGTATGGGTTTAAAATATAATGCTGATAGTTATGGATATCTTTTAATGATGGCCTCTCTATTAAAGGATGCAACGGGACGAGATTTATTTAATTATAATGTGGATAATCGAAGTTTGCATAACGGAGCAGATTTTGTAATCAAAGGAATAATGGATCCCTCTAAAACAAATCAAATCTATGCAATCTCGTGTCCAGGTGGGGGTGATCGATGGGGATCAATTGAAAAACCTTCAAAAAGTTTTATAAAATCTTCTACTTATTTGATGGTGTATGTAAGTAAATATCCAGATTATAAAAATTCAGATGTGGTTATCAAAAAATACAAAGATACCTATAATAATAAATATTTACCAAAAATTAAATCTAAGCCATCTAGAGTTTTTACATTACATCCAATGTTAATTACAAAATAAAATGAAAAAAATTCGAAATATTCTTTTTATAATGGCTGACCAGTTAAGATGGGATTATCTTTCTTGTTATGGTCATCCTCATCTTAAAACTCCTCATATCGATGGTTTAGCAAAAAAAGGAGTTCAGTTTGAATCTGCATTTGTACAATCACCAGTGTGTGGTCCTTCAAGAGCATCTTATTATACAGGTAGAACTGTGTTTAGTCATGGATCAACTTGGAACCAGGTTCCACTTCCAATTGGTGAATTAACTATTGGAGATTATCTACGCCAATCAGGAATAAGAACTGGAGTTGTTGGCAAAACACATATGAGACCAGATTTAGAAGGTATGAGTAGACTTGGTATTACTAAAGATACTGAAATAGGATTAATTGTTAGTGAACCAGGATTTGATCCTTATGAAAGAGACGATGGACTTCATCCAAACAATCAAATTAAAAATTCAAAAAAAACTTTATCGTATAATGAATGGTTAAATAAGCTTGGATATGATGGGCCCAATCCGTGGAATGATTGGGCAAACTCTGCAGAAGGAGAAAATGGTGAAATACTAAGTGGGTGGCGATTAAGAAATTCTAATAAGGCTGCAAGAATTCCAGAGAAACATTCTGAAACAGCTTTCATGACTAATAGAGCAATGGAATTTATAGAAGAAAGTAAAGATAAACCGTGGTTTTTACATTTATCTTATATCAAACCACATTGGCCCTATATGGCACCAGCCCCTTACCACAATATGTATTCTGCTAATGAATTTTATCCTGTTCATAGAAATGATGCTGAACGAAATAATGATCACCCAGTTTATAAAGCGTTTATGGAGAATAGTATTTCCAAAACTTTTTCAAAAGACGAAGTAAGAAATACAGTTCTTGCAGGATATATGGGGTTGATAAAACAAATTGATGATAATTTAGGAAGGTTATTTAAATTCTTAGAAAGCTCAGGTCATATGGATGATACGATGATTGTATTTACTTCAGATCATGGAGACTACCAAGGCGATCATTGGTTAGGAGAAAAAGAATTATTTCATGAGCAATCAGTTAGAGCTCCAATGATTATTTATGATCCAAGTGATTATGCAAATAAAACTCGAGGTACAAAAGAAGAGAGATTTATTGAAGCCATCGATTTACTGCCAACTTTTTTGGATGCAGTAGAAAGTCCAGCGAGCAAACATAGATTAGAAGGAGATTCATTAATTCCATTATTAAAGGGAGAAAGTACTAAAAATTGGAAAGAATTTGTTTTTAGTGAAATAGATTATGCATTTAATGAAGCAAGAAAAATTCTGAATATAGGAGCCTCAGATGCAAGAGCCTTTATGATAAGAAATAATAACTGGAAGTATATTTATTACAAAGGATTTGAACCACAATTGTTTGATTTAAAAAATGATCCAGACGAATTTAATGATTTAGGAAAATCTGAAAAACATTCAAAGATTAGAGAAGAAATGAAAGAATTACTTTTGAAAAGAATTATAGATAGAAAAAATAGAGTTGCAGCTACCGACGAGTTTGTAACTAAAGAAAGAGATTACACTAAAGATGATGGCATCATGATTGGTGTTTGGTAATTATGATGATGCCATTAAGCTTGGCAAATACAAACATATTGCAGGAAAAGCAATAATAAGCGCAACTCTAATTACATCGGTTAGTAAAAAAGGAATTGTTCCAAACCAAATAGTTTGAAGAGGTGTATTTTGCATCACACCTTTAATTACAAATAAATTCATTCCAACAGGTGGAGAAACTAATCCAAACTCAACGACTATCACAGCAAATATTCCAAACCATACAGGATCTATACCTGCATCAACTATCACTGGAAAAAAAACAGGGATTGTTAAAAATAACATTGCCAACGAGTCCATAACTGTTCCAAGGACTAGATAGATTACACAAATAACCAATATAATTCCTAATGGTGTCAGTTCTAAATAATTTATGAAATCAACAACAGCAAAAGGTAGTTGCGTAACTGTAATTAAGTAATTGAATATACTTGCTCCAATTACAATTAAATATAAGGACCCAACAGTTTTAATAGTTGTCCATAATGCTTCTTTTAATAAATTTAAAGTCAGTTGCCCTCGAGCAAAAATAAATATCAAAACCAAGATTACTCCAACTGCAGCACTTTCCGTTGCAGTAAAGAAACCTAAATAAAGACCACCCATTATAATTGCAAAGATTAAAAAAATTGGGAATACTTTTGAAATTGCTGAAATTCTCTCGTTAAGGGGCATCTTTTTTCCATAACCTCCGTGAGATGGATAGATTACGAGATAAACTCTAATCGCAATCATGTATAAAATTACTGCTATTAGACCTGGAATTAATGCTGCAAAGAATAGTTCTTGAACTGATTGCTCAGTTAAATAAGCATAAATTACCAAAATAACACTTGGTGGGATTATAATTCCAAGAGTTCCTCCAGATGCAATAGAACCACTTATTAAAGCATCACTATAACCGTGTCTTTTCATTTCTGGTCCTGCCATTTGGGACATCGTTGCAGCAGTTGCAATAGAAGATCCACAAATCATTCCAAAACCAGCACAAGCTCCAACAGTTGACATTGCTAAACCACCTTTGTAGTGACCAACAACTGCATAAGCAGCATCATATAAATTTCTCGATAAGTTTGCACTATTAGCAAGATTTCCCATCAAAACAAAAAGAGGAAGTACAGATAAGGTATATTTAGATACCGCATCAAAGGGTGCTGTTCCTAAAACAAAAATTGCAGGATCAAAACCCGATATTAATGCAAATCCAGTGAAACCAACAAGTAACATTGCAATCCCAATTGGGATATTTAAAACCATGAGTATCAAGACTGCAGCAAAAGCTATACCACCATTAATTATTGGACCCATTTCCATTAAAATTCCTTTGTTTTAGAATTTGTTTGAGACAATGCTTTAATAAACCAAAATATAATAGCCAATACACTTAGCCACATTCCAAAACCAGCACAAGCTCCAACAGTTGACATTGCTAA
>CACDUV010000021.1 GCA_902556065.1 uncultured Pelagibacteraceae bacterium
TGAAAATATAAGAATTTGGTCTTTATTTGTTTCTTTTATTTTTCTTATATTAGGTCTACTAAATTCAAAATTATTAACTCCATTAAATAAGCTTTGGTTTAAATTTGGTATTTTTCTTGGAAAAATTGTTTCTCCATTAGTAATGGGTATAATTTTTTTTATGGTTGTAACGCCAATAGGTTTATTAATGAAGCTTTTTCAAAAGGATTTGTTACAAATTAAATTTAATAAAAAAAGTTCATATTGGATTGAAAAAAATGGACCTAAAAGTAAAATGAAAAATCAATTTTAATATGGATTTTATAAAAGAATTTTGGGAATTTTTGAGAGTTAGAAAAAAATATTGGCTTTTTCCAATCATTATTGTTTTGGTATTATTTGGAGGGTTAATTATTTTAAGCCAAGGTTCTGCAGTGGCTCCATTTATTTATACAATTTTTTAAAGTGTCTTCAATTTTAGGTATTTCAGCATTTTATCATGATAGTGCCGCATGTATCTTAAAAAATGGTAATATAATTGCTGCCGCTCAAGAAGAGAGATTTACAAGGAAAAAACATGACTCTAGCTATCCTTACAATGCAATAGAATTTGTATTAAGTTATGCAAAATTAAAGTTGAGTGAAGTTGATCAAATAGTTTTTTTTGAAAAACCATTTTTAAAATTTGAAAGACTTTTAGAAACATATGTTGCATTTGCACCAAAAGGTTTCACTTCTTTTAGTAAAGCAATGCCGTTATGGATTAAAGAAAAGCTTTTTCAAAAAAACTTTTTATTTAATAAGTTAAAGAAACATGATGAGAAGTATAAGTCAGATAAAAATATTTTTTTTTCGGATCATCACCTAAGTCATGCAGCAAGTGCTTTTTTCCCGTCACCATTTGATACAGCTGTTATTTTAACTGCAGACGGAGTTGGTGAATGGGCAACCACTACCGTTGCTGTTGGAAATGGTAATAAATTAGATATTAAAAAAGAAATCCATTTCCCCCATTCTCTTGGTTTATTATATTCAGCTTTTACATATTATACTGGATTTAAAGTTAACAGTGGTGAATATAAATTAATGGGTTTAGCCCCTTATGGGAATCCAATTTACAAAGATAAAATAAAGAAGTTAATAGACATCAAAGAAGATGGAAGTTTTAGATTAGATCAAAAATATTTTAATTATGCCACAGGTTTAACAATGACGAATAAAAAATTTAATCAATTGTTTGGTCAAAAAGAAAGAAACCCTATAAATGAAAAAATTACTCAATTTCATATGGATATAGCTGCATCAATACAAAGAGTTACAGAAGAAATAATGATAAAATTAGCTATTTCAATTCGTAAAGAATTTGGAATTAAAAATTTATGTTTAGCAGGCGGTGTTGCTTTAAATTGTGTGGCAAATGGAAAAATTTTAAAAGAAAAAATTTTTGATAATATCTGGATACAGCCAGCTGCTGGAGATGCCGGAGGTTCTTTAGGCGCAGCTTTGGCTTTTTGGCACTTAGATCAAAAAAATGATAGGAAAATTAATCATAATGATAATATGAAAGGATCTTATTTAGGTCCTGAATTTACACAAGATGAAATTGAAAAAGAATTAAAATCAATTGGAGCAATATTTGAAACTTTTGACTATGAAAATATAATTGATCTAACTTCAAATTATTTAATTAATGAAAAAGCAATAGGTTGGTTTCAAGGAAGAATGGAATTTGGACCCAGAGCTTTAGGTGCAAGATCAATTCTAGGTGACGCAAGATCTGAAAAAATGCAAAAAAATTTAAACCTTAAAGTTAAATATAGAGAAAGTTTTAGACCATTTGCTCCTTCAATACTTAAAGAAGATATATCAAAATGGTTTAATCTGAAGGTTGATAGCCCCTATATGCTTTTAGTTGCTGACATAGCAAATGAAAAAAAAATTGAAATGAATGAAGAGCAAAAAAAACTTTTTGGAATAGAAAAACTAAATATTAAAAGGTCTGAAGTGCCTGCAGTAACGCATGTAGATTATTCAGCTAGAATACAAACAGTAAGTGCAAATACAAATAAAATTTATTGTGATTTAATTTCTAAATTTAAAGAGAAAACAGGATGCCCTATAATTGTTAATACATCTTTTAATGTTAGAGGAGAACCAATTGTAAATACACCGAAAGATGCTTTTAACTGTTTTATGGGAACAGAATTAGATTATCTTGTAATTGGAAATTGTATTTTAGACAAAAAAAAACAAAGCGCTAGTTTAAAAAAAGATTATAGAAAAGATTTTGAGTTAGACTAACTATATTTAATGTTTATCGTTATCTATTAAGAAAGCGATTTTTTTAGAAATACTATTTGCCAATATTTCATAACCTTTTTTATTTATAAAATGAACATCATCACTAAAAATATGATTAGGATTATCATTGAAGATATATCTAGAGTCTAAAAAATTTTCTTCATTTAATGTAATTTTTTCTCTAGTTAGATTGTATAAATCTTCAACAATTTTTGACCTATAATCATATGCTTTAAAATTTTGTTCATTTTCATGTTTTATATTTTTGAAAATAACATGTGGTTGCATTACATTTAGATATGAAATGTTTGCACCTTTGCAATATAAATAAATATTATTAATATTTCTAACTAATACATCTATGTGTTCTTCATAATTGTTAATGTTGAATTGGTTTCTTCTTGCTTTTAAACGGATTAATCCATTAAAAAGTTGTGATTGTTGCAATATGTAAATGAATGGAGCAAGGTAAGGCTTTGTTAAAATATTTTTGTAAGTATTATTTAATCCAAATGTACCAGCTATATTGTTTTTTCTTATACTGTAAACAATATCATTTGCTGTATTTAAATTAATTATTAAGTCTGGACTAATTAAACTAGAATAAGATGTGGTTAAAATTAATTCTTGTGCAGAAATATATCCGCCATGAGCAGAATTATAAACTTTTACTTTCTTTTTTGTGGTTTCAAATATTTCATTTTCTAGTATCTCTGCTGGAAAACTTTCAGCTGTGCTTCCGCCAATTAGCAATACTTTAAAATCATCGTTGTTCTTTGAATTTTCATGAAATTCTTTATAAACCTTCATCCAATCATGACCATACATTGTAAAAGGTTGATATCTTAAGTTTTGATTTCTTTCCAATAATCCAGCGGTAGAGTTTCCTCTAGTTATCGAAATATAGATACGAGCAAAAATTTCAAGTGTAATTAGAATAGAAATAATAACAATTATATTTATAAATATTATTTTTTTCATTTAATTATAAATATTTCTTATCAGAAATTCTTAAAATCATAAAAGAAAACTTTAGAAAGTGCTAACAGAGGTTCGTTATTTAATGTAAAATAATTTAATTTTCAAATGAGTATAATAAATGACAATAATTGTAGTTGGATTAATGATCTAATACCCCGAACTAAAATTAAAACACTTCAATCAAATACAGATTGTGACTGGTTGATAATTGGTGCAGGTTACACCGGATTATCTGCTGCGAGAAAATTAGGTCAATTACGTCAAAATCAAAAAATTATAATAGTAGACGCCCAATTGGCAGGCGAAGGTGCTAGTAGCAGAAATTCAGGATACTTAGTTGATACTACTCTTAATGACGGTTTTACTTCAAATAAAAAGTTAGATAGTTACAAAAAAAAAACTGAAATTTATGATTTAGGAATAAAAGCTGTTAAAAAATTTATTAAAGAACACCAAGTAAATTGTGACTGGAATGAAAGTGGTAAATATTTCGCTTCCTCAAAAATTGAGGACAAAAAAATTTTAGATAATTTTTCAAATACATTGGCTAGTTTAGGATTTGAAAACAGTATATTAGGAAATGAGGAATTATCAAAAAGATTAGGTACTAATTTTTATAATATTGGTCTTTATACAAGAGGTGGAGTTTTAGTTCACCCAGGAAAATTAGTTAGAGCAATGGTTGATACTCTTTCATCTAATGTTCTTTTGTATGAAAATTCGTGTTTATTAAAATGGTCTAAAAATAAAGATTTTATTTCTTGCAATTTTAAGAACGGAACAATTAAAACAAAAAATATTATTTTTGCTACGAATGGTTTCCTTAAATCATTAGGAATAAAATCAAATTATAATTTTCCTATTACTTTGACTGCCAGTATGACTCGAAGATTGTCTGATGAAGAGTTTAAATCTATTGGTGAGCCAAAAGAGTGGGGCGTTTTACCTGTAAGACCAATGGGAGCAACAATTAGAATGACTAAAGATAGAAGAATTTTGATAAGAAATACCGCAGAAGTCCACACTCCATTCAGTATGTCTAAGTCAATACTTCAAAAAAGATCAAAAAATCAAAAAATTGGAATACAAAAAAGATTTCCTCAATTACCTAAGGACATAATCGAGTCTTCTTGGTCTGGTATTGTATCAAGAACAAGGAATGGCTCTCAAATATTTGAAAAAATAGATAACAATATATTTGCTGCTGGTTGTTATAACGGTTCAGGTATTGGTGTAGGAACTTTATTTGGTGAGCAAATAGCAATTAAAGCAATTTGCAAAAATAGCTTAGAAATTGAAACTATCGAAAAAAGAAATAAACCAACTTGGTTACCTCCTGAACCTTTTTTAAGTTTAGGAGTTAAATCAAGACTTATTTATGAACGTTTAAGGGCAAGATCTGAAATTTAAATAATATTAGCTTTTACAGATCCAAGCTTATCAATTTTAGCAGAGTACATTCCTTTTTTAATTATTGGAACAACTCCAACGGTAGATCCTGTAAAAACATAAAAATCTTTATCTAAGTTAATTTTATCTTTCTTAACTTTATTTAAAATAAATCTTAATGAATTTATTGGATTAATATAAACAGCATTAGTATTTCCATCTACACTTTGCTTGGCTTTTTTATTTGTAATATTTGTTTTTAAATTACCTATGTTAATTTTTTTAAATTTTTTCATTTGTCCTATTAAAAATTTTATATTTCCACCAAAATCACTACTTAAATCTCCAAAAGAAGTAATACCTCTTCTTTTTTGTCTATATCCAACTACTTCGATACAAGGCGCCATGTGTGAAATATATTTAGATACATTATTGTTGGTTATCTTGCCTTTTGAGGAAAAAAAAGTTTTTTTAATTAAATAACAAACTTCAACTTCAATACCTAAAGTATATTTATTTATTTTTACTTTCTTACCACTTTTTATAAAGTTTTTTTTAAAAACAGATGCAATAAAAGGTTCTTTTTCTTTTAGTTTTTTCATTAATGGAATACCTGTACCACCAGCTTTAAAACCTATTATTGGATCCTTAATTTTGCTTTCACACAATTTTCTAAATTTGTCTGCTTCAGTAAGTTTTTTAGTAAATTTGCTAGGTATTGGAGGAATTATTTTATTATTTAAAAAAGCATTTACCAATTTGTTTGAAATTTTATCTTTAAGTGTTTTTGTCATATAAGTTTTAAAATTATTTTTTTGATGTTTGATTAATAACAAATATTCCTGAAGTTGTAATTATTATTGCGCCTATAATAGTAAATAAATCTGGAATATCATCATAAAAGAAAAATCCAAAAATTATTGCCCAAAAAATTAAAGTATAATGGAAGGGTTGGATTATGCTAGCTCTTGCGTTTTTAAGTGCTAATATTTGAAAGTATATACCTAATGAAAAAAATAAACCAATTGGCACAAAGAAATATAAAGAATTAAAATCAATAGGTTGCCAAAAATTAAATGCCATTACTGAAGTTACAATAATCCCAACTAAAGAAGAGTAGAACAAGGATACTTCAGGAGCATCATACTCAGTTATTTTTTTTGTTGCAATTTGATAAAGTCCTAGAAAAAAAGCAGCTAACAATGGAATTAAAGAATTCACACTAAATACATCAGATGCAGGTCTAATAATTATCATAACTCCGATAAAACCTATAAAGATTGCTATCCAAGTTTTGATTGATACTCTTTCTTTTAAAATAAAAACTGATAAGGCAACTATAATTATTGGTGCTAGTGCACCTATGCTATGTGCATTTGCCAAAGACAAATGTTTAAAAGATAAAACAAAAAATCCAGATTCTAAAATAGATAGTAGGCTTCTTGTTATTTGAAGTTTTAAATTATTAGATCTATAAAAATTGTTATTGTCAGCTCTTTTTGCCTCTATCATGCTTAGCAAAAGTACAAAAGTATATTTAATTAATAGCAATTGAAATATAGAATAGTGAATTATTGCAGTTTTTTGAACTGCATCAAGAATTGAAAATGAAAAGTAAGCAATTATTGCAAAAATAATTCCTAGTGTTTCTTTTGATTTAAATTTCATTTTTTTATTTTATTTTTCTTTCAAGTTGCTATTGATTAATTCAGACTGACATGGATTTTGTATTACTATATTTTGTTATAGCAAGTTTTTTAATAGTGATTGTACCAGGACCTACTGTTAGTCTGATAATTGCTAATTCTTTAAAATCTGGTGTAAAAGCAGGGTTATTAAATGTTTTTGGTACCCAAGTTGGTGTTTTAATTTTGTTACTTTTATTAGCACTTGGATTTGAGTTAGTTTCTCCTTTTCTGGAGGTGATTATTAAATATGTAAGAATTTTAGGTGCGATTTATTTAATTTTACTTGGAGTAATTACAATCAAGTCAGATATTGATTTAAACAAAACTCAGGTAACTAAATTTGAAAAAAAATATTTTCTCCAAGGATTAATAGTCATTTTAACTAATCCAAAAATCTTTTTATTCCTCGGTGCATTTATTCCTCAATTTATTAATATAGATGAACCAGTCAGCTATCAGATAATTTATTTTGGAATTATCTTTATATTTGTAGCTACAATATTTGATAGTTCATATGCATTTGTATTCGGTAAGTTTAGAGAAATCATAGCATCAAAATATTTAAAAATTTTAAATCAAATGGGTGGATTAATATTGATCCTTGTTGGTATTTGGATGTTTTTTTTCTAATTTTTCAAAACAGACATTGGATCCAATCTAGTTTGAAACCAATTAATTCTAAAATCAAGATGAGGTCCAGTTGATCTTCCTGTAGATCCTACTGTTCCAATAACATCTCCTTGATTAATTAAATCTCCCACAGAAACTAAAACATTTTCTAAATGTGAATATATTGTTGAAATTCCATGGCCGTGATCCATAATTACTGTACCACCGGTATAATATAAATCATCCTCAGCCATTGTAACTTTTCCTGAACCTGATGATTTAATCATTGTTCCTTGTTTTGCTGCTATATCAATTCCATAATGCGGCCATCTAGGTTTGCCGTTTAAAATTCTTTGACTACCATAAACACCGCTAATTATACCCTCAACAGGCATTATAAATTTTTGTTTAAAAAACAGTAATTCAGAATTAATTGCTCTTGCTTCACCAATTGCATTATTTTCTTTTTTTATTCTTTTATAAACTGATTCAGGTGGAGTTACTTTGCTTTCTTCCAAGCCATCTATTCTTTGAATGTTGTATTTTCTTTTTAAAACTTTTTTAGTTATTGTGGTTTTTTTTCCATCAAAAATTTTTGTAAAAGTAAGATCATATTTTTGATCTCTATCAATACCAAAAACGAAAAAACCATCCTTTGATACTCTTACTTTTTTTTTTCCAACAATTATTTTAGCATCAGGGTTTGTTTTTCCTAAAATAAAATGACCTTGTAAGAATTTACCCTGAAATTCTATCGCGTTTGCAGTTGAAAAAAAAAAGAAAAATATTAGAAGAAATCTATTTATTACTGAGCTGTCCATCCACCGTCTATTATAATTGATGTTCCGGTTATCATTGAGGAAGCAGGTGAGGCCAAGAAACAAACTGTTGTTGCTACATCACTTTCAGATGCTGCTTTTCCCATTGGAATGTTTCCAAGTGCCAGTTTTTTAAATTTTTTATTTTTAAAGAAATTTTTAACCATTGGAGTTTCAACAAACGTAGGAGCAACGGTATTAACTCTTATATTTCTTTTAGCTAACTCTACACCCATACCCTTGGTTAAACCTTCAATTCCAAATTTGGTCATATTGTAAACATTTCTACCACCCATACCGACATGACCCAATTGGGAAGACATATTAATAATAGAGCCAGGTCTTTTTTTATTTTTTAGCATTTTTTTTACAACTAATTGGGCAACATTAAATGCAGCTTTAAGATTTAAATCTACCAGGTAGTTCATGCTTGTTTGCTTGATTTTTTCAAAAGGCTCAGGGATATTGGTTCCAGCATTATTTACTAAGACATCAATAATTTTGATTTTTTCTAATTTTGTTTTTAGTTCTTCATAATTCATTACATCACAAGGAACTTTAATCACTTTACCTTTAATTTTTTTTATGTCTTTTTCTAGTTTATTTAAATCAGAGGTTGTTCTGCTTAATGCTATTACAATCGCACCAGCTTCTGCCAGTGCAATAGAACAAGCTCTTCCAAGTCCTTTACCAGCACCAGTAACTAGCGCGTACTTATTTTTAAGATTAATTTTTTGAAGATACATTAAAAGAATATTATTTTAATATCTGTATAAATCAACTCAACAGCTACTATTAATATTGCTAATAATCCAACCCATGCAATCCACTTGTATTTTTTTATCCATCCAGAAATTAATGTTGCGGCAGTTGCCATTAAAACAATCGATAGAACTAATCCAAATACAAGTAATCCATAATGATCTCCTGCAGCACCAGCCACACCCAAAACATTATCTAAACTCATTGTAAAATCAGCAAGCAACACAGTCCAAATTGCTTTTAAAAAACTTGAGTTATCTACTTTTATGTCTTCTTCTGTGTCAGATCCTTTTATTACATCAACATAGAGTTTGTAAACAATATAAAGAAGTAAAATTCCGCCAATAAGTCTTAGCCCAGTAATTTGTAAGAGATATGCAGTTAGCAAGGTTAATATTATTCTTAAAATTACTGCACCACCAATTCCCCAAAATATAACCTTCTTCCTTTGTTCAACAGGAAATTTGGAAGCTACCATTCCAATTATAATGGCATTGTCACCAGCTAGAACTAAATCTATAAAAATAATTTGAGTTAAAATAGCAATCTGTTCTGGTGTAAAATATTCTGCAAACATTAATGCTCTAGTATCATGTCAGCACCTTTTTCTGCAATCATTATTGTAGGTGCATTAGTGTTTCCAGAGGTTATATTGGGCATTATAGAGGCATCTATTACCCTAAGATTATCAATACCTCTTACTTTTAGTTTTTCATCAACAACTGACATTTCATCCTGACCCATTTTACACGTTCCAACCGGGTGAAATATTGTCTGAGTAAAATTTGAACCTTCTTTTACTAATTCCTCATCATCAGTTATATGAACACCTGGTCTATATTCTTCTGGTTCATATTTTTTAAAAGTCTCTGTCTCCAGCATAATTTTACGAATTATTTTTAAACCAGTTGCTGCAACTTTTCTGTCCTCGTCAGTTGATAAATAATTCATTTTAATTTTTGGATAAACTCGACTGTCAGAGCTAACTATATTTATTTCACCTCGGCTTGTGGGTCTAATATTTGCGACAGTAGGAGTTATTCCTTCAAAATCATGCATAGGGGTTACTCCTAATATATCAGTACTTACTGGTGAAACGTGAAACTGTAAATTTGGAGTTGCTCTAGATGGATCGCTTTTAACAAAACCACACACCTGACTTGCACCCATAGTAACAGGCCCACTTTGGTTAAAAATATACTCGAGTCCCATCATAAACCTACCAAATAAACTTTCGACTTTTCTATTTAAAGATTTTAAATTTTTTACTTTGTAAACTGGCCTAAACATTAAATGATCCTGCAAATTCAAACCTACACCATTAGACTCCTGCACTATATCAATACCAAGTTTTTTTAGTTTTTCTTTATTTCCTATGCCTGATACTTGAAGAATATGGGGCGATCCAATAGCACCAGCAGATAAAATTATTTCTTTATTGGCTTTTACCTCAATAAGCTTATCACCTTTATAATAACTAGCCCCAATAGCTTTCTTTCCTTCAAAATTTATTTTTTGTACGTGAGCTTTTACAACAATCTTTAGATTTGACCTCTTTTTTACTGGATTTAAATATCCTTTTGCAGCACTACATCTTAACTTTAAACCAGTTTTATTAAAACTTGTTGTAAATTGAAAAAAACCTACACCAGTATTATCTCCCGTATTAAAATCATTTGTTTTTGGTATTCCATATTCTTCAGCAGCATTTTGAAATTCATCAAGTAGCTTTAAATTAATTTTTTTATTTGCTACTGTAATCGGACCACTGTCATTGTGAAACTCACCTTTACCTAATTCATTATTTTCTGATTTTAAAAAATAGGGCAGAACATCATTCCAACCCCAGCCTGTATTACCTAACTGGCGCCAAATATTATAATCCTCACTTTGTCCTCTTATCCACAAAAGACCATTGATAGAGGAACTTCCTCCAAGCGTTTTACCTCTTGGATATCTAATCGATCTATTGTTCATTTTTTCATCAGGTTCAGTTTTAAAACACCAATCTACTTTTGGATTATGCATCGTTTTAAAGTAACCAACTGGAATATGAATCCATGGATAAGTATCTTTACCACCAGCTTCAAGAAGCAAAACTTTATTTTTAGGATTTGCAGACAGTCTATTTGCCAGAACACAACCAGCTGATCCCCCACCAAGAATTATATAATCAAAGATTTCCATTTCAATTGCTTATAAAGTAAAAAAATTAAATAATCTATGAATTCAATAAATTTAAAAATTTTTTAAATTCTTGGTTGCTTATACTTACTGATTGTTTTTTTTGAGGGAATTTTCCACTTAATGCATCTTTTTTAAAAGCTTTTAATGCTTTTAATCTTTCAATATTTACTTGTTGTTTGAGTTTTAATAAATTTCCATATGCTTTTGCATGTCTAGGGGGAATTAGATTATCTCCACAAATATCTTCCATAAACAAATATATAACATCAGTTTTTTTACCTGAACCCATAGACACAGTTATCATGCTTGTTCTATCTGAAATTTCTTTCATTACATTTTCTGGTATAACCTCACCCTCTACTGCGAAGGCTCCTGCATTTTCTAAATCTTTGAATTTTTGGAAAAGTTCATGAGCTTCTTTTGGGGTTTTGCCGATAGCTCTTAAACCACCAAACCAAGATGATTTTCTTGGTACTAAACCAAGATGACCCATTACAGGAATATCTTCATTAGATAACATTTCTATAACTTCAGTGTTTCTCGGAGTAAAAATTGCGTCAGCTCCATTTTCTAATGCTTTAAACGCACCTTTTAAAATTTCTTCTTTAGTAACAAATTCCTCCCAAAATAATGACGCTGTTAAGAATAAATTATTTGAACCTTTTCTAACTTCAATAATATTTTTTGCATTTGCAACAATCATATCAATACCAGCTTCTTCTGCTGCAAAGGCTTCATCAAATGTATTTGCTCTAACTTGAGTAAATTTTTTTTTTCCTTTGAAAAATTTAAGATCAGCAATTGTGAGATTTCGTTGTGTAGGTTTGGCTGACCAAGTATAAATATTTTTCATTTTGAATTATTAGCAAAAAATAAATATAGACTTTATATATATTTATTAAACTTAAAATTTGACAATAAAACAAATATTCAATATGTTTTATTATGCTTTCGGTTGATCAAATTAAGACTTACAACAATGATGGTTTAGTAAAAAGCTCAACTCAATTATCCTCTGATAAAATAAAAGATTTAAATTCAGCCTTAGATAAATATCTTGAAGATCATAAAGGTGAAAATAATGAATTTGTCAGTGGTTTGTATGAGAGAGACGGTAAATTTTTGGAATTTGCAATGTATCCAGAAATTATACAAGAGGTTAAGCAATTAATCGGAGAAGATATAATTCTTTGGGGGTCATCATTATTTTGTAAAAAAGAAAAAAATGGCAAAGAAACACCTTGGCACCAAGATGGTGAATACTGGCCTATAAAACCATTGGAGTCAGTAACTGTTTGGTTATCAATTGATGAAGTTACAGAAGAAAATGGTCCACTACAATATATACCAGGCTCACATTTAGATAAAAAGTTAGCTGAGCACAATACACTAGAGTCTACGAATGTTACCTTGAATCAAACTTTAAAAAATATTGATGAAATCAAAGACCAAGCAAAATCAGTTCATTTAAAGCCAGGAATGTTCTCAATGCATGATGTTTATTTATTTCATGGATCCAGAGCAAATAATTCTGGAAAAAGAAGAGCGGGACTTACGTATAGATATATGCCAGCTACATCTTTTTTTGATCATGTGGGTGCAAAAACCATAGAAGACAAAGTAGGTTATTCACTTCAAAGAGAGTTACATTTACTCAGTGGTGAAAATAAAGGTGGAAGTAAAATTTTTAAAAACCACACAATTTAATTAAAAATTTGTATTTAGACGCAATTATTATAGGAGCAGGTTTTTCTGGCCTTTATCAGTTACATAAATGTAGAGATCAATTAGGTTTAAAAACTCTTGTTATTGAAGAAGGTAAGGACATAGGAGGGACTTGGTATTGGAATAAATATCCAGGTTCCAGATGTGATACTGAAAGTCATATTTATTGCTATACTTTTTCTGAAGATATTTACAAAAATTGGAAATGGAAAGAGAGATATCCTAAACAAAAAGAAATTTTAAGTTATCTCAAATATGTAGATAAAAAACTTAGACTAAGAAAGAATATAATTTTTAACAACAAGGTCATTTCAGCTGATTATTTAGATAAAAAAAATCTATGGAGAGTAAAAACAAATAAAAAAAAAGTATTTTATTGCAAATATTTGATAAGTGCAGTTGGATCATTATCTGCAGCAAATGTACCAAATATTAAGGGTATTAAAAGCTTTAAAGGAGAATGGTATCATAGTGGGAGGTGGCCAGATAAAAAAATAAGTTTTAAAAATCAAAAAGTTGCTCAAATTGGAACTGGATCAAGTGGTATACAAATTGCTCCAATTGTCGCAAAATCTGCAAAATTACTCACAGTATTTCAAAGGACACCTAATTATAGTGTTCCTGCAAGGAATAAAAAACTCACAAAAGCATTTATTAAAAATACTAAAAAAAATTATAAACAAATTAAAAATTTACTTACAAAGACGCCTGGTGGGCATGCATTTAAATTTTCAAAAAAATCTATTTTTGATTTTAATGAGAGAAAAAGATTAAATATTCTAGAAAAGGCATGGTTAGACGGTGGTTTGTCATTTCGAGCATGCTTTAGTGATATAACTAAAAAATTAGATGCTAATAAAATAGTTTCCAATTATATAAAAGAAAAAATAAACAATATAGTTAAAGACAAAGATGTTGCAAAACAACTTACAGACTTTGGTCATCCATTTACTTCAAAAAGACCAACTTTAAATACAGATTATTTTGAGACATTTAATAAAAGAAATGTTCGTTTAATTGATTTAAAAACAAATCCAATAATTAAGATTACAAAAAATGGTATAAAGACAAAAAAAGAGGAATTAAAATTTGATAAAATAATTTTTGCAACAGGCTATGATGCACTTTCAGGCCCTATTTTGTCTTTAAATTTGACTGGAAGAAAAAATATTAAATTAAACAAATATTGGAAAAATGGTCCAATAACATATTTAGGCTTAATGATACCAAATTTTCCAAATTTTTTTATCATATCTGGACCTGGTAGTCCTTCAGTATTAACCAATGTTCCTGCACAAATTCAACAACATGTAGAATGGATTTCAGAATTTATTAAATATTTAGAAAAATCAAAAAGTATTTCAGTTGAACCCGAAGCTAAAGAAGCTGAAAATTGGTTTAAAAAAATTAATACACTAGCTAACAAGTCTCTTTTTATGAAAGCAAAAAATTCTTGGTACAAAGGTGATAATATTCCAGGTAAGCCCAAAACATTTATACCTTATCCAGCAGGATTGCCTCAGTATAGAGAAATCTGTAATAAAGTAAGAAAAAAAATGTATAAAGGTTTTAATATTACTCTTAAATGAAAAAAATATTTTTTATAACTATTTTAATTATTTTTAAAATTAATGCTATTTTTGCTGAAAATATTGAAATCATTAATGACACTGAAGGAGATGGTTTAAAAGTTGTAAATCATTCTTGGGTAAAAATTGAATACACAGGTTCTTTTGAAGATGGAACAGTATTTGATACTAATGTTGGTAAAGACAAACCATTAGTTTTTCAAATAGGAATGAAAGAAGTTATTCCAGGGTTTGAGCAAGGAATAGTGGGAGCAAATAAAGGTTCTAAAAGAAAAATTAAAATACCTTCAATGCTTGCATATGGCGAAAAAGGTGCAGGCGAATTAATCCCACCAAATTCAAATTTGATCTTTGAATTTAAAATTCTAGATGTTTTGAATCCTAATTATGAAAAAATCGATAGTGAAAAACTAGAAAATTTAATTAATGAAAATGCTGTTGCATTAGATATTAGGCTTGATAATCAATGGAAAAAAACAGGTGTAATTAAAGGTTCATTTCAAGAAACAGCATTTGATATTAATGGTAAGTTTAATGTTTATTTAATGGATAAAGTTAGGGCTTTAGCGGGTGCTGAGTCTCAAGGAATTGAATTAATTTTTATAAGCCATGACGGAAAAACTGCTGAAATTTTAGGTAATGCATTTGCTGAAGATTTAGGTTTTACAAATGTGTATGTTCTTGATGGAGGAATTCAATCTTGGATAAAAAGCAACAAACCGCTTGTAAGTTATAATTAGTTTTTATTTTTAATTCTTTGACTCTGTATCTTTTTGATACGTATTTCCTCCTGAAATAAATCAATTACACGGTAATCATTTTCAATCACTTTATTAATTTTACGTTTCTTATTATTTCCCCAATCGTTTATAGCTTCAATTATGTAAGCACTGGATTTACCAAAATCAGTTAAAATATAATCACTTATTTTATTGTTAATCCTTTTTTTTATTAGAGTATCATTTTCCAAATTTCTCAATTCTCTAATTAACATTCTTGCAGTAATTCCATCTAAATTGGTCTTTAATTCAGAAAATCTTTTAGGTCCTATGTGTAATTCAGCTAAAATTTTAATTTTCCATTTTCCTCCTATTAATTTTAAAAAGTTGTTAATACTCTCAAATTTAATCATAGTATTAAAAGTATACCTATTTTTTAGAGCTTAAAAACAATAATTTTTTTTTGTATTTAATCATGAAATAATATTTAGTAATAAAAATGAAATTAAAAAATAAAGTTGCAATTGTTACAGGGGGAGGAAAAGGTATAGGAGAGGAAATTTCCTTAGGCCTTGCCAAAGAGGGAGCTAAAGTTGTTGTTGCAGATTTAGATAAAGAAAACTCTTCTAATGTTGTTAAAGAAATCGTGAAAAATAATGGTGATGCAATTTATGTAGAAACCGATGTTTCAAACGAAGCAAGTGTTAAAAACTTGATATCAGAAACAATTAATAGATTTGATCAAATAGATATATTGATTAATAACGCTGGGATAAGACATGTTAAAAAACTTGAAAATCATGACTTAAGTGATTGGAATGACATGATTTCTGTTAATCTTACTGGACCATATATTTGTTGTCAGGCAGTAATACCTGAGATGAAAAAAAAAGGTAAAGGTAAAATTATAAATTTTGGTTCGATTGCTAGTTTTATGGGGAGACCTGATCGTGTAGGATATGTTGCAGCTAAAAGTGGAATACTGGGTTTAACCAGAGCTCTTGCTATAGATTTGAAGGGAACAAATATAAATGTTAATACAATTTGTCCAGGTCTAATATCTACACCATTTAATAAAAAATATGCAGAAGACCCTACTCATGGTGAACAATGGGGAAAAGAAACAATAGTTGGTAGGTGGGGACTACCATCTGATATAGTTGGCGCAGCAATTTTTTTATCTTCAAATGAATCTGATTTTATTAATGGATCAGAGATTAAAATTGATGGTGGTTGGT
>CACDUV010000022.1 GCA_902556065.1 uncultured Pelagibacteraceae bacterium
AATGTCTAATTTCACTAAGTATTTGAAAACTAAAAGACCAAGCTAATCCTAATGCAACAAATTTTCCAAAAAACGAATTCAAAAAAAGATTTATCAAATCATATTTAGGTTCTCCTAAAACTAACCAAGAGGCCCAGACGCAAACTAAAGTTATTGCTATGATATTAACTATTCCAGTAATTCTATGTGAAATAGATACAAGCGATGATATGTGCCATCTATAAATTTGTATATGAGGAGAAAGAGGTCTTTTACTTTCCATAAAAATTATTTTTTATTAATGTCTCTGCAATTTCAACTGCATTTAAGGCTGCACCTCTAAGTAAATTATCTGACACAATCCACATATTTAAGCAATTCTTTTTAGTCTTATCCTCTCTAATTCTCGAGATAAATGTCTCATCTTTTCCTGTCGCTTCAAGGGGGGTTGAATATCCTCCATCTTTTCTCTCATCAATAACTTTGCAGCCTTCCATTTTTTCAAGACATTCTTTAATTTGATCAATTGTAAATTCTTTTTCTAATTCTAAATTTACAGCTTCAGAATGAGAAACTAAAACAGGTACTCTTACACAAGTTGCTGACAGTTCAATATTTTGATCTAGAATTTTTTTAGTCTCATTAGTCATTTTTATTTCCTCTTTCGTATACCCATCATCAGCAAAAACATCGATATGTGGAATTAAATTAAATGTAATTTGTTTTGTAAAATTTTTTGACTCAATTTTTTTGTTTTCTAATGCTAGTTTTGTCTGTTCAACTAATTCGTCCATTGGTGCTTTACCTCCACCAGATACAGATTGATAAGTAGCTACAACAACTCTTTTTATTTTAAATAAATCATGAATTGGTTTTAGTGGTAAAACTAATTGTGCAGTTGAGCAGTTAGGGTTAGCAATAATATTTTTTTTTATATTTTTTAAGTCATCGGCATTTACTTGAGGTACAATTAAAGGAACATCAGGATCCATTCTATAAAAACTAGAATTGTCTATTACAATGCTGTGATTTGCTGCTTTAGAGGCATAAGCTTCTGAAATTTTTCCACCTGCTGCAAAAAAAGTAATTTTTGCTTTTGAAAAATCAAAAGTATCTAAATTTTCAACTTCTATGTCTTTACCTTTAAAATTAATTTTTGAACCAGCACTTCTTGCAGATGCAACTAAATAAATTTCCGAAATAGGCAAATTTTTCCTCTCAAGCACTTCTAGTACTTTTCTTCCAACATTGCCTGTGGCTCCAACTATAGCTATATTCATGATGAGGTTGTTATACTAAATGAAAGGTAAATCGCAAACTTTTCCAACGCAATTATGCCCATTTACAACAACTTTTATATTTTGCTCAGGATTCCAGTATTCTTTTTGCATCATAGCTATACCAATTACTTTTTTGAAGTGAGGTGAATAGCAGGCAGATCTTAATTCTCCAATTACGTTGTTGTTATCATCTGTCAAATCTAGAGAACCAGTCACACTAATTTCATCTATATCAATTTTGATACCCATTAACTTTTTGGTAATTCCGTCTTCTTTTATTTTTATTAATTTTTCCTTACCCAAAAATCTTACATCACTATCTAAATTAACATACTTATCGAAACCACACTCAAATGGGTTATCATTGTTATCCATATCATTTCCAAATGATAAAAGAGCACTTTCAATTCTCTCTATTAAATTAGGGCATCCTGGTTTAACATTAAATTCTTTACCAACTTCAAATAAATGATCATATAACTTTTGACCAGCCTCGGTATTTTGGACATAAATTTCATAACCACCTTGCTTAGACCAACCTGATTGTGCAATTAAATGATCAACTCCCTCAAAATTAAAATAATCAAATCCAAAAAATTTTAATTTAGTAATTTTTTCTCCAAATACTTTTTCCATTAACTTAAATGATTTTGGGCCTTGAACAGCCATAATATCTACATTTGGTTCAAAGATTTTAACATCAAATTTATTTCCAATTGCTAATCCTTTTGCAAATAAAATTACATCAGAGTCTGCAATAGATATCCACCACTTCTCCTGATTTAATCTCAACACCACAGGGTCATTAATTAATCCGGCCTGGTCATCTATAATTGGACAATAATAACATCTACCATCTTTAGATTTAGATAAATCTCTACAAGTCATTAATTGAACTAATTTAGCTGAATCTTTTCCTGAAATTTCAACTTGCCTTTCTGCGGCAACATCCCAAATTTGAACATGCTCTTTTAAGTGATGGTAAGAATCTTCTACAGATCCAAACGCTGCCGGTAGCAACATATGATTATAGATTGTATAAGCCGTAACACCTTGTTTTTCTATTCTTGAAGTATAAGGTGTACCTCGAAGTCTTCTAGATTTTGCTATTGAATAATTTTTCATTTATTTAAAAATTCTAAAACCTTGTCCCGCATTTCAAATGCTTTTTCAATCATAATCATATGTCCACATCCTTCAATTACATGAACTGTTGGATTTTTGATCAATTGAGAAAATTTTTTTCCAGAATCTAAGTTGACCATTTTGTCTAAAGAACCAAAAACAAACATTGATGGAACTTCGATAGATCCAGCTGCAGTTGATCCATTTTTATAATTATTACAAGCTATAAGATCCACAGCAAGTATTTCACTTATATCTTTTGGGGATTGAATAATTCTTTCAACTGGATTTCCACCTATAAATTTTTTTGAACCCTCATATCCCCACTTCATCATTAATTTTACTGCATCAGAATCTCCGTTTTCTGCAAGCTCAATCAAATCAGGATGAACAGGCATTTTATTAGATCCACCTATAAAAACTAATTTTTTTAATCTTTCTTTGTATCTGTGAGAATACTCAAGTATTTCCAGACACCCCTGTGAGTGACCAACTAAAATTAAACTTTTAAGACCTAAAGTATCAAATACAAGTTCCAACCACTCTGCTATTTCTTCAATAGTTTTTAAACATGGGCCTTCAGAATTTCCATGCCCTGGTAAATCAATAGATAATACATTGAAATTATTGTTAGAAAAAAATTGCTCACTCAATGACCAAACAATATGTGATAAGCCACTTCCATGAAGAAAAACAATGGTATCTTTGTTTTTATCTATACCTTTACCGTTGTCTGAAGCAAAAATACTTTTATTTTCTATCTCAAATATCAATTAAATTCCTAAACTTTTTTTCTCAGTTCAAACTTCTGTATTTTTCCAGTTGATGTCTTAGGTAGTTCACAAAAAACAACCTTTTTAGGAACTTTAAATCCAGCTAAAGTTTCTTTACAGAAATCAATTAATTCTTTTTCAGTAGCAGGCTTATCTTGAACCATCTCTATAAAAGCGCAAGGAACCTCGCCCCATTTTTCATCTGGTTTAGCAACTACCGCTGCTATTGAAACTGAAGGATGTTTAGATAATGTATTCTCAATTTCAATTGATGAAATATTTTCTCCACCTGAAATAATAATATCCTTAGATCTATCTTGAATTTTTACATACCCATCAGGAAACATAACTGCCAAGTCACCACTATGAAACCATCCACTTTCCATTGCTTTGTCAGTAGCTTCTTTATCTTTAAAGTAACCTTTCATTACCACATTTCCTCTAATCATGATCTCACCTATAGTTTTTCCATCTTTAGGAACTTCTTTCATCGTCTCTGGATCTAAAACAGTTACTCCTTCTGTATTAGGATACCTTACTCCTTGTCTAGCTTTAATCTCATTTTGTTTATCCTCGTCTAAGTCATTCCATCCATCATTCCACGCACATTGAGTAACATGACCATATGTTTCAGTAAGACCATAAACATGCATTACCTCAAACCCAAGGGATTTCATTTTTTTAAAAATAATACTTGGAGGAGGTGCTCCAGCAGTTAAGACGTAAACTTTATGTTTTAATTTTTTTTTATCACTTTCAGGAGCTCCTGTTATCATATTCAAAACTATCGGTGCTCCTCCAAAATGAGTAATGTCATATTTATCAATAAGTTCAAAAATTTTCTTAACATCAATATTTCTTAAGCAAATTGTTCTTCCATTTAACATTGGAACTGTCCATGGATAGCACCAGCCATTACAATGAAACATAGGCACAACTGTTAAAAAGTTTAATCGATTAGGCATGTTCCAGGCAACAGTACTTCCTGTGGACATTAAGTACGCGCCTCTATGATGGTAAACAACACCTTTAGGATTGCCAGTTGTACCTGAAGTATAACTTAAGGATATTGCTTGCCATTCATCATCAGGCATTTTCCAATCAAAGCTCTCATCTCCGGTATTTAAAAAACTTTCGTATTCTAAATCTCCAATTTTTTCTAATTTTGATTGATCAGCATGTCTGTCATTAATATCTATAACAGTGATTTCTTTATTTAAATTTTTTAAAGCTTTTTTTACTTCTACATGTAATTGTCTATCTACTACCAATACCTTTGCATCACTGTGATTTAAAATATAATTAATTGTATTAGCATCTAATCTTATATTTATTGTGTTTAAAACAGCTCCTGTCATTGGAACTGAATAGTGTGCTTCAAATATTTCAGGAGTATTAAAAGCTAAAAAAGATACCGTATCTCCTTTTTTGATACCAATTTTAGAAAGTGCGCTAGCAAACTTTACCGCTCTTTTATATACTTCATTCCAAGTATAGCTTCTATCCTCATAAACTATAGCTTCATAATCAGGATAAACATCTTTGGCTCTTTGCAAAAATGTTAAAGGTGTTAATGGAACATGATTTGCATTATTTTTATCTAGATTTATATCGTAATGATTCATTACTAATTAAATTTAAATTTCATTATATTGGAGCTACCTGAAACTGCAGATTTGTAATGATATTCTGCTCTTGGTAATACCTTTTCGAAATAAAATGTAGCTGTGTTAATCTTTTCTGAATAAAACTCTTTATTTTCATCATAATCTTTAAAACTGATTTCTAAAACTTTTATCCATGAAAAAGCAATTGAAATATAACCAAGTGTTTTTAAATAATCATTTGCGGCTGCAGAAACATCATCTTTCTCAATTTTACTTTTGTCAACAATCCATCCCGTAAACTTTGTTAAGATATCAAGATAATACGTAAGATCTTTTGTAAAAGATTTAACTTTATCATGTTTAGTTTCACATTCAGATTTTATCATTTCTAAAAATTTAGAAATTATATCACCATTTCTATTTATAAGTTTTCTAGATACTAAATCAGCAGCTTGAACAGAATTAGTTCCTTCATATATTGGTGTAATTCTATTATCTCTATATAATTGTTCAATACCCTGGTCTTTGGTATAACCATATCCTCCATGTATCTGCATGGCATCATTAGTAATCTCCATGGCTAAATCGGTAAATAAAGATTTAACCACAGGTGTCATCAACGAAACAAAATCGGAAGCTTCCTGTTTAATTTTTTCATCTGGATGATAAAGACTAACTTCAGTTTGTTGAGATAACCAAAAGCATAAAGCTCTTTCTCCCTCAATTATTGATTTCATATTTAACAAAGTTCTTCTTATATCCGCATGTTCAATAATGAAATCCGCACCATTAGTAGATTTAGAATTATTAGTTTTTCCTTGTTTTCTCTCTTTTGCATAAGCAAGTGAATTTTGGTAAGCAATTTCTGAGATACCCAATCCTTGTATTCCAACTACAATTCTCTCTAGATTCATCATCGTAAACATTGCATTTAAGCCTTTGTCCTTAGGACCAATCATATATCCTGTTGCATCATCAAAGTTTAAAACACAAGTTGCTGAGCCTTTGATTCCCATTTTTGTTTCTATAGATCCTGTTGATATTCCATTTCTTTGCCCAACAGACCCATCTTGATTTACTAAAAACTTAGGTACTAAAAATAAACTTATTCCTTTTGTTCCTTGAGGAGAGTCGGTTGATCTTGCTAAAACTAAATGAATAATATTTTCAGTTAAATCATGATCACCTGATGTGATAAAAATTTTTTGACCACTTATTTTATAAGTTCCATCAGATTGATTAACTGCTTTTGTTTTAAGTAAACCTAAATCAGTACCACAAACAGGTTCCGTTAAACACATCGTGCCGCTCCACTTGCCTTCTACAATTTTTGGTAAATATTTATCTTTTATTTCATCAGTAGCGTGATGATGAATACAATTATAAGCTCCAATACTTAATTCACTATATAGTTTAAACGACAAACTTGCAGAAGATAGCATTTCATCAAAAAAAGCACTGACTGTCTTTGGCATTCCCTGACCACCATATTTTGGATCACATGATAATGAAGTCCATCCATCTTCAATGTATTTCTGGTAAGCTTCTTTATATCCTGGCGGTGTTCTAACGACCCCATTTTCTAAAACTGCTGGATTTTCATCACCTGCTTTAGCAAGTGGTAAAATTAAATTTTGATTTATTTTAGCTGCTTCCTCTAAAATATCTTTAACCAAGTCTGGACTTACTTCATTATACCTTTCAAGATCATTATAATTTTTGTTATCTCTTAATTTTTCATAGAGAAACATCATATCTTTGACAGGTGCAGAATAACTTGGCATTTGAAAACCTTAGAATAATTAGTGATTTATTGCAATTTTGAAATTATCGCATCGCCCATTTCTGATGTGGACACTTCTCTCATGCCTTCAGAAAGAATGTCTTTTGTTCTTAAACCATCATTTAATACTGCTTGCACTGATTTTTCTAAGGCATCAGCTTCATTATCAAGATCTAAAGAATATCTTAATGCCATTGCAAAACTCAATACAGTTGCAATTGGATTTGCTAGACCTTTTCCTGCAATATCAGGTGCTGAACCATGTATTGGTTCATACATTGCTCTCATTTCTCCATCTTTATTTTTTGCACCTAAAGATGCTGAAGGCAACAATCCTAAAGATCCTGTTAGCATTGAAGCTTGATCTGAAAGCATATCACCAAATAAATTATCAGTAACAATCACATCGAATTGTTTTGGATTTCTAAGTAATTGCATTGCACAATTATCAGCAAGCATGTGACTTAGCTCAACATCTTTATATTCCTTTTCGTGAAGTTCTTGAACTTCTTCTTTCCATAGTTGTCCAGCTTCCATTACATTAGATTTCTCACAAGATGTAACTTTGTTTGATCTTTTTCTAGCAAGATCAAAAGCAACACGTGCAACTCTAGTAATTTCACTAGTAGTATAAGTGTGAGTATTAATTCCTTTTCTTTCACCATTTTCTATTGGTTTAATACCTCTCGGTTCACCAAAATAAATTCCACCTGTTAATTCCCTCACAATCATTATGTCTAACCCCGAAACCACTTCTGGTTTAAGTGTTGATGCACCAACTAATTGTTCAAAACATATTGCAGGTCTCAAATTTGCAAATAATTTTAATTCTTTTCTTAATTTTAATAATGCTCTCTCAGGTTTTTTTGAAAACTCAATATTATCCCACTTAGGTCCTCCGACTGCACCAAGCATAACAACTTCGCTTTCTAAAGCTTTATAAAAAACTTCATCTGTTATAGGCGTACCGTGTTTATCGTAAGAACATCCACCAGCAAGATCTTCATCAATTTCAAAGTCTAAAGATTTTTTATCATTGAACCAATTAATTATTTTTTTTACTTCTCCAATTACTTCAGGTCCAATACCATCTCCAGGTAATAATAGAATTTTTCTTTTTTTTACTTTAATCATTAAAAATCCAAGGTCTTTTATTTTTTAATTGATTTTCAAAATATTGAATTTTGTCAGATTTTTTTAAAGAAAGAGCTATATCATCTAATCCTTCTAACAAACATTTTTTCTTAAATGGATCTATTTCAAATTTAATTTCATTGTTTCCATAAATAATTTTTTGATCATTTAAATCCACAGATATTTCCTCTTTTCTATTAGCATATTCAGAAAGTTCTTTAATTTTTTCTTCTTCAAGGATTATTGGTAAAATTCCATTTTTAAAACAATTACTATAAAAAATATCAGCATAACTTGAACTAATCACACAAGTAATTCCAAAGTCCAACAAAGCCCATGGAGCATGCTCTCTTGATGATCCACATCCAAAATTGTTTCCTGCAATTAAAATTTTAGAGCTATTAAATGGTTCTTGGTTTAATACAAAATCATTGATTTCTTTTCCATTGTCGTCATATCTCATTTCAAAAAATAAATTTTTTCCAAGTCCAGTTCTTTTTATTGTTTTTAAAAATTGTTTAGGAATAATCATATCTGTATCAATATTTACAATGGGTAAATATGCTGGAATACTTTTTAGTGTATTAAATTTTTGCATTTAATTTTGATACTTTCTTACATCATCTAAATTACCAGAGATTGCTGCAGCAGCTGCCATTCCAGGACTTACTAGATGGGTTCTGCCACCTCTTCCTTGTCTTCCTTCAAAGTTTCTGTTTGAAGTAGATGCGCATCTTTCCTCTGGTTTTAATTTATCTGCATTCATTGCTAAACACATAGAACAACCTGGCTCTCTCCATTCAAATCCTGAATTTACAAATATTTTATCTAAACCTTCTTGCTCTGCTTGTTCTTTAACTAATCCTGAACCAGGAACTACAATAGCATCTACATGTGATGATATTTTTTTGTCCTTTAAAATTTTGGCAGCTTCTCTTAAATCTTCAATTCTTCCATTTGTGCAGCTTCCAATAAATACTTTATCTATTTTAATATCAGTCGCTGCCATATCAGGAGTTAATCCCATATATTTCAGTGCTCTTTCAATTGAGTTCTTTTTATCATCATCTTTTTCATTCTGAGGATTTGGTACTTTTCCATCAATTGTAATTACATCCTGTGGTGATGTTCCCCACGTAATCATTGGTAAAATCTCATTTGCATTAAGATTTATTTCTTTATCAAAACTTGCATCAGCATCTGTTTTTAAACTTTTCCAGTATTCCAGTGCCTTTTCCCAATTTTCTCCTTTTGGAGACATGGGTTTACCTTTTAAATATTCAAATATTTTTTCATCTGGAGCAATTAATCCAGCTCTTGCACCACCCTCTATAGTCATATTGCAAATCGTCATTCTCTGTTCAACGCTTAAAGATCTTATTAAATCTCCAGCGTATTCAACTACACAACCTGTTCCACCTGCAGTACCAATCTTTCCAATTATTTGAAGTATTACATCTTTAGATGTTACTCCTAATGGAAGTGTTCCGTTAACGTTAATTCTAAAATTTTTTGCTTTTTTTTGAACTAGTGTTTGTGTTGCTAGAACATGTTCAACCTCAGATGTTCCAATACCAAAAGCTAGAGAGCCAAAAGCTCCATGTGTTGCTGTATGACTATCTCCACATACAATAACTGTTCCTGGTTGAGTAAAGCCTTGTTCAGGTCCAATAATATGAACAATTCCTTGTCGTTTATCATCCATACCAAAAAGCTGTACACCAAATTCCTTACAATTTGACTCTAATGTATCAACTTGTATTTTCGATTCCTCATCTGATATCCCTTTAGTTCTATCTGTTGTTGGAACATTATGGTCAGCAACTGCTAGAGTTAAATTAGGATGTCGAACTTTTCTATTTGAGTTTCTTAAACCTTCAAAAGCTTGTGGACTTGTAACTTCATGAATTAAGTGTCTATCGACAAATAATAAAGCTGTTCCATCCTCTTGTTGATCAACAAGATGATCGTTCCAAATTTTATCGTAAAGGGTAGTAGACATTGAAAAAAAAATTATTTTTTTTCTGAAGTACTTTCTGTTGATTGTTCAGTTGTAGCTTCCTCTATTTTAGGCGCTTCTTCCTTTGGAGCTTCTGCCGCTGGAGCTGCTTCTGCTTTAGGAGCTTCTTCTTTTGGAGCTTCTGTCGGTGTTGCTACATTTTCTTCAGTAACTGTTTCAGGTTTTACATCAACATCAATACCAATTTTTTTTCTAATTTTTTCTGCAATCCGTGCTGATTTACCTGTTCTATCTCTTAGATAGTATAATTTTGCTCTTCTTACTTTACCTGATCTAATAACTTTAATAGAGTCAATTAGAGTTCCATAAAGTGGAAATGTTCTTTCAACGCCTTCACCAAAAGAAATTTTTCTAACTGTGAAAGATGAGTTTAAATCTCTGCTTTTTTTTGCGATGCAAACACCTTCAAAATATTGAATTCTCTCTTTTTTTCCCTCAGTAATTCTAACACCTACTTTAACTACATCTCCGGGGTAAAATTCAGGTATTTTTTTTTCTGAAAGTATTTTTTTAACGTTATGTTGATTTATCTCTTCAATTGTTTTCATAGTTATATTTATCAAATTAATTCTTCTTATATTTTTCCCATAAATCTGGTCTTCGGACGCGTGTTATAGCCTCAGATTGAGATAAACGCCAGTGTTTAATTTTGCTATGATCTCCTGACAAAAGCACTTCTGGAACAGCTTTTTCCTCCCAAATTTGAGGTTTTGTGAACTGCGGATACTCTAATAATCCATTTTCAAAACTTTCGTTTATTGTAGAATTCTCATTTCCCAGAACACCAGGTAAAAGTCTCAAAATACTATCAATCACCACAAATGCTGCTGACTCTCCTCCTGATAAAATAAAATCTCCAATACTAACTTCTTCTATGTTTCTGGTGCTTAACACTCTTTCATCAACTCCTTCGAAGTGTCCACAAATTATCGAAATCGATTTTTCCTTTGATAATTCTTTAGCATAATTTTGATCAAATTTTTTTCCTCTAGGAGATAAATATAATATTTTTTCTCCCTCATTTTTATTTTGGTCTAATGATTTTGCTAACACATCAGGTTTCATTAACATACCAGAGCCACCGCCGTAAGGAGTGTCATCTACTGTTTTATGTTTATCCTCAGCAGCATCTCTAATGTTTACTACTTTTAAATTCCAAATGTTTTTAGACATTGCTTTTCCATATAGTCCTTTAGACAAAGGACCAGGAAAAACATCTGGATAAAGTGTAAACACTTGAGCTTGCCACATAAATTTT
>CACDUV010000023.1 GCA_902556065.1 uncultured Pelagibacteraceae bacterium
AGGTTGAAGTTGATCTTGCAGTAAAATCTTCTCTAAATGCTTTTAAAGAATGGAAGAAAGTACCAGCAAGAGAAAGAGGAAGATTGGTAGAATTAGGTGCTAGAAAACTTGAGCAAAGAAGAGACGATATTGAAACTTTACTAGCGCTGGACACAGGGAACGCTTTAAGAACACAAGCTAAACCAGAAACTTCCGCCTCAATTGAATTAACTAGGATGTTTGCTGGTTTAGCTGGAGAGATTAAAGGTGAGAATTATCCTCCAAATATTGCAAATACTTTACACTACACAACAAGAGATCCAATTGGAGTTGTTTGCGCTATCGTTCCTTGGAATGCTCCTTTATTTTTAACTGTTGCAAAGATAGCTCCAGCAATTGTAGCTGGTAATACTGTTGTTTTAAAGACAGCTGAACAAGCACCATTCTGTGCATTACTATTAGCAGAAATTTTTCAACAAGAACTTCCTCCAGGAGTTTTAAATGTTATTTCTGGATACGGAGAAGAATGCGGAGAGCCGCTTTTGTCTCATCCCGATGTAAGAAAAATTACTTTCACTGGTTCATTTGATGTTGGTAAAATTATTGCTCAAAAAGCAGCTCCAAAACTTTGTCCGGTAACATTAGAACTCGGTGGAAAAAATCCTAATATAATCATGAGCGATGCAGATCTTGATATTGCTATACCTGGGGTAATCGATGGTATGAGATATACCAGACAAGGACAAGCGTGCACTGCTGGGTCAAGAGTTTATATACAAGAAAAAATTTATGAGAAAGTCCTAGATGGCGTTGTTGATAAATTAAAAAATCTTAAAATGGGGAATGCTTTAGATGAAAATTCAGATGTAGGAGCTATAATTTCTAAAGAGCAACTAAATCGAACATTACATTATATGAATATTGCAAAAGAAAATTCGTCTACAAAAGTTTTACATGGAGGTAACCAAAAAAAAGGTGGTGATTATAAAAAGGGTTTTTTCTATGAACCTACTTTATTGTCTGGTGTTCCAGTAAAATCACCCGTATGTCAGGAAGAAATATTCGGTCCAGTTGCTTGTGCAATTCCATTTAAATCATTTGATGAAGTTATAAAAAGTGCAAATGAAACTCCTTTTGGATTGTCAGCAGTTTTATGGACACAAAATCTATCAAGAGCACTTCAATTTGTTGAGGAAATTGATGCAGGTTTTGTGCAAGTTAATCAATGTGTTGCCCCAAGAGCTAATGTCTCTTATGGTGGATTAAAAATGAGCGGTCTAGGAAAAGAATATGCATTTGATAGTATGATAAATCATTTTACACAAAGCAAAACAATTTTGATAAATAGAGGTAAATCAAATATAGATAAATAAATATGACAGATCAGATTGCATTTATAGGTGTAGGCAATATGGGCAACCCAATGGCAGATCAACTAGTGAAGGCTGGTAAAAAAGTTAAAGTCTACGATGTATCTCAAGAAATGATAAAAAAAGCAAAAGAGGCTAACTTGGATGTCGTTGAAACTTTAGATGAAGTGCTTGAAGGTGCAAATTTTATAATCTCAATGTTGCCAGAAGGTAAACATGTAAAGTCACTTTTTTTAGGAGAGCAAGGCATTATCGATAAAATTTCAAAGGATGGGTTAATAATTGATTGTTCAACCATTGATATTGAAACGTCACTGTTATTAGGTAGAGAGGCAAAAAAAAGAGGGATTAAAATGATAGATGCACCTGTAACAGGAGGCGTTATGGGGGCAAGAGTTGGAAAACTTAACTTTTTGGTCGGTGGAGATGATGAAGCAGTTGATTTGGCAAGACCATTAATGGATATTATGGGCCAAAAAATTTTACATGCTGGACCTCAAGGAAGTGGAGTTGGTGTAAAAATTTGTAACAACATGTCTTTAGGCATATCAATGATAGCTGCTTCTGAAGCATTGATGTTAGCCAAAAGGTTAAAGATGGATTTAAAAAAAGTTCATGAAATAATGAAAAATGCATCTGGAAATAATTGGGCATTATCAACTTACACTCCTTTACCAAATTTAACCGATGGTGTTCCATCAAATAATAAATATAGACCAGGTTTTTCTGCCGCTATGATGACTAAAGATTTAAAATTAGCACATGATGCAGCTACCTCAGTTAATGCAAACACACCTTTAGGAAAAGCTGCTTTAAAAATTTTTTCAGATTTTTGTGAAGAGGGTGAAGCAGACACTGATTATTCTGGTATTTCAAAAAAAATCGGTGGTGATGCTTGGGATTATCCTTTTGATCCAAAGGGTAAAGACTAGTTTAGAACTAATAAAAATTAAGTTTAAAATTTATATATAATTATTTTAATCCCTTTACTTTCTTATTTCAATAATGTTTACTATCAAAATTATTAAGTCTTAATAAATAAATAAAGAGAGGGAAATAAATGAAAAAAATCACTTCAATGATTTTAGCTTTAGTTTTTGCAGTATCTTTAATTAGTACTGCTTCCGCTAAAACTTTAAAAATCCAACTTACTTTTCCTAAAACTTCTTACGATGGTCAAATCGTTAAGATGTGGACTGATAGAGTTACTCAATTAACTCGAGGAGAGTTACAATTTGAACTTTTATCAAAAGGTGAAGTTGTTGGTATGAAAGAAACACTAGAAGCTGTTGACAAAGGTCTAGTTGATGGTGGTGCTGCATGGACACATTACTGGTCTAACTACCACCCAGCTGCTATGTTATTCGGATCACCTGTTGCAGGTGGAGGAATAGGATTATCAACTAAATCATGGTTAGCATGGTATTTTGATAATGGTGGAAAAGAGTTATATGACAGACTTTGGGATGAAATGGGTATGAATGTTAAAGGTTTCGTGATGGCTTCATCTGGACCTGAGGCATTAGGTTGGTTTAAAGAGCCAATTACAAGCATGGATGATTTCAGAAAGTATAGATTCAGAACTCCTCCAGGAATCCCAGGACAAACTTATAAAGATATTGGTATTGCATCTGTGTCTTTATCAGGTGGTGATATTTTACCAGCACTAGAAAAAGGAACTATCGATGCTGCTGAATGGTGTTGTCCAAAGCCAGACTCAGTTTTTGGTTTCCAAAAAGTTCTAAAAAACTACTACCTACAAGGTTTACACCAAAACGTAGTTAATGGTGATATTTACATCAATGGTGATGTATATAATTCTCTAACTGATCATCAAAAATATGCGATGGAAGTTGCATCTGAAGCGATGATTACTAGAAACATCACTAATAGAGCTGTAGAAAATGGAAAAGCATTGATTGATCTTACTGAAAATCACGGTGTAAAATTATGGGATACGCCAGCTGATTATTTCACGGAGTATATGAATGCTGCTCAAGCAACTCTTAAAAAGAATGCTGCAGAAAATGCTTTCTTTAAAGAGGTGTATGATCATATGACAGCACATGCGAAAATAGTTGTGCCATTTATTTCTCAGATGGAAACATCTGATGCATCTATTGGTACTGCATTTGCAAAACAACAATAAAAATTAATTTAAAACGGGGGTAATTAAATTTATCCCCGTTTTTTAATAATCAAAATTAATTAAATTGCTCAATGGTTGATAAAAAGTCTAAAGAGAACGTTAGTGAAAATCTGGACATAACCGATGAGCTTATCGCTGAACGTCGTACTAGCACAAAAATGCCAAAGGACATGGATCCTTGGATGGCAAAAACAATAGAATTTATTGACAGAAATATGCTTGTTACTGGCAAAATTGTTTGCTGGATAACAGTGCCTTTAATATTTGCAATGGTTTATGAAGTAATTGGAAGGCATTTCTTTAATCGACCTACACTTTGGTCATTTGATATTAGTAGAATGTTAGCTGGCGCATTATTTATGTTAGGTGCAGCGTATACTTTATCAAAAGGAATACACATAAGAGCTGATTTTTTATATCGAAACTGGAAAGTAAAAAATCAAGCCAAAGTAGATTTATTTTTATATTTATTATTTTTTTTCCCTGGTTTCTTAGTATTTTTCTGGGTTAGCTTTGATTACGCTTACACATCTATTTGTGGACGGTCAGATCTTATGGAATGCTTGGGGGGCAAAGTCAGAATTCAAAGGGCAATGGACACTACATGGATGCCAATAATGTGGCCATTAAAAAGTTGTATGCCTATAGGAGCTTTTTTATTATTGGTTCAAGGAGTATCTGAGGTTCTTAAGAGCTACTATGCCTTTGTAAAAGGAAGATGGCCATAATGGAATTTTTTACACCTGAAATAATTGGTGCAATAATGATTGGTTGCATGTTATTTGCAATCTTTATTGGTTTTCCAATTTCGTTCACTTTAATATTTTTAGGGCTTGTATTTGGTTATTGGGGTTTTGGAAAATTGGTTTTTTACCTAATGACACTCCAATTCAATATGATAATGACCGAGAATACCCTCGCGGCAGTCCCGCTCTTTATCTTTATGGGAATTCTAATGGAACAAGCTGGCTTAATGGAAAGATTGTTTAACTCTGTCCAACTGATGCTTTCTAAAACTAGAGGTGCATTATTTTATGCAGTTATGTTTGTATCTACAATATTTGCTGCAGCAACTGGAATTGTTGGAGCTTCAGTTACAATTTTAGGAATTATGGCAGGTAAGACGATGATTAGATCTGGTTATGACACAAGATTATCAGCCGGTTTAATTTGTGCAGGTGGAACTCTTGGAATTTTAATTCCACCTAGCATTATGTTGGTAGTTATGGGTCCTGTTTTAGAAATTCCAGTTACAGATTTATTTGCTGCAGCAATAATCCCTGGAATAATGCTTGCATGCTTGTACGCAGGGTACACTACTTTAAGATGTTTTTTAAATCCTAAACTAGGTCCAGTTCTACCAGCCAATGAAAGACCAACTAATATGGGTAAAGTTTGGTATGAATTTTTTATGGGCTTAGTTCCACCAGCAGCTTTAGTATTTTTTGCGTTAGGAAGTATTTTGTTTGGTTTAGCAACTCCAACAGAAGGAGCTGGTATGGGGGCTTTTGGATCTATTGTTTTAGCTTTGGCCTATAAAAAAATGACTTTCAAAGGATTAAAAGAGGCTTTAATTAAAACTTTAGAAATTACAGCTTTGATTATGTTTCTTGTTGCTGCATCTAATTTTTTTGGAGCAGTTTTTTCTAAGTTAGGCACTCCATCACTTTTAACTGATTATTTACTCAACTTAGAAATTAATAAATATTGGATTTTAGCAATAATGATGGCAGTTATCTTCTTATTAGGATGGCCATTAGAATGGGTGCCGATAGTATTAATTGTATTGCCAATTCTTTTACCTTTAGTGCAAGAACTTGGATTTAATTTAACTTGGTTTGCAATTTTAGTCGCAGTCAATTTGCAAACCGCATGGCTATCTCCACCTGTTGCATTATCTGCTTATTTTCTAAAAGGGGTAGTTCCTGATTGGGATTTAAAAGATATATATTTAGGAATGATGCAATTTATGGTTATCCAATTAATTGGATTAATATTAATCATAATATTTCCTCAAATTGCACTTTGGTTACCTGAAGTAATGTATCCATCTCCATAATTTAAGATTTTTTATTAACATAAGGAATTATTGTTCCTATTAAAATTATTCCCAAAGATAAAAATATTTTAAAGTTAATTTCAGCATCAATAACTATCCACGCAGAAGTTGCTCCAATTGGACCAGTAAGTGGATACATTAAGCTTATACGTCCCAAAGGAAGTCTTCTTAAAGCATAATTATAAAATAAATATGCCGCAAAAGTTATAAAAGATAAAGTTAGAGCAGCCATTACTGATGGGGTAAGTTTTAAATGATAAGTGTATTCAAAACTAGAATTTGGCCAAATAATAAAAAGAATTAAAAAAGAAAGTACAAAACCAGTAAAATATTGAAAAGTATTTACAGATAACTGATTTACTTTTGTTTGCATGAATTTTCTTCCAATTACCTCGTTAGTTGATGCGCAAAGCATTCCTAGAAAAATAATTAAGTCACCTAGATAATTACCAACACCTAATTTAAATTGGCTTGTAAGCAATAAATATGTTCCTATTAAAGTGACAAATACACCTATAATTACTTTTATTTCTATTTTTTCTTTTAAAAAAATTTTTGCTACGAATGGTTGAATAAGTGGAAGTGTACTAATAATTGCTACACCATTAACAGGACTAGTTAATAATAAGCCTACGTGAAATGAAAGTGTTACCAAAAATGGATTTAACAATCCCATTAAAAAAGGTTTTAATCCAACTACTTTTATCGAAAGATCTACCCTCATTAAAATGCAGAAAAAAAGCATCAATAAAAAAGCAATTAAAAATCGTACAGCCAGTAAATCAATTATGAAAAATTCTTTTAATGCTAAAGTCACAAATGGTGGACCAGAACCAAATCCAATAACTGCCATCAACATTGCAAAATAACCAATGTTATTCGTGATAAATTTTTTCATAAGTATTTAAATTTAAGTATCTAAAAAAAGATATTGTATCATACTTAATTAGTTTATTATTTAATTATGAGTCGTAAAAAAGTTAAATACTCACTATCAAATTGGGATCTTGTGAGTGTGAATCCTAATTATAAAGTTTGGAATTGGAAAGATTTGTTTAGTTTCTGGGCAGTAAATATTCAGAGTGTTATAGCTTTTTCATTAATAGCTTCTTTGTACATTGTTTATAATTTAAACACTTTTGTTGTCTTTTTTGGAACTCTAATTGGTTCGTTATTAGTGTACTTTCTTGCTAATTTGATTGGAAAACCTTCTCAAAAATACGGTCTACCATTTGCTGTTCTTTTAAGAACTTCTTTAGGGCTCAAAGGTGCTCAGTATTTTGGATTTTTGAGATGTTTGGTTGGTATATTTATGTTTGGAGTTCAAACGTATTTTTTATCAAAAGCATTTACTTATTTAATTCGAATTTCTTTATTTAGTTTTGACAGTTCAATTCTTGAAAATAATATTTTTTTAATTTTTATACTAGGCTTAAATGTTATTGATTGGATCTCAATAATTATTGCTATTTTATTTCAAAGCTTTTTATTTAGCATTGGTATAAATTTTAATAAAAAAATAATTAATTACTCAGCAATTATAGTTTACTCAGGAATATTATTCTTTTTTTTTGTTGTATTACTTAATGATGTCAAAAGTACCTCAAAAGCATTTGTTGAAACATTTAATTATAAGAATTTAATTGATAAAAATAATATTTGGCCTGTAATCACTATTGCTGGAACTGTGTTTGCGTATTTTTCAATTATATTGGTTAATTTTGGTGATTTTACTCGGTATGTTAAAAACGAAAAAGAACTTAAAAAAGGGAATTTATCTTTAATTTTAAATTTAATTGTTTTTTCTTTTTTTTCAGTTTTCATTGTAATTGGATCTGATGTTTTTCTTAATTTAAAGTTTTTAGATCTAAATTCTATTTTAACAAGTCCAAATGATATTATTGGAAAATTTGATAACTTAACCATTACAATAATTGCTTTGCTTTTTATTATTGTTGCTTCTTTATCTACTAATTTGGTTTCAAATTTTATACCTTCTCAATATTCATTAATAAATTTTATTCCTAATAAATTAAATTTGAAATCATCTAGTTTAATTATTGGATTTTTAGGATTTGTGGTGTCAATATTTTGGCTTACTTTAATAAGTCAGATTGGTATTTTGTCTTTTATTGATACCTTTGCTGCATTTTTTGGACCTTTATTTGGAGTTATGATTGCAGATTATTATTTAATTAAAAACAAAGAACTTAGCAATAATGATATTTATTCTATAGACGGAGAAGGTTTGTATTTTTATTCTGGAGGCTGGCATTTAAAAGGTGTTTATTCCTTATTCATAGGTTTTATTTTTTCAGCATCAACAATTTGGAATGAAAATTTAATGTTTTTGCAGTCTTATGGATGGTTAATTGGTGCAATTGTAGCCTGGATAACGTATTACTTGTTAGCAAAAAAATAAAATGAAAGCTTTAGTATATACTGGAACACAAGAATTAATTTATAGAGAAGAACCAAATCCAATTGAAGTTTCAGGAGAAAGTATTTTAAAAATTCATGCTTCTGGAATATGTGGTTCAGATATGCACGCGTATCATGGACATGATGAGAGAAGAATTCCACCATTAATATTGGGTCATGAAGTTAGCGGTGAAGTACAAAATGGAAAATTTAAGGGTAAAAACGTTGTTTTAAATCCTCTTATAACTTGCGGAAAATGCGAATACTGCACAAGTGGAAGAGAGCATCTTTGTCCTCACAGAATTATATTAGGAATGAACAAGCCAATTGAAAGACAAGGTGTTTTTGCTGAGTTTGTCTCAACTCCAGATAAAAATATTTATGAAATTCCAGATGGATTAGATAAAAATGAAGCGCCAGTAGCAGAGCCAACGGCAGTTTCTCTACATGCAGTATTAATTGGTGAGCAATCTTTAAAAAAACCTTTATCTGAGTGTAAAATTTTGATCCAAGGTGGTGGTGCAATTGGATTATTATGTGGTTTAATTTTATCTAAAATTAAAAATAGTAAAAATATTATTCTCTCTGATCCTAATAAATTGAGATTGAATGAGTGCTCAAAATATTTAGATGCAAAATATGTAGCACCAGATCATAACGAAATAGAAAGTAATAAATTTGATATTGTATTTGATACTGTAGGTTTGGAAATTTCAAGACAACAGGCTATTGAAGTAGTTAAACCGGGTGGATCAATTATCCACATAGGCTTAACTCAGCCAGCTGGAACCTTTAATTTTAGAAAAATGACACTTCAAGAGGTGACTGTTATAGGAACTTATTGTTATACAAATAAGGATTTTGAGCAAACTTTAGCAATATTAGCCAATAAAGAGATAGGCTCTCTAGATTGGATTGAATTTAGAGATTTAAAAAATGGTGGAGATGCCTTTAAACAAATTCATGATGGCACATGTGTTGCACCTAAAATTATACTGATACCTTAGAATTAGAATTTAATTTTATAGCTCTAGAACTACCAATTTTGAGGTCATTAGACATAACTGGTGCAGAAATCATTATTGACCAATAAATTAAAAGTATAAAAATTGAAATTGTTCTCATATTAATTATTTAAAAATTAATTCTGATTTTTGCATGTTTAAATCTTGTCTAAATAATGTATTAAGAACTTAAATTATGAAAATATTTTCTAAACTCATTTCAATTTTTTTGATTTCAATCAGCTCAGTTGTTGCAAATGAGGTTATAGTGTTCGAGTTTACAGAAGCAGAACTTTCAGAATTAAGTGTTAGAAAAGTAAGAGGAGCAAAGAATAAGACTGTTTATACTGTTGGGAAAAATGAAAATGGAAATTTCCTAAAGGCGGTTGCTGATAATGCAGCTTCTGGTCTTGGAAAAGAGGTTAAAATTGATCTTAACAAGACTCCTTTTATTAATATTACATGGAAAATTGAGAAAAATTTGTCAGGAATTAAGGAAGACACTAAAAAAGGGCATGATTTTGCTGCTAGAGTTTTTGCGGTTAAAAAAACAGGTGCAACACCATTATCAAACAGAGCAGTTAACTATGTGTTTTCAAGCAACAATGATGTTGGACAAAGTTGGCCAAGTCCTTATACAAAAAAATCTATAGATAATGTAATGGCCACAACCAAAACTAATTTAAATGAATGGGTGACAGTTAAATCGAATGTAAAAGAAGATTTTAAGAAATTCCACGATTTAGATTTAGATGAATTAGATGGCTTAGCAGTTATGGCGGATACAGATAATTCTAAAATGAAATCTGTAGCCTATTTTCAGAACATTTATTTTTCAGCAAATTAATTAAAGTTTAGTATATTTTTTTAGCCCCATACTCAGGAATGACAGTATGATTGCTACAATTACGTCCTCTGTTGGTGTAGCTTCAGGAACACCATAGTTCCATAAAATTACACCAATCAACCAAATTATATAAACTTTCATAGGGGTTACTATATCTTAGTTTATATAAATACTTCTCATTTTTTGATATTAATAATTAATGCATAAAACTTTTAGCCATAATGTTAAAATTTATTATGAGGATACTGACTCAGGAGGAGTGGTTTATTATGCAAATTATTTAAAATACTTTGAAAGAGCAAGAACAGAAGCTCTATTAACTATTGGTTTAAGTAATATAAAAATTAAAGATGAGTTTAATTCTTTAATAATAGTTAAATCATGTAATATTGAATACAAAAAATCAGCATACTTAGAAGATAATTTAATAATAAAATCTTTTATTTCCTCTTTATCAAAAACCTCCTTTGTGATGGATCAGTCCATTTATAAAGATGATTTATTAATTGTGGATGCAAAAATACATTTGGTATTTGTTAATACCTTAGGAAAGCCTACAAAAATTCCTGAGATTGTTATAAGTAGTTTTGAGCCTTATATTTTAAAATCTAAATAGCTG
>CACDUV010000024.1 GCA_902556065.1 uncultured Pelagibacteraceae bacterium
GGATGGTATTTCAAGGACCTAACATTGCTGCAAATATTAAAAAAGACCTAAAAGAATTACTTCTTAGAGATGGAGTGAAAAATATTTCAGAAATCGTTGGAAATAAAACTCTTTCTTAATTTTAATAAACTTGACGCCTTTAATATCTCCCCTTATATAGGCAGTGAAATTATGTCAAAAAAATGCGAACTAACTGGTAAAATTCCTATGAAGGGTCATAACGTTAGTCATGCTAACAACAAGACTAAAAGAAGATTTTTACCTAATTTAAAGAAAGTAAAATTTACAAGTGAACTTGCTGGAAGAAGTTTGAAACTAACAGTTAGCAATTCAGGAGTAAGATCAGTTGATAAAAAAGGAAGTTTTGACGAGTTTTTAAAAACTGTAAAAAATAAAAATATATCTCCAAGATTAAAAAAACTGAAAAAAGTTATTTTATTAAAATCACCATATAAAAAAAAGCCAGTAGCTAAATCTGCTTAATGAATAAATTTTTTATAGGCCTATCTTTAATGATGGGTATGGTTGTTTTATCCTCAAACTATCTTGTTCAATTTCCAATAAATTATTATGGATTAAATGAAATTCTTACTTATGGAGCATTTAGTTATCCCGTAGCTTTTTTGATAACAGATTTAGCAAATAGATCTTATGGAAAAATAATCGCAAGAAAAATAGTTTATTTTGGTTTTTTTATAGGAATTATTTTTACTCTATTTTTTTCAACAAACTTCGAAGATTTAATCTCTATAAGAATTGCAGTTGGATCAGGAGTCGCTTTCCTTACAGCCCAATTGCTTGATATTCAAATATTCGATCGTTTAAGAAAAAAACAGTGGTTTGTTGCTCCGCTAACTTCATCATTTGTTGGTTCAATTGTTGATACCTTTTTATTTTTCTCAATATCATTTTATGGAACAGGGGTTCCTTGGGTAACTTTATCTCTAGGTGATTTAGGAGTTAAAATATTAGTAGCATTGATAATGTTAATACCATTTAGAATGTTATTAAAAATATTTAAACCAATTAAAGTTTAATACAAAAATTTATAAGATAAAATTTTATAAGCTAATTTAGCAACAAGAAAATTATAGGAATTAAATCCTTTAATTGGAGAAAGTTCATTAATGTCAGCTCCAACTATATTTGAATTTTTTGCAGCAATTCTAATTATCTCCAATGTTTCGTCCCACAACAATCCACCTGGTTCAGGTGTTCCAGTAGCTGGCATAATACTTGAATCTAATCCGTCTACATCAAACGTTAAGTAAACATTCTTATTTTTTATTAATTTTTTAAATTTATTTAAATTCCATTTTCTTTTATCTTTTGCCCAGAAGATATCTATTCTATTTGAATTTTTTCTCAAAAATGGAATTTCACTTTCTGATATATTTCTTATTCCAAAAGAAATTAAAGATACATTTTTATAATCCAAACATCTTCTTATCGCTGATGCGTGTGAAAATTTTTCACCATTATAACTTTGACGTAAATCTGCGTGAGCATCAAAATGTAAAAGACAAATATTCTTAAATTTTTTTGTAAAAGGAATAATACATCCTGGTGTTATTGAATGTTCACCACCAAAAGTCATTGGAAATAGTTTTTTATCTAAAATTTCACTATTGATTTTAGAAATTTTATTTAATGCTACCTTGATATTTTTATCTATTTTAAATGGTTTTAATGTTTTAATACCTATTTTTTTGTAAGGTTCACAATTTAGTTCCTCATCATAAAGCTCAACTTGGTGAGAAGCTTTGATAATTTCTCTTGGTCCATTTTTTGTGCCACCACCATAACTAACTGTTTTTTCTAGTCCAAATGGAACAACGACTACTTTTTCTTTGAAGTTGAATTTATTATCAATTCCTAAGAAACCATGTTTGTTTGATAAATATTTCAATTTTATATAAATATTTTTGAGAAGTTTTTTCGTTCTCTATTTTTCCACTCACCTTTATGGTAAGCATCACTAGCTATTAGCGGCAATACACTTGTCGCTTCAGCAAATACCATTTGTTCTTTAGTAATATCCACCTTACCCCAAGAACTTGCTTCTTTTAATGTAGAGCTACTGCACGCACCATCTCTACTATCGGCAACTGTGATTTGTACTGCATACTTATGCATATCTACATTTTTACCAAGAAGCTCAGCACAAATAACAGTGTCTTGAATAAAATTTTTAGGAACCCCTCCACCAATCATAAATAAACCAGAACCTTTTGATTTGATTTTAATTTCTGTTAGTTCTCTAAATTCTCTAACAGAATCTATAGTCAAATGTTTTTTAGGATTTTTTTCTTGATGCATTACAAGACCAAAACCTGCGCTTGAGTCTGTGAAAGCTGGACAAAATATTGGAACATTATTTTCGTAGGCGGTTTCAATTAAAGAGTCTTTTTTTTTTGAATTTTTTTTTAAATATTTTCCCATTTCTGAAATAAATTCCCTCGAAGTATAACTTCTAGGTTCTAAAGTATCTGCTATTTCACAAATAATTTTATCACACATTTGAAGCTCCTCTTCGTCGATATATGTGTCGTAAATTCTATCAATATAATTGTCTCTTAACTCAGTATCATCTTGAAATTGAGATCCCTGATAATGTTTAAATCCAAGTGCTTCAAAAAAATCCATATCTACAATTGATGCTCCTGTTGCTATAATTGCATCAACCATATTATATTTAACAAGATCTTTATAAATATTCATGCACCCTGCTGCAGATGTTGATCCTGCTAAAGTAAGAAAGATTGTACATTCCTTATCTTTAAGCATTTCATTGTAAATGTTCGCTGCATTTGCAGTTTCTCTAGATACAAATGACATTTTTTCCATTGAGGAAATTATTGTTCTAGAGTCAAATGAAGTAATATCTATATGTTCGACGGGATTTTTTAAAAAATCTCTTTTACTATTATGTCCTGGATTTTTTTGGTCTGACATTAAGCAACCATATGAGAGCTGTTAACGTCTTTTTCATACATTGACATTATTGGTTTATCTTCAACTTCATAAATTTCATCTGAATAGTAACCATTGAACTGTGTTCTAAAAGTTAATCCATACGCTCCAAGTTGACCAAGTTCTATATAATCATTTTCCTTAATATTATTTGGTAATAAAAAAGGTCCTTTCATATAATCCATACTATCACAAGTAGGACCAAAGAAATCAAAAGCAGTCAACTTTTTTGAAATTATTTTATTAGAATTTTCTTTAATCATTTTAGATGGATAAACTATGTTAGGTGTTCCTGCATCAAACAGAGTTCCATATGTTCCATCGTTTATATAAAGTTTTTGTTTTTTTCTTAGATTAACTTTAACAATTGTTGAACCACTTTCTGCAACCAATGCTCTTCCTGGTTCACAAATTATTTCCGGCAATTTCTCTAATTTTAAATTAGATAAACTTTTTTTAATTTCATTAAAGTATTCATCTAATGACTGAGGAATTAAATCTGGATAAATTGTTGGAAATCCTCCACCAACATTTATTACATCTGGGATTATTTTTGTTTTTTTAATTATATTTCCAATTTCATTTATACCTTTAGCGTATGAAATTGGATGCATACACTGCGATCCAACGTGAAAACTTAATCCAATTTTTTTTGCATATTGTTTTACTAATCTAAGTAATCCTACAGCTTCAGATGTTAGTGCTCCAAATTTTTTAGATAAATCAATTTCAGCATGTTCATTTGAAACAGCAACTCTTACAAATAATTCTAAATCTTTTGCATTATCTGTACTTTCAATAATTTTAATTAACTCTTCTCTTGTATCTAATGAGAAAGTTTTTACACCATAATTAAAGTAGGCCTCTTTTATACTTTCTCTACTTTTTACAGTATGCATATAAGAACATTTTGCATTTTGAGTTATTTTTCTTATGGCCTTAATTTCCTCAATTGAGGCAACATCAAATTGGTTTACACCTGTGTTTAAAATGGTTTGAATAACTTCAGGATGTGGGTTTGTTTTAACTGCATATAATATTTTTCCAGGGAACTTATCTAAGAAAAATTTGACCGAAGACTCTATGGATTTCTTCCTAATACAATAAACAGGCTTTTCAGGTTTCAGTTGATTTATAAGTTCTTCAACTGACTTAAATTTTTGCATTTCATATGCCTCCAAAAAAAATTTAATAAAAAAAAGTTTTTAATAAAACTTTAATAATTTGAGCCATATAATGTAAACACAGGCAATGTAAAGCAAATAATTCAGGGCTGATTTGCGTAATTTTCATATATTGTAATATTAGATTTTCACCCCATATAAGGTCCATGAAAAACGAAGCTAAATTGCAAAATCTCAGCGATTTTGAAAATAAGTCGCTTTTAATAGTAGATGATGACAATCCTTTTAGAGAAAGATTGGCAAGAGCTATGGAAAAAAAAGGATTTGAAGTTTTTCAAGCTGAGAGTGTACAAAAGGGAGTTGAATCCGTTAAAAGTAAAAAACCAGGTTTCGCAGTTGTAGACTTAAGACTTGGAGACGGTAATGGTCTTGAGGTTGTTAAGGAAATTCAATCTTCTAATAATGATAGTCGAATTATAATGCTTACGGGTTATGGAAATATTCCCACTGCAGTTGCAGCTATCAAAGAAGGTGCAATTGATTACTTGGCAAAACCAGCAGATGCAGATGATGTGGAAAAAGCATTGCTTGCAGATCCAGCTAAAAAAGCTGCACCACCAGAAAATCCAATGTCAGCAGATAGAGTTAAATGGGAACATATTCATAGAGTATTTGAATTATGTAATAGGAATGTTTCTGAAACAGCTCGAAGATTGAAGATGCACAGAAGAACTCTTCAAAGAATTCTGTCTAAAAGATCCCCTAGATAATATTTCTTATTTTAATTATTTGTTTAGTAGCTAAAGCTAAAATAATAATTTTAAACAATTCTGCTAATAAAAATGGTTTTGCACCCAGTGAAAATATTGGTTTATCCCAACCAATCAAAGTACCTAGCCATATTAAACCCAAGATATAAATCGTTGAGGTTGCAATAACTAATTTAGTTAAAATATTTATAAAACTATCTTTTATATTAATTTTTGAGGCTAAATAACAAGCAATTAAAAAACCAATTAAATATCCCATCGTTGGGCCAGTAAAATAGACTATACCAACTCCTTTTTCTGGGGAGTTTGAAAATACCGGTAATCCTGCAATACCCTCTAATAAATATAAACCTACAGAAGCCAAACCAATTTTATAACCTAAGCTTACACCTAAGAATAACACAACAAATGTCTGCATTGTCATTGGAACTGGATAAAATGGAATTTTAATTTTTGCAGAGATAGTTAAAGCAATTGAACCTAGAATCACAGCCAATAAAGATTTTATGATTTTTGTTTGTGTTAAGTTTTTTGTAAGTTCCATAACAAAATAATACTCAAAATATAAAAAATAATCTAGTTATATTAGCTTAAAGGTTTAATTTTATTTTTTTATATACAGAAATTGTTAGCAATGTAATATTTGTTAATCTTAATGAATAAAATACAAAAAACAGATCATTTTTATTTAATTGATGGTTCTGGTTATATTTTTAGAGCTTATTATGCATTACCACCATTAACTAGAAAAAGTGATGGACTACCCACAGGTGCTGTAAGTGGATTTTGCAGTATGTTGTTTAAATTATTAGAGGATTCAAAATCTGATCAAAATCTTCAAAAACCAACTCATTTTGCAGTCATTTTTGACTCAGCCAGAAAAACTTTTAGAAATGAAATTTACAGTGATTATAAAGCTAATCGATCAGAAGCCCCTGATGATTTGGCACCTCAGTTTGAGTATATTAGAAAATCAGTTTTAGCATTTAACTTACCTTCTGTGGATTTACCAAACTATGAAGCAGACGATCTAATAGCCACATATGTTGATCAAATTCTTAAAAAAGGAGCCAAAGTTACAATTGTTTCATCAGATAAAGATTTAATGCAACTTTATAAAAAAGATGTTCGAATTTTTGACCCTATGAAAAATAAATTTATCACTGAGGAAGATGTAATTAAAAAGTTTGGTGTTGATGCTTCAAAAGTTATAGATGTTCAATCTTTAGCAGGCGATAGTAGTGACAACGTACCAGGTGTTCCAGGAATAGGAGTTAAAACAGCTGCAGAACTAATTAATAAATATGGCACTCTAGAAAAATTATTAGACTCTGCCCATGAAATTAAACAGAATAAAAGAAGAGAAACTTTAATAGAGAATAAAGATAAAGCTTTAATTAGTAAAAAACTTGTAACTCTAGATGACAAGTCTCCAATAAATAAAAACTTAACAGAATTTAAACTAAAAGAGGTTGATAAAGATAAACTGTATAAATTTTTAAGAGAAATGGAATTTAATAGATTGTTAAGTTCTGCAATATCAGCTTACGGAGAACCAAAGTTATCTGGATCTGAAAATAATTTAAAATCTACTGAAAAACAAAAACCAATAAACAATCAAGATTATCATCTAATTACAGATATTGATGAAATTGATAAGTGGATAGAAGAAGCTGAGGAAGCAGGGGAAGTTGCTGTTGACACAGAGACAAATTCGTTGGATCCCCATCAAGCAGATTTAGTTGGAATTTCACTTTGTTCAAAAATTGGAAAAGCTTGTTATATCCCAGTTGGTCATAAATCACAGAATTGTTTAAATAAAGATAGTGTTATCAATAAATTAAAAAATTTATTACAGGACCCAAGTGTAAAAAAAATTGGTCAAAATATTAAATTTGATTTTATTGTATTTTATAAACTTGGTATTTTACTTTCATCGATGGAAGATACTATGCTTATGTCTTATGTTTTAGATGCTGGAAAAAACAGACATAATATGGATACGCTCTCAGATATTCATTTAGGACATAAAACAATTTCATTTAAAGAAATAGTTGGTACTGGAAAAAAAGAAATAAATTTTAGTGAAGTAGAATTAGAAACAGCAAAAAATTATGCAGCAGAAGATGCAGACGTTACTTTTAGATTATATAAAAAATTTATCAAAAACTTAAAATCTGAAAAGTTGTTTAATATCTACGAGATTTTTGAAAAACCTTTAATTAAAATACTAGCATTCATGGAAATCGAAGGTGTTGAAGTGGATAGTAAATTTTTAAATTCTCTTTCTTCTAAATTTGATAAGAAAATAAAAAAAATTGAAAAAGAAGTTTTTAAAATTTCAAAGAAAGAATTTAATATCGCTTCACCAAAACAATTGGGAGAAATTATATACAATGATCTTAAGATTGTAGGTACGAAAAAAACAAAAAAAGGAAGTTTTGCAACAAACGCAAGTGTTTTAGAAGATTTAGCGTTTAAAGGTCATGAATTTCCAAAATTAGTATTAGATTGGAGACAGGTTTCTAAATTAAAAAATACTTACTCAGACGCTTTGCCAGAGCATATTAATCCAAATACAAAAAGGGTTCATACGTCGTTTTTATTGGCAGCAACAACAACAGGAAGATTAGCTTCAAGTGATCCAAATTTGCAAAATATTCCAATTAAATCTGAAGATGGGAAAGATATAAGAAAAGCGTTTAAGGCTAAAAAAGATCATTTATTGATATCTGCAGATTATAATCAAATTGAGATGAGAATTTTAGCAGATCTTGCAGATGTTAAAGAACTTAAAAAAGCTTTTAAAAATAACGAAGATATTCACTCTTTAACAGCTAGCCAGATATTTAATATTGATATCAAAAAAGTAAATCAAGACCACCGAAGAAAAGCCAAGGCAATAAACTTTGGAATAATTTATGGTATTTCCCAGTATGGTTTAGCTAAACAAATAAACGTTTCTAATTATGAAGCAGAAGAGTTTCTCAATTCTTATTTTGCTAAATTTCCTGAAATTAAAGTCTACATGGATAGTACAATTAAGTTTTGTAGAAAAAGTGGCTATGTAAACAACATATTTGGAAGAAGATCGCATTTTAATGGAATAAATGATAAAAATTTTAATGTTAGAAATTTTCAAGAAAGAGCAGCAATTAATGCTCCAATTCAAGGATCAGCATCTGAAGTTATGAGATTAGCAATGATCAGATTAGACAAGAGATTAAATGAAGAAAAAAATTTGAAATCAAAAATCCTTCTCCAAATACACGATGAGCTTATTTTTGAAGTTCCAAAAAAAGAGGAAAAAGCAATGGTCAAGTTAATACAGGATGAGATGACCAGTGTTACTCAAAGTGATTATCATTCTTTTTCTACCCCTTTAACAGTTGATGTAAATGTCGGCGATAATTGGGGAATGCTTCACTAATTATATTCAATTGCCTAATTTAGAACAATTTAATATTTTTATATTAAAAAATAAAAATGCAAACACAAACTATAGCTCTAATAGATGATGATAGAAACATACTAACTAGTCTTAGTATCGCTTTAGAAAAAGAGGGTTTCAAAGTTCAAACATATATTGATGGAGAGAGTGCATTAATTGGTCTTACTAGAATGCCACCTGATTTAGCTGTTATTGATATTAAAATGCCAAAAATGGATGGTGAGGAATTGCTTAAAAAACTAAGAAAAAAAACTTCTCTTCCGGTAATATTTTTAACATCTAAGGATGATGAAATTGATGAGTTGTTAGGATTAAAATTAGGTGCAGATGATTTTGTTAAAAAATCTGGTGGATTTTCAATTAAAGTTTTGATTGAAAGAATAAGAGTTCAGTTAAGAAAAAAAGATTCAAATAATTCTTTAGAAGAAAATAAAAGCTTAATATCTCATGGTAGATTAAAACTTGACCCATCTCAGCTTGAGTGTGAGTGGAATGGCAAACAATTACCGGATAAATTAACAACTACTGAGTTTTTGATTGTTAAAGAATTGGCAAAAAGACCTGGAATAATTAAAGAAAGAGCTCAACTAATGGATATTGCTTACAGAGAAGATACAGATATAGAAGACAGAACTATTGATAGTCACGTCAAAAGAATAAGAAAAAAATTCAAAAAAGTAGACCCTGATTTTTCAGCTATTGAAACTAGATATGGTAGTGGATATAGATGGAATGTTAGCTGATGTTTAGTAAATACTTAAAGACACTTTCTATACTTAAAAAATTTCTATTTATAAACTTTGTAATATTTACAATTATAGGTTTATTTACACTTATTTATCTCACAAACATTGAGCCAAGTTTGTTAAAAAAAAAATCCAAGGATCATATAAATATTATTAACAATACAACCGATAACATTAAAAGATTAAATATAAAATTTGAGGAAAATGATATTAGAAAATTTTTATTTTCTACAAGATTTATTTTTCAAAATTTAGACCGAGTTATTTTTTTTGACAATAAATTAAAATTAATTGGTGATACTGATACTTTAGATCTTGATCCAAGATCTTTTTCAACACGTTTAGATAAAATTGAATTTG
>CACDUV010000025.1 GCA_902556065.1 uncultured Pelagibacteraceae bacterium
ATAAACTCAATTAGTGATGAGCCCTTTGGAAACTCTGATCTAATTTTTTTACCAAAATAAATTAAGAAAATCATCGGAAAAGCTGTACCAAGTGCATAGCCAATAACAGCACCTATTCCTCCCCATGTAGCAGCAGCAACAGGTCCAAACAAAATCCAAGCTCCTAAAGCAGATGCGACAAGACTGGTTGTTAATGAAAATAGTTCAATGTTTCTATTTGCAGTTAAATAATTACTTATTCCATGGAATTTTTTAGAATGATAAATTCCTAAGACAGTAAATATCAAACTGATAATAATTACTAATGTTAATGACGATGATTGACTTAAAAAGTATGTGTTATCCATTTTATCCCTTTCTGAATTACCGGACAGGTTCTTAGGGTTTGATCTCAGTCTGTGAAGACACCCCTTGATTTATTCTTACTCTATTTTTTATGAAATTAAAAGAATTTAGAAAAATCTTTCTTGGTCACTAATTATTGCTGACCTTTGTGATTCATTATTTCAACCATACACTGAGTGGCATACTCTCTCCACTCTGAAGAACTCATATTTTTTAGGCTATTTAAATGATCTCGGTTGCTTTGAATATCGTCTTTATGTTTTAAATAATCAGCACCATTTAGATTTGCTTCCATAGAAGAAAGATTGGTTTCCATTGCTTTTATCCATTCTTTTCCAAGCTCAACACATTTTTGATCATCTTTTTCATCACAGATTTGTTTGAAAAAATTAAAAATAACATCATCAGTTTTAACTGAAGTGTTCATATCTTACTGCTCAATACAGGTACCGATTGAGTCTGGACCACACGTCTTACCATTAGTCCATGTAGCGCCAATCAGATTTGCATTTTCAAAATTTGCATTGGTGATGTTTGCAGATGTAAAGTTTGCTTCCATCAAGTTAGCATTTTGAAAATTAGCCTCAATTAAAGTTGCTCCCATAAAATCAACTCTAGTTAAGTTTGCATTTGTGAAATTTGTTTTTTCAAAATTTCCACCAATACTAATTGTTTCATAAAGATTAGCTCTAACAAATGTAGACTCTGGAAAAGTCCCAAAAGATAAGTTTGAATTCATCATTATGCTTTTATCTAAATTTACTTGTACAAAGCTTGCAAAAGATAAATTCGAGTTTGGTAGATAACTACCTTGAAGATCTTGTCCATCTGAAAATCTGCATTTTGAGTAATCTACCCCATCTGTTAACGGATCATCACATGCAGCATTTGAATTTGAAACAAAAAAGAGACTAAAGAAGATTAAAAGAATTATTTTTTTCATGATTAAAATTAACAAATAAAATATGTCAAAACAATGAAGGTTTATGTCTTTAAAAATAATTTAACATTATAAATTAATGAGTTTTTGAAGTATAAAAATCAACCTATGAAAGAATATAACATTGCATCAATAGCAGGAGATGGAATAGGAAAAGAAGTAGTTCCTGAAGGCTTAAAAGTATTAAAAGACGCTGCTGAAAAGCATCAATTTAAAATTAATTTTACAGAATATGATTTTGCATCCTGTGATTATTATGAAAAACATGGAAAAATGCTTCCAGATGATTGGAAGGAAAAATTAGAAAAGCACGATGCAATATTTTTTGGAGCAGTTGGTATGCCAGATAAAGTTCCGGACCATATATCTTTATGGGGATCCTTACTTCAGTTTAGAAGAGAATTTGATCAATATATCAATCTTAGACCAGTAAAATTATTTCCAGGTATTAATCCTCCTTTAGCAAATAAAAAACCAGGTGACATAGATATGCTAATTGTAAGAGAAAATACCGAAGGTGAATATTCTTCAGTTGGCGGAAGAATGTTTAAAAATACTGACAGAGAAATAGCTATTCAAGAAACTATTATGTCAGCGCATGGAGTAGATAGAGTTCAAAAATTTGCCTTTGAATTAGCAAAAAAAAGGGAAAGGAAAAAATTAACTAACGCTACAAAATCAAATGGAATTTCAATTACCATGCCTTTTTGGGATGAACGTTTTAATGCTATGAAAAAAAATTATCCAGATATTGAAACAGATCAATTTCATATAGATATTTTGGTCGCTAGATTTGTACTTAATCCTGAATGGTTCGATGTTGTTGTTGCATCCAATTTATTTGGAGATATTCTTTCTGATTTAGGACCTGCTTGTACAGGCACTATTGGAATTGCTCCATCTGGAAACATTAATCCTGAAAATAAATTTCCATCTTTATTTGAACCAGTTCATGGTTCAGCACCTGATATTGCAGGAAAAGGTATTGCTAATCCTGTAGGACAAATTTGGTCTGGTGCAATGATGTTAGATTATTTAGGAGAAAAAGAAGCTTCTAATTCAATTGTTGAAGCTATTGAAAAATCTTTAAGTGTAAAAGAAAATAGAACTAAAGACTTAGGTGGAGAAGCTGATACCTTGATATGTTCTAATTCAATATTGGCTAATCTTTAGATCTTAACCTTCCTACCAGTTTTCGCACTTTTGGTTATTGCAGCAAAAATTTTAAGAGAGATTAATCCATCATTACCATTTACTTTTGGTTTAACTTTTTTAGATACTACATCAGCAAAATGATCAATTTGATTAACTAAAGTACTGTCATCTTTTTTGTTTTTATCTTCATTAACAAGGATCTTATTCCACCAACTTCTCTCGTTTTTATAGAACCAATATTTTAAATTAGGAAATTGCAATGAACCCTTGGTACCACCAATCATATATGCAGATTGATTGGTTATTGGATAAGCTGGGTTTTCTCCTGCAGTTAACTCGTAACTCCATGGAGCAACAATTGTATCTGATAAATTTAAAGTACAAAGCGCACCCGAATTAAAAATTAAGCTAATTGTTGCTGTATCTTCAACTGCAAATTTTCTAGTTTTATTAGTTGTAAAGGCTTGAACGTACTTAATGGATCCAAGTAGGTAACAAATCATATCAATATCATGGACTAAATTAATCCCTAGAGGTCCTCCTCCTTTGCTAATTCTCCATTTTTCTTTGTAATAAGCTTTGTGTTTATAGAGCCAACACAACACATTTGCTGATACGATGTTTCCTAATTTGCCTTTATCAATAAGCTCTTTTACCTTTGATACTATGGAGTTGTGTCTTCTATGATACCCTATCAATAACGGTGTTTTATTTTTATTAGCACTACCAATAATTTTTTTAGCCGAATTAATGTTATCTGAAATAGGTTTTTCCAACAACACTGGGATTTTTTTCTTCAAAAAACTAACTGTATGCTTTTCATGTAATTGATTTGGTGTAGCAACAATAACTGCATCTAAATTTTTTGAGTTTAAAAGTTCCTCTACATTAGAATACAATGGGATTTTATATTTTTTTGATAAATTTTTAGCATTATTACTAATATCTACTATCGAATGAAGATTAGCTTTTTTTGATTTTGAAATTGCCTTTATATGTTGTAGCCCCATTAAACCAGTTCCGACAATTGAAATGTTTATTTTTTTATTCATTTTAAGAAATATCTATTTTTGTAAAGTACTTATAAAGTTTTTTTGGTTTAGTTAAAGTGCTTGGGAAATTTTTATTATTTGGTGAGTCTGGATAGTGTTGAGTTTCTAAACAAATCCCCTGATAAGGAGCAAGTTTATTTTTATATCGTAAACCTTGACTAGTATAGAGCTGGACTCCAGGAAGATTTGAATAAAAGTCTAATTGAATATTAGTTTTTTTATTTTTTAAAGAGGCTAAATAGTTTTTAAAATTTTTTTTGATACAAAATGTTAAATCAAATCCCAATACATTTATTTTGTGTGATTTTTTTTTTGTTTTTTTGTTTTTGATAATATTTATTTTTTCTCCAATATTTTGAAACTTATTGAAGTCATTAATAGTGTTTTTAACTTTTTTAAATTTACCAGTTGGAATTAATTTATTACTTACTTCTAGATATTTTTCTGAATTAATTTTTAAATCGTGATTAAAAATTGTTTCTCTTTTACTCTTATTCAAATTCCAATAGCTATGATTTGTTAAACTCACATGGGTTAATTCATTTGATTTATACTGGTATTTGATGAATAAACTTTTATTCTTAATTTCAAAAATACACTCTGAATTTAAATCTCCTGGAAAACCTTGGTCTAATTTTTTAGATTCTAGTTGATAAATAATTTTAGTTTTTGAATGGTGTTGTATTTTCCATTCCAGTCTATCAAATCCTATTTTCCCTCCATGCAGAGTATTTCTTCCTTCATTACCATCAAGTTTATAAATTTTATTTTTAATCTTAAATCTTGAATTTGATATTCTTCCTGCATACCTCCCACATGTAGCCCCTACATAAAAATTTTTACTACTATAATTTTTGGTAGAACCAAGATTTAAAATTAAATTTATTTTCTTTTGCTTGTCATAGACCTCATACAAGCAAGCACCAATATTTATTGATTTAACTCTTAAATATTTATTTTCTATTGTTGAGCTTTGTACTTTCACAAAGCTTCTTACAACCAACCTTTATCAACAATATAAGATTGATTTGTGCAACCACCTGATTGGTCTGATGAAAAAAATAACACTGCTTGAGCAAGCTCATGAGGTAACAATCTCTCTTTTAAACACTGTTTTTTCATTAAATCTTTTTCGGACTCTTCGTTTAACCAAAGATCAATTTGTCTTTGTGTTAATACCCAACCTGGAACTACTGAATTAACTCTAATGTTAAATTCACCTAAATCTCTCGCGAATGATCTTGTTAAACCAACAACGCCAGATTTTGCAGCTGTATAAGCGGCCATACCACCTTGACCTATCATCCATGACGTTGATCCCATATTCACAATGACACCACCTTTATTTTCAATCATTGATTTTTTAACAGATTGAACTGTGAAAAAATAATGTCTTAGATTTACATTCATTCTTTCATTCCAATATTCTTCTGTAACCTCATCAATTTTATGTCTTGTATCGTTAGCGGCATTATTGATTAAAATATCAATTGGACCTTTTTGACTGATGATGTCTGCAATCGTCTTTTGAAGTTGTTTTATATTTAACAAATCACATTCAATAAAGGTTGGTATTGAATATTTTTTATTTTTTATATCTTCAATTAATTTTTTAGCTTCTGTTACATTAATATCTATAAAGTAAACTTCAGAACCTTGTTCACAAAAATGTTCAACAATTGAAGCTCCAATTCCAGATCCTCCACCTGTTATAAATACTCTTTTGTTTTCTAGATCGTAATACTTTACTTTCATTTTTCTAATCCTCCACCTTTTATTAATGCCCTTTTATTTTTTAATTCGTATTGTTTGCAAATTCTATTATCTTAAAATTTTTAATTCTGTTTATTTTATTTTTAAGTAGTTATAGAGAATTTAAATTAAAAATATAGATTTTATTTTGCCTTATAACCTAAACCAATATTATTTATTTTTTTACTCGCATCCATAATTTTTGGATATTCATAATTTAATCCTAATAGCTGTCGCACTTTTGGATTTAAATTATTTTTAAAGTCTTCAGATAAATAAGTAACTAAATCTTCAACTGGTTTTATATACTTAGGAAGAAACTCTATCAGTAATGCAGCTCTTTGATGATTTGATTTATTTGGTGATGCTCCATGCCAGCAGTTACCATTAAAAAAAACTAAATCACCAGGATTAGCTATCATTTGTTGTTTATTTGAAAAGTCATCATTTTCATTTGGATAGTGTAGTTTCTTCTGTGATCCTGGTATGTATGCTGTTGCTCCTGATTGTTCAGAGCAAATATCTAGAGGTATAGTAGCCTGACAGTTTTGTGCAAATGAACTATTAAGACCCATAGGGAAAGTCTCACTATTATAAAAATCCCAATAAGGATAATCGATATGAAGTTCTTGACCTATAGATCCTGGTAACAATCTACTTGCGCAGTAAGATCCACAAAAAAACTCTGAACCTAAAAGTTTAGACATTAAGCTAAAAATAATGTCATTTGTAATTAATTTACTAAAAATCTCTCCTTTACCAAATAAATTCCATATCCTTTGCTGTAGTTTAATCTTATCAGATGCTTCAGCCTCAGCATTAAAGTGGGTTTCTTTTTGCTCCTGTGTACCTGCAAAATAATTAACAATCTCTCTTGCCTCTTTGATATCATTTAAATTATATGCATTTTCAATAACGATAACTCCAGATTCATGCATTATTTCGTTTATTGCTTCGTTAATATTAAAGCTATTTACTGAGAATTTCCGCATAGATAAATTTTAAGTGAAAAAAAATTAAAAAAAAATAAAAAAAATTATTGCTCTAATTCTTTAGCTAGATCGCCAATTTTAGCACCACCTGCCATCAATCTTTTCACATCTTCATTGCCAAGTTCTGAAGACAATCCTGAACCAATTACCTCTCCTAAACTTAAGAAAGTATATCGATCAGCTATAAGACGTGCATGAATTTCATTGTGTGTAATAAGTATAATTGCAATATTTCCTAAACTTTGCACTTTTTTAATTGTTTTTAAAACTTCCATTTGCTGCTTTTGACCTAATGCTGAAGTAGGTTCATCTAATATTAGTATCTTTGCGCCAAAGTAAATTGCTCTTGCAATAGCCAAAGTTTGTCTTTGTCCACCTGACATTGTTCCAACTGGCTGATTAGGGTTTGCAATATTAATTCCAATTTTAGACATTTCTTCTGTTGTTATTCTATCCATCTCATCCATTTGCATTAAACCAAATCCGCTAGGTCCTTTTATTAATTCACGTCCAAGAAAAAAATTTCTTGTTACTGATGTTAGAGCGTTGAGCGCTAAATCTTGATAAACTGTTCCAATACCTGCATCAGATGCTTGACGTGGTGTAGTAAAGTTAACAATTTCTCCATCTACTTTTATTTCTCCACTTGTCATTGGATGAACACCAGATAATACTTTGATCAAAGTTGACTTTCCAGCACCATTGTCACCTAAAAGCGCGTGAACTTCGCCCGGATAAACATCTAATGAAACACCATTTAAAGCGGTAAATGTTCCAAATTTTTTTACTAAATTCTTTATTTCAATTAATGGTTTTTTATCCATTAGATATTTCCCATAATTCGTTTTCTAATATTCTCATTTGTTAAGGCAGCAGTAACAAGAACTGCTCCAAGGAATACTCTGTAGAACGATCCATCAATTCCAGGAATATAAAAGAAGGCTTCTTTTGCAATTCCAAAAATAATTGTACCTAGGATTATTCCACCTATTGTTCCAAAACCACCTGTTAGCACAACACCACCTATAACCGCTGCAGCAATTGCTTCTAATTCTTTTAAATTACCTTTTGCTGTATCCGCAGTATTAACTTCAAATACCTGACACGCAGCAAACATGGTCGCACAAAATGCAGTGAACATAAATAATGAAATCTTAACTTTATTAGTTGGCACACCGTTAGCTTTTGCAGCATTAAGGTTTCCACCAGTTGAATAAATCCAGTTACCTGCTTGAGTTTTACTCAAAATTAAATAACAAATAAACGCTATAAGTCCCCAAATCATTAATGCAGAATACATTCCTTTAGCAAAAATGTTTCCATAATTATTTACATTCCAATCTGCCGTATAATATAACCAATTAAATACTGGCTCCATAATGTCGCCTCCAAAAAAATTAGCAACTGGTCTTGCAGTAACTATTGTATCTATGTAAGCTCTTGCTATATCAATATCAGTAACCGCTTTTGCCGCAACATCAGGAACATTAACTCCAGCTTCTATTTTCTTTGTCAAAATTTCCACCATTGAATCATTTCCAGATTTTTTTGCCCCAGCTAATGATTTTTCTAAAGTTGCAATCATCTTTTCTGCATTCATGGTAGTTTTGTAAGCTGCAACTTTTTCGTTCACATATGTTAATCGTTCAGTTAATTTTGCAACCGTACTTGCAGGCACAGTACTAAGAATTTCTAATAATTGGTCATTTGGTAAGGCTTTAGCCGCATCTCTTTCCATTTCTCCATGACCTGGCACATTTATAATGTTTTTAATATCTGGTAAATCTGTAACAGTTGTTGATCCAGCAGTTTGATCAGGAGCTCTATTAAAAGCTCTATACGAAACTTCTGTTAAACCTCGTAAAAAGAAAAGTCCACCTAATGTAACAATGAAAGAAGCT
>CACDUV010000026.1 GCA_902556065.1 uncultured Pelagibacteraceae bacterium
CATTTAAGAATTGAAGATACTGACAAAGAAAGATCCAAAGAAGAACACAAAATACAAATAATTAAATCCTTAAATTGGTTGGGTATAAAACATGATGGTAAAGAATATATTCAATCAAGTAAAATTGATGAACATGTAAAAATTGCAAATGAATTATTAAAAAATGGATTTGCTTATAAATGTTACTGTTCACCTGAAGAGATAGAAGAACAAAGAAAAAGAGCTAGGCAAAAAAAAATACCTTATATTTACAACAGAAAATGGAGAGATGCAGACGAAAAAGATGTTCCTAAAGAAATTAAACCTGTAATAAGATTTAAAAGTAAAATTGAAGGAAGCTCAATTCTTAAAGATTTGGTTCAAGGTGATGTTGAGATTGAAAATAGCACAATAGAAGATTTTGTAATATTAAGAAAGGATGGAACTCCGACTTATAATTTGTCAGCAACTGTAGATGATCATGAAATGGGAATGACGCATATAATTAGGGGTGATGACCATAAAATAAATACCTTTAAACAAATTCAAATTTATGAAGCAATGAAATGGGATGTACCACTGTTTGCCCATATACCCTTAATTCACACAATAAAGGGTAAAAAATTATCCAAGAGAGATAATGCTTCAACATTAGACGACTACTCAAAAATTGGAATTATGCCTGATGCTTTAAGAAATTATTTACTAAGATTAGGATGGTCATATCAAGACAAAGAAATATTTACTTTAGAGGAAAGTATAAAATTTTTTAACTTAGAAGGTATTGGAAAATCACCGTCAAAATTAGATATGAGCCGTATTTTGTCAATGAATGAGCACTATATTAAAAATATTGATGAAAATGATCTTTACGATAATCTTTTAAGATATTGTGAAGAATTTAAAGATAAAATTGATATAGAAAAAGCATCAAAAATTAAATCGTCTTTAGCATTTTTAAAAAACAAAGCAAAAACACTGGAAGAAATATTTAATAATGCAAAATATATTATTAATGATGAAGTTAATTTTAATGAAAATGATTTAAAACTAATTGACGATAAATCCAAAAAAATAATTGATGAATTTAAAGATGAAATTAAAAACTTAGAAAGTTTAACTAGAAATAATTTGGAACCAATAGTCAACAGCTTGATAAAAAAACATGAAACAAATTTCAAAGGTGTAGGTCAACCGTTAAGAGTAGCATTAACAGGATCTAAGTTTGGACCAGGCCTATATGATATTGTTATATCTTTGGGTAAAGCAGATGTTGAGAAAAGATTAAGAAAGATACTTAATTAAAATAGAGCTTGCCTCACCAGCAGATGAAGTTTTAGACCTGATGCCCTCTAAAGTTTTGGAGCACTCACTTACTTGTTTTTTCATCAACTCGGGGTTTTTAAGAAAATAAATAACAGACCTATATATTTCATCTGCATTACATTCTTTTTGAAGTAATTCAGGAATTACTTCACGATTATTAATTATATTTATAATATTTGCAAATTTTACATTAACTAACATTTTAAAAATCATAAAATTAATAAAACTAAGTTTATAAATAATAATTGATGGAACATTAAAATTACAAATTTGCAATGAAACAGTACCAGATTTTGAAACAGCAAATACAGATTTGGACAAAATTTCAGATTTAATATTTTCTTCAGACACAATATCTATATTGTCAAAGTTATATTTTTTTACATATTCTAAAATTAAATTTTTATTTTCTTCGGTTGCATGAATATAAAAAAAATATTCATTGTGCTTTTTGTTCATTAATTTAATAAAATCCAATAATATAGGCAGCAAAATATTAGTTTCAGAATTTCTGCTACCAGGAAATATAGATATTATTTCTTTATTTTTGGGTAAAATATTGTCAATAATAGTTTTGTTATTTTGATTTCTTTCTATTAGAGGATGGCCAACAAAGGTATTATTAATATTTTCTTCATCAAAGAATTTTTTTTCAAATTCAAACAATAAAAGAATGTGATCAATAAATTTTTTAATTTTTTTAACTCTATTCTTTCTCCATACCCATACTTGAGGTGCTACATAATGAATTGTTTTAATGTTGGTGTTTATTTTTTTAACCTTTTCTGCTACTCGCAAAGTAAAATCAGGACTATCTACACTTAGCAATATATCGGGGTTAAATTTTACTATTTCTTCTACAGTTTTATTTATTTTTGATTTAATTCTAAAAACATTAAGCAAAACACTTGTAAATCCTAAGTATGTAATTTCCTTCAAATCATAAATAGATTTAATTCCTAGATTCTTTAAGTGAGTACCACCAACAGATAAATATTCAATTTCAGAATTTTCTAGTTTTAATCTTGAAATTAAAGTTGATGCAAGTTTGTCTCCTGATGGTTCTCCTGTTAATACAAAGATTTTTTTCATATAACTTTGACAAAAATTTTGTTTTTATTTGCAAAATTTAATACTTCTTTTTTGTCAAGAAAAATATTCTTTTTAGATTTTAAAACGAGACCCTTTAATCCATATTTTTTAATATCTTTTAAAGTTTGCAAACCGACAGTAGGTAAATCCATTCTTAAATCTTGTTCATTTTTAGGTAATTTTATTAATATACCTTGTGAATTTTTCTTTACTTTTGAAAGCATTTTTTTTGTCCCTTGCCTTCCCTCTTTTGCAATTATTTTTTCATCTTTGACAACTAAAGCCTGTATATGGTCTAAACTATTAATTTTATTAAAATAATTTTTAGCTTTTTTAATTGAATTATTGTCATACTTATTGGGCTTGGTTTTTGTATAATTTCCTTTTTTAAGAGATAATTCATGATTGAAGTATATAGAACTAATTACTTTTATTCCTTCATTTGCAAGAATATTAATAATTGATTTGATAATTGCAGCGTCACCAATTTTAGAAGCTCTAATTACACTTGGCATGTAATATATACCTTTAAAATCTAATCTAAGAGATGCAAAATTTGGTTTTGCTATTTTACCAGCAAATAAAACTTTTTTGCAATTTTTTTCTTTAATTAATTTGATTATTTTTCCAAATTTTCCAATACTTATCCTGTAAGAATTTTTATCTCTTTTAAATTTATTATTTTTAGAAAAATCTATAATAAAATATTCTTTTTTTAATTTTTTTATCTTCTTTAAAACTTTTTCAGGAAAATCTGTATCACCTAAAAATAAGCCAATCATTTTATTTTGAATAGGGAGTGCAAATTGGTCTTTTTTTATCTTTTTCAATAAAATTAACCACTTCTGAAATTAAATCATTTTCTCTAAATTCATTTGATAACTTACTTAAATTCTCTGTTAAATTCTCGTTCTTAAATATTATTTTATATGCTTCACTAAGAGATAATATTTCCTTATTTGGAATATTTTTTCTTCTTAGACCAATTAAATTTAATCCTTGTAATATGCTTCTATTTCCATGAGCTATACCATATGGTATCACATCTCTTACTACCCCACACATGCCACCTATCATTGCAAATTTACCAACTCTAGTAAATTGTTGTACAGCTGAATTGCCACCAATTATAGCATTATCATCTACATGAGCATGACCTCCTAATGGAACATTATTTGCTAAAATTACATTATCACCAACAACACAATCATGAGCAATATGGGATGACACCATAAAAAGACAATTGTTTCCAATTTTAGTTTTACCTCCACCACCTTCTGTACCAGGATTTATGGTTACGTATTCTCTTATTTTATTATTATCACCTATTTCTAATAAAGTTTTTTCACCTTTAAATTTTAAATCTTGTGGATCATTACCTATTGAGGCAAAAGGATAAATTTGGTTATTAGTGCCGATAATCGTATTTCCTGTTATATTTACATGAGATTGTAAAACAGTTCCCTCTCCAATTTCAACATCAGGACCAACTACAGAATAAGGACCTATTGTTACATTTTTAGAGATTTTAGAATTTGAATCAATAATAGCAGTTTTGTGGATCATTTATTATCTCTTAAAAATTCTCTAATGTTTTTTGCTGGATAACCCATTACTTTTGTATTGTCTGGAATATTTTTTATTACACCTGAGCCACCTCCAATTTCAACATTATTACCAACTTTAATATGTCCTGAAATTCCTGCTTGACCACCTATTCTAACATTTGAACCAATAATTGAACTACCAGCAATACCTACTTGCCCCGCTATAATAGAATTTTCTCCTATTTTAACATTGTGAGCTATATGTATTTGATTATCCAAATAAGTATTTTTGCCAATAACAGTATTCGACATCGAACCTCTATCAATAGTAGATCCACATCCTATTTCACAATTTTCCTCAATAATTACAATGCCAATATGGGGATATCTTAAATTTTTATTTTTATTTGGAAAAAAACCAAAACCATGTTTTCCAACTACACAATTATCTAAAACTTTTACGTTATTATTTATTAGTGAATTTCTTACTATTGTATTTGAACCAATTGAGCAATTATCTCCAATAGAAACATTTTTTTCAATTATTGTATTATGACCTATGCTGCAATTTATACCTATTGATACATTTTTTCCAATTAAAACATTTTTACCACAAATTACTTTATCCTTAAAATCTGTTTCACTAACATCAATTACACTATCATCAAAATCATCATTTATAGCATCAGGGTAAAACATTGATGTTATCTTTGATACAGATACTAATACATTTTCAACAACTAATGGAATACATGAGTTTGGAAGTTCTTTTTTCAAAGACTCTGTAGTTATACAAAAAGATGCCTTTGTATTTTTCGCATATTCTAAATATTTTTTGGAATGAAAAAAAGTGATATCTGATTGATTTGAACTAAAGAGATCTTTTATGTCATTTAATTCAACATCTTTTTTTAAATTATCAGTTTCTATATTTATATGTTTTAAAATATCTGAAACTAAAATAGGTCCATGATTTTTAAAAAATGGATTTGACATACCTGCTTTTAGCAGAGCAATCGTCTTAAAGTTATCAATAATTATTGCTATTTATTTCTTATCTACAATTGTTGCAGACCAAATTGCATCTGCCATTTTTATTTCATCTACAAAGGCTTCTCCTTTATACTTCCATACTCTTCCATGAGATCTTATGGCCTCAATTTTTAATATTAATTTGCAATCAGGTATTACTGGATTTCTAAAACGAGCCTTTTCAACTCCCATCAAAAATACTAATTTATTTTCATAGGTTGATTTATCTAAACCATGTGCAGTAAGAGCAGCGGCTGCTTGACCAAATGACTCGACAATTAAAACTCCAGGCATAACTGGTTGGCCAGGAAAATGACCTTGTACAAAAAAACTGTTTTTTTTAACATTAACTAATGCTGTAGCTGAATGTAACTTTTTAATATCATAAAGTTCATCAATTAATAGCATAGGCTCCCTGTGTGGAAGCAAATCAATAATCTCTTTTTTATTTAATTTTAACATATTTACCCACTTAGCTTATTATTTATCTCTTCAATTAAAATTTGAGTTAAATCCGAGTTTTTGTTTCCAATAAATACATTTTTGCTATTTAAAAGTATTTCAATAGAATGTTTGTCCATGTAATTTTGTATTATAGGATTTATAGCTTTAAATAGTTTTTTTAACTCATTATTTTTTGTTTCAGATAATTTTTTCACCATCTCACTCTTTAATTTTTTATAATCTGCTAATTTCAAATTTAAATTATCTATTTCTTTTTTTAATTCATCCTCCGAAATTATATTTTTCTTAGATTTAATTTCGCTTTCTTTAGTTTTTAATTCATTTTCGAAATCGTTAAGTTTTTTAATATTTTGCTGATCTAATTCATTTAATTTTTTTAAGATTTTTTTTCCTACATTTGTATTTTTAACTACAAGATCAATATCAACAAACTTTAAATTTTGTTCAGCAAATGAATAGCTATTTAAAATAAAAAAATAGATAAATATTACAAAAATTATTTTAGTAAATTTCATTAGAAAGTAGTTCCTATATTAAAACTAAAAGATTGTTCTTTATCTGTATCTGCTTTTGATAAGGTTTCTGAAAATTGAAATGTTAAAGGTCCAACTGGAGTAAACCAATCTATGCCAATACCTATTGAACTCCTAATATCGTCATTTTCATCTATAGATGAATCATAGTCAACACCCCAAATATTAGCCACGTCTAAAAAAAATGCGCTATCTATATTTTGTGAATTTTCAAATAAAAAAGGAAGAGATGTGTTAAAATTTATTGCAGTAGCAAAATTTCCTCCTATAAAATCATTTCCATCTTTAGGTCCTACTTTTCCTTTTTCAAACCCTCTTAATTTTTTTGAAGATAAAAATAGTCTTTCAGACAATTTGATATCTTCACTTGAAATTGAATTAGCACTTTTAAAAAAAAATCCAAAACTTGTAAGGTTATTTTCGTAAAGAGATGTATATTTTTTAAAGTCATAAGTATTTGTCAAAGTATAAGTATCACTTATCACTGGAAGATCGATATTATATGTAGACCTATAACCATCATCTGTTTTAAATTTTTGATTACGTTTATCATAATCAAATGTAGCAGTCATAAATGTGTCCCAATAATTACCTTCTTGAGATTGCATTCTTGTAGAGGCGGTAGAGTCTGTTTTGATCGTTTCATAAAAAGATCTCGTGGAAATACCTAAATAAAAATCATCGTAATATTCAAAATTAGTTCCAATATCAAAACCTGTTTTATTTGTTTTATATCCATTTGCTTTAATACGGTCTAATTCAATAGCTTGTAAATTAAAATAAAGCGATTTGTCAGAATTTTTATAATTTGGATTAGTTACATTAACAGTACCTTTAAATGATTCAGAACTAACAGAAGCAAAGGTGTTTACAGCAATTCCTTTTCCAAGATAATTATTTTCTTTAACACCAACCTGAAAAGTTCCACCGGAAGTTCCAAATCCTGCACCAGCTGAAATTTCACCAGTTGGTTTTTCCTCAACTTCTATGTCAATTATTTTAGATTTAAATGCTTCTCCATCTTTAACATTTGATTTAACTTCCTTAAAAAAATTTAAACTTTTTAAATTGTTTAAACTTTTTGATTGAAGTATTTGGTTATAGGGATCACCTTCATCTATTTCTAAATAATTTCTAATCACACTTTCTCGAGTTATATTGTTTCCAAAAATATTTATTCTTTCTACAAAAAATTTCTCAGTTTCAACAATATTAAAAACCAAATTCAATTCATTCTTAATTAAACTTTCATCAACGCTTGCTTCTATTGACTTATATTCTTCTAATAAAGTTACCCTATCTATTTCATCTAAAATTTTGTCTACTGCATTAATTGAGTAAGGTTTACCTTTAATTTCATCAAATAAATTATTTAAGTTAGTAAAATTATTTTTATCAAAATCTTTAGGTATATTTAAGGTTATATCGTTAAAAAAAACTTTTTCTTTAGAACTTATATTGAAAATTAATTCAAATTCCTCTTCATTGTTAATTAGTTTTGCAAAGGAAGTGTTTATTTCAACATTATAAAAACCTTTATTTAAATAAAAATTTTTGAGTAATTTTTTATCTAAATTTATAATTTGTTCATTTAAATATTTTTTACCAGATATAATTTTCCAAAATTTATATTCTTCACTAACAATTAAGCTTCTTAGTTTGTTGTCTTTAAAAATTTTATCACCAATGAAAGAAATTTTTTTAATTTTAGCTTTTTCACCTAAATCAATTGAATGTTCAATAGATACTAAGTTATTTTCTAAACTTTGAACAACAGTTTCAACAGTGGCAAAATAATATCCAAGTTGTTTTAAGTATTCTTTAACCAAATCTCTATCTTTTGAAGCAAGAAAATCATTGTAAGACGACCTAGATTTAAGTTTAATAATTTTAAATAGTTCTTTTTTTATTTTTTCAGCCTTTATTCCACTGACTTCTACTTTGTCGATTATTGGTGCTTCTACCACATTAATAAATAAAATTTCATCTTGAAGATTAACACTTACATCTGTAAAAAAATTTGTATCATATAAATTTTTTAATATTTTATTTAAAATTTGGTTTGAAA
>CACDUV010000027.1 GCA_902556065.1 uncultured Pelagibacteraceae bacterium
CGAATCTAAAAATAAAATTTACTTCTTTGAAGATTTTTTTTTTTGAGATTAACATATTTTATTTTTTTAAAGATTTTCTTATTTGTAAAACTTTATTTTGAGGTAATGCTTTAATCACTATCCCAACGCTTTCATGGTATAAATTATATTTTTTCGATTGTTTACGAGTTTCAACAAAAATTGGAGATGTATTTTCTAAATTAAACAAAAATTCATCCCAAGATTCATTATAGTTAGATTCTGTCATTTCTTTAGGATAAGCAATTTTTATATTTGGTCGTAAATATTTTAATTCTCTCTCACCAAAAACAACAACTGCAGTATCTGGTAATTTAGCATAAATTTTTTTCATTTTATCAATGTGAATTAAAAAATTTAGATTTAAACCATGTTTGCCTATGCTTGAATAAAGATTTCCTAAGCCTACTAAAAAAACTGTTATAACCGCAAAAATTATAACAGGATTGTATCTATTTTTGCTTTTATCAAGAAACCAAATAAAAAGTCCTATAAAAAAAAGAGAAAATCCAGGACTAAGAAGTCGGTATGTAAATCCAAGATGACTGAAATTTGATGTCCAACGTAATGAAATAATTGCACATAAATAAATAAGTCCAAATATCATAAATAAATTTGAAAAAGAATTAACATTAATAGCATTACTCGCTTGTCTTGTATTTTTTAAGATTATAAATAATAGAAAACTAGAAAATAAAAGCCAAGCTCCAACCACAATGTTTTGTATTAAGTTTTTTGTATCCCAACTAGGTAGTATAAGTATAAATTCTTGCAATATTGATTTGATTAGATTTATCAAAAGAAACTGGTTTTCCTCATTAGTTAGAGGCCTTGCCATACCAGTCGCATACCCTGTTAATTGAAAGTTGTTTATAAGATAAATTATACAAAAAATTATCGAGAAAGAAATTATAACTAGAATTAAAAATGACTCACGTTTACGTCCTTGAAAAAATAAATATATTGCTACTAAAAAAGTTGGAGCAACTACAAATAGACCCACATATCTAAATAAAAACGGTAGAATTAATAAAAAAAATAAGATGATTAAATATTGATTTTTAAGTTTAAAATCCTTATCAATAATTTTTCCAAGAAATAGACAAAGTATTATTAAAGAAGTTAAAAATGGAGCTTCACTCCAAGTCATTGTATAATTTCTAAATGAACTAGCTGTTAAAAGTATAAAAGAGACTATTAATCCTTTACGACCTAAAACAGAATACAGACTTAGAATAGCAGTAGATATCAAAAGAATATTTAAAATTTTTGAAGCTAAAAATGTTGAAACTCCAAATGTAAAAGCTACAGCTGAAATTAACACTGGATAACCAACTGGCCAAATGGCAAACCATTTTTCGACAGCACCATCTCGACCGTCTGAAGGCAGAAAAAAACCATGTCCCTCTATTATCCTTCCTGACAATCTTAAATAATTATAACTATCTCCAGTCATATATCCACTGGGATTGATAAATGACAAAGTAAGTATTAGAAATGTAACAAATAAGATTATTAAAAAAATAATTAAATAATCAATAGTTTTTTGTTGCATTTAATAACCTTATTTTCATTAAAAAGTTTTTCTAGAATAAAATTCATTATAATCAAAAAGACAATAATATCTAAAATTAATTTTTATATTATAGTTATTCTCCAATATTTATTAGAGTTCCTTTCTCTCTTGCTTTTTCAAAAGAATAATAAAATATAAAAATTGCAAGAAACAAATAAAAAATATTAAGATAGAGTGCATTAATTATATTTGTATAATCTACTAGTTCGTTTACTAAAATATTTCTTGTCTCTTCAAAGATATAAACAAGAGGTAAAGCGTAAGCTATTGATTGAAAAATTTCAGGTAAAATTTCAACTGGATAATAAATACAACCAAAAGGAGCTAATAAAAACATTGTTGACCAAGCAATATTTTCAAAAGAAGGTCCAAATCTTAGCAATCCGGCTGAAACAAAAAGACCAAGAGTGATACCAAAAATATATAAACTTAAAAAAAGAAAAGCCAATGGCAGTCCTAAGTTTAATATCGATATTCCAAATAAGGGTGAAGTTAATAATATAGCTGGTACCAATCCAATTAAAGCTCGTATTAGAGCAGTAACTACAAGTGCGGTAATTATTTCACTAATTTTCATTGGAGCAATAAACAAATTAGTAAAATTTCTACTCCAAATTTCCTCTAAAAATAACATATTAAAACCAATGCTTGTTCTAAAGAGAAAATCATAAAGAATTGCACAAGACAATATAACCCCTACAGCGCCGCTATAGTAGGAACTGTGTGCTGCAAAAAAATTAGAAATGAAACCCCAAAGAGTTATCTGAATAGAAGGCCAATATATTAAATCAAGTATTCTAGGGAATGACCTTGTGATTAAATAAAAATGCCTTAAAAATAATCCGTATATTCTTGTAATATTCATTTGTCCTTTCTAACAATCTCTAAAAAAACTTCTTCCAGATTTTTTTGTCCATATTTTTTTATTAAATTTTCTGGGGTACCATTATCTACAATATTACCATTTTTCATCATCATTACTGAATTACATAATCTCTTTACTTCATCCATGTTATGGGAAGCTAACAAAATAGATATTTTTTTTTCTTCTCTGAGCTTTTCTAAAAAAGTTCTAATAAAATCTGCTGTCTCTGGATCTAGAGCAGCAGTTGGCTCATCTAATAGGAGCACAGTTGGATCATTAATTAATGCTTTAGCAAGACTAACCCTATTTTTTTGTCCTGATGAGAGTTCTCCTGTAATTTTCTCTAAAAGATCTTCCAATCTTAATTTTTCTGAAAGAAAAATAATTCTCTCATTCAAATTTTTAATATTATATAGCTTCCCGTATACAATTAAATTTTGTTTTACAGTTAATTTTTTAGGTAATTCAATGTAGGGAGAAATAAAATTCATTTTGTGTAGAATTGAAATTTTATTATTTTCAATATTTTTACCATTGATTAAGACTTGTCCACTTGTGGGCTTTAATAATCCTAGTATCATTCCAATGGTCGTTGTTTTTCCACATCCATTTGGACCCAACAGTCCTACTATTTCATTTTCGTCAATTTTAAAACTTATATTATTAACTGCTTTTTTATTCTTATATGATTTTGATAGATTTATGACTTCTATTGAGTTTTTCATTTGAAGTTTGATGCTCTCTTAAGTCTGTCATTTATTGTTTTTCCAATTCCTTCATTTGGTATTTTTTCTACTGCTATTGATTTATATTTATCTTTTTTTATTTTCCTCAAAACACTATACAGGTTTTTGGCAGCTTCATTTAAGTTATTTGTTTTGCTTAAATAATAAAAATCTTTAGATATATTTTCTTTTTTTTTTAAAAGTACAAAAGCTTCATTTGTTTTATTTTTTTTCGCATTCATTCTTAAAGGTAATCCTGGAGAGTAGTGTAAAGGAAAAAGACCAGGAGAAATTTTATCTTTTGAATTTATATTAATAATTATATTTTTTCTTAAAGTTTTTTTGATTTTTGAAACACCTAGTCCTCCATATCTTAGTAATCTTGGTTTATTTATTATGCTTATTATTGTGGACTCAACACCTATCTTACACATACCACCATTCAAAATAAATTTTATTTTGCTGCCAAATTCTTCTTTGACGTCAGCTGCTTTTACAGCACTTAATCTTGAAGAAATATTAGCACTTGGTGCTGCAACTGGATATTCAAGATTTTTTAGTAATTTTCTAAATAGGGGATGTCTTGGAAATCTTATAGCAACTGTTTTTTTATTATTAGTTACAAACTTTGATATTTTAGAATTCTTTTTAAGCTTCAGCACATATGTTAAAGGTCCTGGAGAAAATTTTTTATAAAGTTTAATAAAACTATTATTTATTTCACAATCTTCTGAAATTTTCTTTAAATTATAATAGTGAACAATTAATGGATTATTAGCAGGTCTTCTTTTTAGACTAAAAATTTTTTTAACAGCGATATCTGAGTACGCATTACCTGCAAGTCCATAAACAGTTTCTGTCGGAACAGCCACACAATGACTTTTGTCTAAGTAATTTTTTGCTTTTTTGATATTTGATTGAATATTTTTCATGTAATAGTAATGATTAATATATGAAAGATAAAAATTTACCACTCGATTATGATAGTAGAACGCTTGAGGAATTGACAGACGAAGCAAATCAAATAATAAAATCATTAGAGGAAAAAGATGATTTAGATAATTCTGTAGAGAATTATCAGGAGTTGCTAAAATTAAATAATTTAATTGAAAAAAAATTTCAAAAAAATTTTAGATCTATTAGTGAAAAAACAAATAAAAAAATTAAGGAAATTATTAAGAGAAAGTGAAAAATCAACTTAACAAAATTGCAAAAGATACCAATTTATTCTTGAAGAGATACATTCAGGAACAAGGAAATTCCAAATTAATTTATGCAATGAAGTATGGATTATTTCCTGGAGGAAAAAAAATTAGATCTAAAATATTAATTGATATTGGATCATTATTCTCAATTAACTATAAAACATTAATTGTTATAGGTGCTGCTGTGGAATGTATTCATGCTTATTCTCTTATTCATGATGATTTACCATGCATGGATAATGATAATATGAGAAGAGGCAAGCCATCAACTCATATTAAATTTGGTGAGTCGACAGCTGTTCTAGCTGGAAATTCATTATTAACAATGGCTTTTGAAATTTTAACTAGCTCAAAGTTAAATTTGAGTGACAAAATTAAAGTTAAATTAGTAGATAAACTTTCTACATGTTCAGGACATTTGGGTATAGCGGGAGGTCAATATTTAGATTTAGATTTTGAAAAAAAGAAGGTTTCAAAAAAACAAATTGTAGATATGGAGATTAAAAAAACAGGAAAACTTTTTAGCTTTTGTTCTGCGGTCCCAGCAATCATTAAAGAAAAAAGCATAAAGGAAATTAAATTTTTCGAGAGTGTTGGTTCTGATATTGGTCTTCTTTTTCAAATAGCAGATGATTTAATAGACTTTAAAGGTAATTCTAAAATTGCTGGTAAAAAAACCAAAAAAGATCAAAAAAAAGGCAAAGCTACACTAATAAGTTTGCTAGGCCATGATGCTTCAATCAAATATTGTGCTAAGATTATTTCAGATATTAATAGAAATTTAAAAATTTATGGTTCAAAATCAAAAAAATTAAATGATACATTAGAATTTATATTGAATAGAAATAAATGAAAAATAATTACAAGTTTTTAGATAATATTAATTTTCCATCCGATTTGAGAAAAGTTTCTGAAAATGATTTACAACAAGTGGCCGACGAAGTTAGAGAAGAGATGATCAGTGCAGTATCTAAAACTGGTGGACATCTAGGTGCAGGTCTAGGTGTCGTTGAGTTGACTGTAGCTCTACATTATGTTTTTGATACTCCTAATGATAGATTAATTTGGGATGTGGGACACCAAGCATATCCACATAAAATTTTAACAGGAAGAAAACAAAAAATTAATACTTTAAGACAAGGTAATGGCTTATCAGGTTTTACTAAAAGATCTGAGAGTGAATATGACCCATTTGGTGCAGCCCATAGCTCTACATCTATATCATCTGCACTTGGTATGGCTGAAGCAAATAAATTAGAAAACAAATCTTCAAATGTGATAGCTGTTATTGGAGATGGAGCAATTAGTGCTGGTATGGCATACGAAGCTATGAATAACGCTGGGGCATCTAAAACTAAAATGATCGTTATATTAAATGATAATGATATGTCTATTGCAAAACCAGTAGGTGCAATGAGAACATATTTAGCAAAATTATTTACTGGAAAAATTTATTTTAGCTTAAGAGAAACTTTAAAATTAATCACCTCAGCTTTTTCAAAAAGATTTAGTGCTAAAGCTGGTAAGGCAGAAGATTTTTTTCGTTCGGCTGTTACAGGTGGAACACTATTTAGCTCACTAGGTTTTTATTATGCAGGACCAATAGATGGACATGATCTTTCCACACTTGTACCTATTTTAAGAAATGCTAGAGACTCAAAGCATGAAGGTCCAATAATGATACATATTAAAACTCAAAAAGGAAAAGGATATTCATATGCTGAAAAAGCTAGTGATCACTATCATGGAGTATCAAAATTTAATGTTGAAACTGGAGAGCAACAAAAGAGTGGTTCTAATTTACCTGCTTATACAAAAGTTTTTGCAAATACGCTTGTTAAACACGCAAAAAAAGACAGTAAGATTGTTGGAATAACTGCAGCAATGCCAGGTGGAACAGGTATGGATATTTTTGGGAGGGAATTTCCAAAAAGAATGTTTGACGTTGGTATTGCCGAACAGCATGCCGTTACTTTTGCTGCAGGTCTTGCAACAGAAGGGTATAAACCTTATGCAGCTATCTATTCTACCTTTCTTCAAAGAGCTTATGATCAAGTTGTGCATGATGTAGCAATACAAAGCCTTCCTGTAAGATTTGCAATTGATAGAGCTGGATTAGTTGGTGCAGACGGATCAACACATGCGGGGTCTTTTGATATTACTTATTTGTCAACCTTACCAAATTTTATTGTGATGGCAGCTAGTGATGAAGCTGAGTTAGTAAAAATGATTAATACTTCGGTTGATATTAATGATAAACCCACTGCAATAAGATATCCAAGGGGAACAGGTATTGGAGCTGAGCTTCCTTCAATAGAAGAAAAAATAGAGATAGGTAAAGGAAAAATTATTCAAGAAGGAACTCAGGTTTGTTTACTAAGTTTAGGAACTAGACTTGAAGAATGCAAAGTAGCAGCAGAAGAATTGAATGCAAAGGGTATTTCAACAACAATTATAGATGCAAGATTTGCTAAACCTTTAGATGAAGATTTAATTTTAAAATCTGCAAGAGAACATCAATTGATGATTACAATTGAAGAAGGTTCTATAGGAGGTTTTGGTTCCCATGTTAAAAATTTATTAGCCGAAAAAGGAATATTCGATAAAGGATTAAAATTTAGATCGATGACTCTTCCAGATGAATTCATAGAGCAAGATAATCCAAAAAAAATGTATGATATTGCTGGACTGAATAGTCCTCAAATCACAAAAAAAGTATTAGAAGTTTTATTTAAAAAAGATTCAATTAGAGTAGTAAAAAACTAATAAGCTATCCGCACTGAGCCTGATTCATCAAATAGTGATCTAACAAAACACAATTCATCATTGCTTCTCCAACTGGAACAGCCCTAATTCCTACACAAGGGTCATGTCTTCCTTTAACAGATATTGTGGTATTTTTTCCAAATTTATTAATTGTTTTTCTTGTAGTTAAAATTGAAGATGTCGGTTTAACTGCAAATGATGCTATTATTTCTTGCCCTGAAGAAATTCCTCCCAAGATACCGCCTGCATTGTTAGAGTTAAATTTTAATTTATTATTTTTGGATGATATTTCATCTGAATTTTGTTCACCACTTAGTTGTGCAGAATTCATCCCAGCGCCAACATTTACCCCTTTAACTGCATTAATACTCATAAAAGCTGATGCAATATCAGAATCTAATTTTGAATAAATAGGCGCACCAAGACCCACAGGAATACCTCTTGCTCTAATCTCTATTACAGCTCCACATGATGACCCTGATTTTCTTACACCAAGTAAATATTTTTCCCATAATTTAATCATGGACTTATCTGGACAAAAGAATGGATTTTTTGAAATAATTTTATCATTCCATTGTGACGTATCACATCCCAAGATTCCTAATTGAGTGACAGCACCTATAACTTTAAATTTTTTTCCTAATTTTTTTTGAAGTACTAGTTTAGCTATAGCACCAGCCGCAACCCTTGAAGCTGTCTCTCTAGCTGAAGATCTTCCTCCACCTCTATAATCTCTAATTCCATATTTTTTAAAATAGGTAAAGTCCGCATGACCTGGTCTAAATTTATCTTTTATATTTCCATAATCTT
>CACDUV010000028.1 GCA_902556065.1 uncultured Pelagibacteraceae bacterium
AATTGGAATATTTAATAAATTCTTTTTTGATTAAATACTGATTTTCAACAATCATTTTAGGTGTGTAATAACTTATATGATGATTAGGTAAATTATCATCAAAAATTATATGTTTAAATTTATTTTTTTTTATAAAATTTAATCTTTCTGAAAAACAAACATGATCGTCAAATATAATTAAAGTTTTATTCTTATCTAATTTAGACCAATTGTATTTTGTAATATCTTTTTCTAGATATTTAACGTTTTTAAAAATTAAATCACGCTGAGATAAATCTATATCGATAGAAAAGATCTTTGAATTTTTAAGCACATTTTTAATCAGCCATGTTGTTTGACCTTTCCAAACACCAGACTCAATAACATACTTAGGTTTAATTTTTTTTAGCAAGGTAAATAAAGCATAACAATGGTCAATTTTCATACCACTTTGATTATTTTTAATTGGCCTATTTTTGTAAAAGGTTAAGAATTCAGAAAAATTTTTTTTTAAATGAGATTTACTAAACATCTAAGTATGGTGAGCCGTGATGGACTCGAACCATCGACCCATTCCTTAAAAGGGAATTGCTCTACCAACTGAGCTAACGGCCCACATAGTTTTCATTTTTATGAAAATGAATATGGTTTGTATACAGATAATTTTTAATATTTCAATTCGTTCAAGGTATTTTTTTACAAAAATAAATTGTTATAAATGAAGGGTTTTTATTGATAAGTTTTATACATAATAGCACAGTTAATAAAACTACAACTTATCAATGTATTTGTCGTGAAATTCATCAAAAGTATTATTCATGATATTTTTTCTAATGGCTGACATTAATTCTTGGTAAAAATTTATATTATGAAGTGTTAATAGCATTGAAGCTAATATTTCATTGGTATTAAATAAATGATTTAAATAATTTTTTGAGTATTTATTTAAATTTAAATTTTCACAATTTTGATCTAATGGACTGTTGTCATATTGATATTTGTTATTTTTGATATTTACTCTACCATCCCAAGTGAAAGCTAGACCAGTTCTGCCTGATCTTGTTGGTAAAACACAATCAAACATGTCTATACCTCTTTTTACAGCTCCTAAAATATCTGTAGGAGTACCAACACCCATTAAATAATGAGGTTTTTCCTCTGGCAAATATTCTTTAATTTCATCTAAAACAGTAAACATTTCATTTTGAGTTTCACCTACAGCCAATCCTCCGACTGCATAACCATCAAACCCAATTTTTGTTAGTTCATCTAGTGATTTCAACCTTAAGTCATTAAATAATCCTCCTTGAATTATTCCAAACAATCCTTTGTGAGGATTGTTTCCGAAAGCTTTTTTTGATCTTTCAGCCCAATACAAAGATAAATCCATAGATTTTTTTATTACATTATAATCCTCAGTTTTTTTTGGACATTCATCCATTATCATTACAATATCTGAGTTTAGACCTAATTGAATTCTAATGCTTTCTTCAGGGCTTAAAAAAAATTTTTTACCATCAACATGTGAATTAAAAATAGCTCCTTTTTCTCGATCTATTTTATTTAACTTTGAAAGTGACATTACCTGAAATCCACCAGAATCTGTTAAAATTGGTAAATCACAATTCATAAAACTGTGTAAACCCCCCGCTGCTTCAATTCTTTCTACGCCTGGACGGATCATTAAATGATATGTATTAGAAAGTATTATTTCAGATCCAGTTTTCTTTATATCGTCGATTGTGCAAGCTTTAACTGTTGCTTGTGTACCAACAGGCATAAATGCTGGCGTATTAATTTTACCTCTATGAGTTTCTATAACACCACATCTAGCAAATTTATCTTTATTTAAAACTTTAAAGGCAAAATTTTTTAATGCCATTTAATATTTTACAAAGATTTAAAACTTATAATCTTATCAGGATCTGTTACAGCACCATTATTGTTTTGGTCGCCTCTTTTGATTTTATCTACAAACTCCATTCCTTCTATAACTTTTCCAAAAACAGTGTACTGTCTGTCTAAAAAAGGAGCAGGTTGAAAGCAGATAAAAAATTGACTATTCGCGCTATTTGGATCTTGAGCTCTTGCCATAGATAATGTGCCTCTGTCATGAGGTAAACTATTAAATTCCTGTTCTAAATCTGGCATATCAGATCCACCCATGCCTGCCCTTCTTAAATCAAAATCTTTAGACTCTGAATTTCCAAATTTAACATCTCCTGTTTGAGCCATGAAACCATCAATAACTCTGTGAAATGCGACATTGTCGTATTTACCACTGTTTGCTAATTCTTTAATTCTTTTGACATGGTTTGGTGCAACGTCTTCAAATAATTCAATTTTTACATCACCATCTTTTAGTTTTAAAATCATTATATTCTCCTCAGCTATTAATTGATTTGCACTAATAAAAAATAAAATAAATATATACGATAAAATTCTATTCATATTTTTCTTTTAAAGATTTTATTGTGCTTTTGGTAGTAAATTTTTTAATATTTCCATTTAATTTTACAATTTCTTTAACAAATCTAGATGAAATAATTTGATTTTCTACATCTGACATTAAAAAAATTGTTTCAATATTTTGGTTCAGCTTTCTATTCATTCCAGCAAGTTGAAATTCATATTCAAAATCAGATACAGCTCTTAAACCACGCAATATGATATTTGATTTATATTTTTTACACAAATCAGTGGTTAGTGAACCAAAGGATACAACAATAATTTTTTTTTTATTTAATTTTAAATCCTTGAATAAAGCTTTATTGACAATTTCTATTCTTTCTTCTGATGAAAATAAATAATTTTTATTACTAACATCTGAAACACCAACTACTATTTTATCAAAAAGTTTTAGAGCTTTTTTAATAACATCTATATGACCGTAGGTAATTGGATCAAAAGTCCCTGGATATATTGCAATTTTACTCATTAAATTAAATTATCATCAATTTTAATTGCAGAAACTACTTTTTCATCACCAGATAATTTTATAATTCTTACACCCTGTGTATTTCTACTTGCAGTTCTTATTTCTTTTACTGCAACTCTAATAACTCTTCCTTTGTTTGTAGATATTAAAATTTCATCTCCTTCATATACAGGAAAAGATGATGTTATATTTCCATTTCTTGGAGAATTTATTATTCCAATAATACCCTTTCCTCCTCTATTAGTAACTCTATAGTCTAAATGAGAAGTCTTTTTACCATAACCGTTTTCACTTATTGAAAGTACAAATTTTTCTTTTGCTTTTAATTCGTATTTTTCATCTTTTGATTTTTTTCCATTTTTATTCAATTTATCGTTATCAATAACAGATAATGAAACAATTTGATCGCCAGAAGCAAGCTCTATACCCTTTATTCCTTTAGAAGATCTTCCTTTAAATACTCTTAGTTTTCTAGCTTCAAAACGAATACATTTTCCAAATCTAGTGCTTAGAATTATATCTTGATCATCTTTACAAATTTTTACTCCAACAATTTTATCATTATTATCAAGCTTCATTGCAATTTTTCCTGAAGCATTTATAGAAGAAAAATCTTCTAAGCTATTTTTCCTTACTTTACCTTTTGCTGTTGCAAAAATAATTTGATAATTTTTTGAATCTGTATCCTCATCAGGCATTGGCATAATTGAACTGATAGATTGATGACTTTTCAATGGCAGTATATTAAATAAAGATTTACCTTTTGAAGACGATGAGCCCTCAGGTATTTTCCATGCTTTAATTTTATAAACCAATCCTTCTGTAGAAAAAAACAAAACAGATGTGTGTGTATTAACCGAAAGAGTTTGAATTACAGAGTCTTGATCTCTTGTGGTAATTCCAGATTTACCCTTACCACCTCTTTTTTGTTGTTTGACATTATTTAATGAACCTCTTTTGATATAACCTTGTAACGTTACAGTAATGATTACAGATTGTTTTTGGATTGTTTCCTCAATATCATAATTTAATACTGCATCAATAATCTTAGTTCTTCTTGGAATAGCAAATTTTTCTTTAATGTTTTTTAATTCTTCGCTTATAACTTTCAAAAGCTCTTTTTTAGATGAAATAATTTTTTTATATTTTGCAATTAATTCAGCTAATTTTTTAATCTCAACTTCAATTTCATTGATACCAATAGCTGTTAATTTTTGTAATCTTAATTCTAAGATAGCTAAAACTTGTGGTTCAGATAAAGAATAAACATTTTTACCCTTTTTTCCCTCTACTAAAGAAATTAATTTTTGTGATTTATTTATTTTCCACTTAGTTTTAAGAATAGCATTTTTTGCATCCTCAGGTGTTTTAGAAGATCTAATGATTTTTATAATTTTATCTAAATTTTCTACAGCTACAGATAGACCAATTAGGATATGCGCTCGTTCCTCTGCTTTTTGAAGATCAAATTTTGTTTTTTTGATTACTACATCTTCTCTAAACGATAAAAAATTAGAAAGAAATTCTTTTAAAGTACATGTTTTTGGTTTCCCTTCTACTATTGCTAAAGTGTTAAAGCCAAAAGAACTCTCTATTTGAGTGTTTTTATAAAGTTGCCTTTTAATTGTTTCTGGCTCAACACCATTTCTTAAATCAATAGCAACTCTTATACCTTCCCTATTAGACTCATCTCTTATATCTTTAATACCTTCAATTTTCTTTTCTCTAACTAATTGTGCAATTCTTTCATTAAGCACAGCTTTATTCACTTGGTATGGAATGGAGGTAATCACTAATCTATCTCTACCATTCTTTAAGCTTTCAACTGATACTTCTCCTCTTATTTTAAATGAGCCTCTTCCATTGTTGTAACCTTGTTTAATTATATCTTTACCAATTATTACTCCTCCAGTTGGAAAATCTGGTCCAGGAATATGTTTCATTAATTCTTTTATTTTAATATCTTTGTTGTCTATTAAGGCTAATGTACCATCAATTATCTCACCAAGATTATGAGGAGGAATGCTAGTTGCCATTCCAACAGCTATACCCCCTGCACCATTAACTAGTAAATTTGGAAATTGTGCAGGTAATACGCTAGGTTCTTTTTCAGTTTCATCGTAATTACTTTTAAAACTAATCGTATTTTTTTCGATATCATCAATTAAATATTGTGAAACTTTTGATAATCTTGTTTCAGTGTACCTCATAGCAGCCGCAGGATCACCATCAATAGATCCAAAGTTACCTTGACCTTGAACTAATGGTAAGCTCATTGAAAAATCCTGAACCATTCTAACTAAAGCATCGTATACAGATTGATCACCATGAGGGTGATATTTACCAATTACATCCCCGACTATTCTTGCCGATTTTCTAAATTGTTTAGACCAATCATAACCACCTTTATACATTGCATAAAGAATTCTTCTATGAACCGGTTTTAACCCATCTCTTACATCAGGTAATGCTCGACTAACAATAACACTCATTGCATAAGACAAATAAGACGAGCTCATCTCGTCATGCATAGAGATTAGATTAATATTTTTATCTTTTGGTTCTTCGGTTTTTTGCATAGAGATTAAAATGGTATTTCGTCATCCATATCATTTGACACTTGAGAAGAATCCTCAATATTGTTTTGTTGAGTTGTGTCATTCTGAATTCCACCACCTGTATTCCCTCCACCTAACATTGTAAGTGAGGAATTATAGCCTTGTATTACAATTTCTGTTGAATACTTATCTTGTCCAGATTGTTCATCTTTCCATTTTCGTGTTGTGAGTTGACCTTCGACATAAACTTGAGCACCTTTTTTTAAATATTGCTGAACAACATTTACTAATCCTTCATTGAATACAACTATACGGTGCCATTCAGTTTTTTCTTTTCTTTCACCGGTATTTTTATCTTTCCACGTCTGGCTGGTTGCAAGACTAAGTCTAGCTACACTCTTACCATTTACCATTTGTTTAATTTCTGGGTCTGCGCCCAAACGACCAATTAATAATACTTTATTTAAACTTCCAGCCATAATATTTTACTATTTGTTAAATTAATTAAAAAGATTTATATCACAATTCTTCTGAATATTAATTTTATTGACTCAAAGCAACTAAAAATATGATGAAAAAGATAGTTATAAAGGGCGCTAAAGAACACAATTTGAAGAATGTGACTGTAGAGATTCCAAAAGATAAATTTGTTGTCATAACAGGTTTGTCTGGGTCAGGAAAATCTTCATTAGCTTTTGATACTATATATGCTGAAGGTCAAAGAAGGTATGTCGAAAGCTTATCTGCTTATGCCCGGCAGTTTTTAGATAAGATGAAAAAACCAAATGTCGATTTAATTGAAGGATTAAGTCCTGCTATAGCAATTGAGCAAAAAAATACTTCTAAAAATCCAAGATCAACAGTTGCAACTGTTACAGAAATTTATGATTATATGAGGGTACTCTATGCAAGAGCAGGTATTCCCTACTCTCCTTTTACAGGTAAGCCAATAACCTCTCAAACGATAACTCAAATTGTTGATTTAATTAAAAAATTACCAAAAAAATCTACAATATATATTTATGCACCTGTTGTTAGAGGTCGTAAGGGTGAATATAAAAAAGATATTTTAAGCTATAAGAGACGTGGATTTAGAAAAATAAAAATTGATAACGTATTATACGATATAGAAAAATCTCCAAACCTTGATAAAAAATTAAAGCACGATATTTCTATTCTAGTAGATAGAATTGTACTTAATTCAAAACTTGGGAACAGATTAGCCGAAAGTGTAGAGTCAGCTGTAAATTTAGCTAATGGATTAGTATTTGTTGAATATGAAGATGAAACACTACCTCAAAAATTTAGAAAAATTGAAAAATTAATTTACTCAACAAAGTTCGCGTGTCCAGAAAGTGGTTTTACTATTGAAGAAATAGAACCAAGATTGTTTTCATTTAATAGTCCTTATGGTGCTTGTGAAGAATGCGAAGGTATTGGAATGAAGTTAAATGTAGACCCAAATTTAGTAGTACCAGATGAACGTAAGAGTTTAGCGGATGGAGCAATTGAACCTTGGTCTAAATCAACAACTTTATATTATGCACAAACATTGGCTTCACTTGCAAAACATTATGGGTTTTCTCTTGATGAAAAATGGAAAAAACTTCCAAAAAAAATAAAAGATATAATTTTATATGGTTCTGATGAAGATGAAATTAAATTCAATTATGATGATGGATACGAAAAATATTCTTATAAAAAAACTTTTGAGGGAGTAATCAATAATCTAGAAAGACGTTTCTTAGAGTCTGATAGTGAGTGGAAAAGAGAAGCAATAGCTGAATATCAATCTGATACTGCATGCGAAGCTTGTAATGGTGACAGACTTAAAGAGGAAGCATTGTGTGTAAAAATAAATGATCTTAATATTAGTGAGGTCACCAAAAAATCAATTCATGATGCAGCTGAATGGTTTAAAAACTTAGAAAATAATTTAGACAAAAGACAATTTAAAATTGCTGAGCATGTTTTAAAAGAAATAAATGAAAGATTAAATTTCTTACTTAATGTTGGTTTGGATTACTTAACACTTTCACGGGAATCTGGAACTTTATCAGGTGGAGAAGCTCAAAGGATTAGATTGGCATCACAAATTGGATCAGGTTTGACAGGAGTATTGTATGTTCTAGATGAACCGTCAATTGGTTTACATCAAAAAGATAATGTAAAATTAATAAATGCATTAAAAAGATTAAGAGATCTTGGAAATACTGTAATTGTAGTTGAGCATGATACTGAAACTATGGAAAATGCAGATCATATTATTGATCTTGGACCTGAAGCAGGAACTAATGGCGGTCAAATAACAGCACAAGGAACTTATGAGGAACTTAAAAAAGATAAGTATAGTATAACAGGACAATATCTTGCAAATAAACAAAAAA
>CACDUV010000029.1 GCA_902556065.1 uncultured Pelagibacteraceae bacterium
TTTGGTCATGGAGTAGCAACAACTATTCTTCAACTAGCTAAAGGATATGCTATTTTGGCAAATGGTGGCTATGATGTAAAACCAACATTGGTTTTTAAGGAAGATAACAAAAAAAATAACAACAAGAGAATAATTAATAAAGGAATTTCAGAAAAAGTTGTTAATGCTTTAAGAAAAATTGTTAATACAGAGGAGGGTACTGCTAGATTTGCAGATGTTCAAAATTATGAAATTGGAGGCAAAACAGGCACAGCCGACCAACCAGAAGGAGGAAAATATTCAGAGGCAAAAATAAATACTTTTAGTTCGGTATTTCCAACATCAAATCCTCAATTTGTATTTGTTGTGATGTTAGATACACCTAAAAAATCAAAAGATTATTATTATAAGTATAGGCATAGAAAAGGTGGATGGAAGGGAACACTTTATAATACAGCTGGGTGGACATCAGTAGAAGTAGCAGGAAAAGTAATTGATAAAATTGGGCCTATTTTAGCCACAAAATATATACAGGTTTACTAATAATGCTACTTGGAAATTATTTTGATGGTATCCACAAGAATTATAAAAAATTATTTTTTTCGGGCATCTCTTTTAATACTAGATCGCTAAAAAAAAATAATATTTTCTTTGCAATTAAGGGAAATGGTATAGATGGAAATAAATTCATTTCTAAAGCTATAGAAAAAGGTTCTAAAATAATTGTAACAGAACAAAAAATAAAAGATTACCGTAATGGAATTTTGTTTATAAGTACAAAAAATATAAGAAAATTATTAGCAGAAGTCTCATTTAAAATTTACAACAAAATACCAAAAAATTTAGTTGCTGTTACAGGAACTAATGGAAAATCTTCAGTTGCTGAATTTTATCTTCAAATAATGCAATTAAATAAAAAAAAGGTTGCTTCAATTGGAACACTGGGGGTTAAATCAAAAAATATAAATTTAAATTTATTTAATACAACAACTGATCCAATTAATTTAAGTCAGATCTTACAAAAATTAAAAAAAGAAAAAATTGATAATGTTATAATGGAAGCTTCCAGTCATGGATTAAAACAATATAGATTAGATGGATTAAAATTTAAATCTGGAATTTTTACAAATTTATCACAAGATCATCTTGATTACCATAAAAATTTAAAAAATTATTTAAAAGCAAAACTTTATTTGTTTGAGAATTTAATAGAAAAAAAAGGAAATGTAATTACAGACAAAGATATACCTCAATATAAAACAATCAAGCAAATCTCATTAAAGAAAAAATTAAAAATATCAGCAATAAATGAAAAACAAAATAATTTTCAAATATTATCTCATAGATATGACAATGAAAATCAATTGATTAAAATAAAATATAAAAATTTAATTAAGGAAATTAATTTAAATTTAATAGGTAAAATTCAAATCAAGAATATATTGATGGCTGTAACTGCAGCACAAAAAAGTAATTTAAATTTTGAAAATATTTTAAAAGTCTTACCAGAATTAAAACCAGTTGAAGGTAGATTAGAAAAAATTGGAACAATTAAAAATAATTCGATTGTTATTCTTGATTATGCACACACTCCTGATGCTTTAAAGTTTTGCCTTTTAAATATTAGGGAGCAATTTCCTGGTAAAAAGTTAAACCTTTTATTTGGTTGCGGGGGAAATAGAGATCAAAACAAAAGAATGAAAATGGGTAAAATTGCAAGTATTTATGCAGATAATATCTACCTTACAGATGACAATCCTCGTTTAGAAAATCCAGTAAAAATTAGAAAAGATATTAAAAAAGGTATTAAGTTTAAGAAAATTAAAGAAATTTCTAATAGATCAATAGCAATATCTGAGGCCATTAAAAATTTAAAAAGTGGAGACGTTTTAGTAGTTGCAGGAAAAGGCCACGAAAACATACAAGAAATTGGTAAAAAGAAAATCAAATTTTCTGATAGAAAAAAAATCCTAACTGAAATCCAAAAAAAAAACAAGAATTTGTCCAATCAACTAAAGATAAATATTATAAAAGAACTTTCTAAAACTCAAAAATTATCAAAGTCTATTTCTATAAATAAGGCAAGAATTAATTCTAATGAAGTGAAAAAGAATGATGTATTTTTTGCTATTAAAGGAAAAGTAAATGATGGAAATAATTTTGTTTCACAATCATTTAAGAAGAAAGCATCATTAGCAATTGTAAATAAAATTCAAAATAATATAGATGTTAAACGACAGATAAAAGTTAAAAACACTTTAAAATTTTTAACAAATGTTTCAAAAGTATACAGAAAAAATATAAGCACTAACATTATAGCTATTACAGGTAGTTGCGGGAAGACAACACTCAAAGAATTGTTGGGAAGTGTGATGGGAAAAATTTCATATACAAGCATATCACCAAAGTCTTATAACAATAAATTTGGAGTTCCTTTAAGTCTTCTTAATATTAAAGAAAATGATCAATATGGAATTTTAGAAGTAGGAATGGATAAAAAAGGTGAGATTGATTATCTAACAAGAATAATTGAGCCAAATATTGGAGTTATTACAAATATAAATTATGCACATGCAAAAAATTTTAAAAATATAAAACAGATTGCCTTAGCAAAATCAGAGATTATAAATAATATTAAATCAAATGGTTCCATTATCTTAAATGCAGATGATAAATTTTTCAAACTTCATAAACAAATTTCTCAAAAGAAAAATCTTAAATTAATTTCATTTGGTATAAAAAGTAATAGAGCAGACATCAAGTTGGTAGATATTAAATCGTTTGGAAAAAATTTTAAAATTAAAATTAAATTTATGAATAAAATTAAATACTTTATAATCACTAATGATTATCAAAATAATATTTATAATATTCTATCTGCATTAGCTGTTATCAGTGTGAATTTAAATGTATTTAATTTAAATAAATATATTTTTTTGAATTTTAGAATTCCTGATGGACGTGGAGACCATTCAATAATAAAAATTAATAATAAAAAAATAAATTTAATTGATCAAAGTTATAACTCAAACCCGCTATCATTAAGTTCTGCTATTAAAAATTTTGATAAAATAAAATTAAATAAGTCTAAAAAATATTTGTTGCTTGGAGATATGTTGGAGCTTGGTAGTTATTCCAAAAAACTTCATGAATCTATTGCTCCATTAATAAATCGAACTAAAATTGATAAGGTTTTTGTAAAAGGAAAAATGGCTTCTTTGATATATAAAAAAATATCGAATAGCAAAAAAGGTAAAATATTAATTAACAATTCTCAAATAGATGATTTGATTAAAAATGATATTAAAAACAATGATTATTTGATGATTAAAGCCTCACTTGCGACAGGTTTCAATAAGATAGTTAATGAAATAAAAGGTTTAAATTAAATGCTATACCAATTTCTATTAAATTTTGTTGATAATTTTGGCTTTTTAAACGTCTTTAAATATTTAACTTTCAGAACTGGTTTATCCTTTTTTACGTCATTAGTAATAGTTTTGTTTATTGGGGGTCCTTTTATAAAATTTTTTTCAAATCAAAAAATTTTTAATCCAATTAGAGATGATGGACCTGAAGATCACATAGTTAAAAAAATTGGAACTCCAACAATGGGTGGAATTATCATTTTACTCGGCCTAATAATTTCAGTTATTTTATGGGCAGATTTAACAAATAATAATATTTTATTTTGTTTATACATTGCTCTTTCATTTGGATTACTTGGTGCCTTTGACGATTTCAAAAAAATTAAGCAAAGTAATTCCTCTGGAATTTCATCAAAGTTTAAAATAACTGTACAAATTATTTTAGCGTTAATAGGAGTAGGTTTGTTTGTTTATTTGAATGATTATCAAGATTTAAATAATTTATATTTTCCTTTTTTTAAAAATTTAATAATTAATCTTGGATGGTTTTTTATACCTTTTGCTGTATTTGTAATAATAGGTTCTTCTAATGCTGTAAATCTTACAGATGGTCTAGACGGTTTAGCAACGGTACCAGTAATATTAGTGGCAGCTTGTTTTGCATTTATAAGCTATGTAACTGGAAATATTGTTTTTTCAAATTATTTACAAATTCCTTACATTGAAGGTACAGGTGAAGTTGCAATTTTTTGTGGAGCAATCATTGGAGCTTGCTTAGGATTTTTATGGTTTAATGCTCCTCCAGCTAAAATTTTTATGGGAGACACAGGCTCTTTATCTTTAGGTGGTTCTTTAGGAGCAGTAGGTATTATAACAAAACATGAGATTGTTTTAGCAATAACAGGAGGTCTTTTTGTTTTAGAAGCAGTCTCTGTAATGGTTCAGGTAATTTCATTTAAACTTACAGGAAAGAGAATTTTCAGAATGGCACCCATACACCATCATTTTGAAAAAAAAGGTTGGCCTGAATCTACTGTAGTTATTAGATTTTGGATTATCTCAATAATTTTAGCAATGATAGGACTTGCTACATTAAAATTAAGATAATGAAAAGTAAAAAAAATATTTTTTTAAGAAAAAAAATATTAATATATGGATTAGGCAAAAGTGGAATATCTTCATACAAATTTTTAAAAAAAAAAGCAGATGTTTATCTTTTCGACGATAATTTAAAAATAAATAAAAAATTAACTAGTTTAAGTAAAATTTCAAAAATAAGTTTTGATGTAATTATTATTAGTCCAGGAATAGATATTTCGAAATGCAAATTATCAATGTTTTTGAAAAAAAATTCACAAAAAATTTATACAGATCTTGATGTTTTGTACTCTTTTTATGATAATTTGAGCATAACAATCACAGGTACTAATGGGAAATCAACTACAGCAAAAATACTACATGATGCTTTAGTTGATCAAAAAAAAGATGCTCGATTAATTGGGAATATAGGAAACCCAGCGCTTGCAGAAAAAAAAATAACAAAAAAAACGATTTTTGTGATTGAAGCCTCTTCGTATCAGCTAGATTATTCAAAGATTTTTAGATCAAAATATAGCTTAATTTTAAATATTTCAGCAGATCACATTGAAAGACACAAGAACCTAAAAAATTACGTTAATGCAAAATTTAAATTAATCGAATCTCAAGTTAAGGGAAATTTTGCGTACGTTAAAAAAAATGATTCATTAATTTCAAAAAAAATTAAAAAAAATAAATTTAAGTCGAAAATTTATAAAGTTGATATCTCAAATTTGAAAAATATAATTGATAAGATTAGCAATAAATACTTTGCTTCCGATGGTAATAGAGAAAATCTTTCATTTATTTTTGAAATTGCACCTAAATTGAAACTTTCTAAAAACAGATTAATCCAAACAATTAATAATTTTAAAGGTCTTAATTATAGACAACAAATTGTTTTTGATAAAAAAAATTTAACAATAATAAACGACTCCAAATCAACAAGCTTCGCTTCTTCAGAAAATATATTAAATAATTTGAATGATGTTTATTGGATTTTGGGAGGAATACCAAAAAAAAATGATAAGTTCAAATTATCAAAAATAAAATGTAAAAATATAAAAGCGTTCATTTTTGGTTCATATCGAAATAAGTTTCATAAAGTTTTGAGAAATAAATTAAAGGTTAAAAAATATAAAACTTTAAATGAAACCTTACGAGCAATTTTCTTAGAGATAAAAGATCAAGAAATTAAAAAAAATATAATTTTTTTTAGTCCTGCCGGTGCATCATTTGATAGTTTTAAAAATTTTGAAGATAGAGGCAATTACTTCAATAAAATAGTTAAAAAATTAATATATGCAAAGTAATAGCATAATTTATAAATTTTATTACCAGTGGTGGAAAAATATAGACAAACCTATATTGTTTTTAGTTAGCATTCTATTCACTATTGGACTTTTTTTCTCTTTAGTATCAACATCACTCATAGCTTCAGACAAATTAGATACCAACAATTATTTCTTTTTTTTTAAACATTTAATTTATGTAATTATAGGAGTAATTTTTATTTTTATTTTTTCATCTTTAAATCAAGATAAATTGTATAAATTTTCAATAATTCTCTTTTTTATTTCATTACTCTCTTTGTTTTTAGTACCTATAATTGGCATAGAAGTTAAGGGATCAAGGAGATGGATCGATTTATTTTTTTTACCAAGATTTCAACCCATAGAAATAGTGAAACCTTTCTTGATTGTAATTCTTGCAATTATTTTATGTAAAAATGAAACCAATATTTTATTCAAATATTTAGCATCAACAATTTTAATGACTTTAGTTTCTTTTCTACTGATAATTCAGCCAGACATTGGCCAAACATTATTAGTAGTTTTTTCATGGGCTGTTTTGATATTTTGCTCAGGTATTAATTTATATTTTTTGCTCACAATCTCTTCTATTGGATTAATTTTGTTGTCTTATATGATTATTTACATACCAAAATTTAATTATATTAAAGCTAGAATTTTTTCATTTTTTGATAAAGAAACAGGTACTCATAATTTTCAATCAGATAAAGCAATAGAGTCAATAACAAGTGGAGGTTTTTTTGGAAAAGGGATAGGAGAAGGAACACTGAAAAATAGAGTACCAGAAGCGCATACTGATTATATTATTTCAGTAATTTCCGAAGAGTTTGGTGTGATTGCCATAATTTTAATCTTAATTTTGTTTTTAGTCCTAATTTATATGGTTTTTAAAAAAATAAGTTTTGAAACTGAGGAGCAAAATAAACTTATTCTAATTGGATCAGTAAGTTTAATTCTTATGCAGGCCACAATTCATATTGGAGTTAATATAAGATTATTTCCAACAACTGGAATGACATTACCTTTTTTGAGTTATGGTGGCTCTTCAATTGTAAGTACTTCAATATTGACAGGTATAATTTTAAACTTAACAAAAAGAAAAATATAATAGGTGAGAGAAAAAGTATTAATTTCCACTGGAGGTTCTGGAGGACATGTCATTCCTGCAATTACAATTCATGACCATTTAAAAGAAAAATATGACACAATAATCTCAACAGATTCTAGAGGATTAAAATATTTAGAAAAAAATGATTATAG
>CACDUV010000030.1 GCA_902556065.1 uncultured Pelagibacteraceae bacterium
TTGGCAAAGAAAAATCATGTAATTTGTTCAATGGCTTATGGTGATCAACCTTCATTAATTTTAGAACAAATTGAGTGGGCAAGATTAAACGGTTTTGAAGTTATTTGTGCTGGAAAAGGTACTAAGTACCATCCATCATTTGAATATTCCACACCTGATACAGTTTGGGGTCATTATGGTTTAACTAAAGAAAGAGCAGAAAATGAGTCTGGAATGAACCCAAAAATGTTTAATAGTTTTTTGTGTGGAGATAAATCAGCCATAGAAATGTGTGCAGTAAGTAATGCTGCAAATTTAAAATGTCCAAGCAATGGTTTAACTTTTCCTCCAATTGGTGTTTATGATATTGCCAAGAAAATGATACCCAAAAAATATGGAGGTTTAATAGATAGTGAAGGGCAAGTAGAGGTAATTTCAAGTATAGATTTTGAAAAAAAAGATATTGAAAATGATTTAAGATGGGGTGTTTACATTGTGTTAAAAGCAAAGAATGAATACGTAAAAAATTGTTTTAAAGATTATGGAATGGTTACAGATTCCTCAGGAAATTATTCAGCTATCTGGAGGCCATATCATTATATAGGATTAGAACTCGCCCAATCCATATACTCTATAGCTTTAGATAATAGAGCAACTGGTTTTACAAAAAATTATAATTCAGAAGTTGCTAGCATTGCAAAAAAAGATTTAAAAAAAGGGGAAAAACTTGACGGTGAAGGTGGATTTTGTGCAAGAGGTAGATTAATAACTTCAGTAAAATCAAAAAAAGAACAAATTTTACCATTGGGTCTTACTGATAATGCAATATTAAAAAGAGATATTAATAAGGATGAAATAATTAAATTAGATGATGTAGAGCTTAATTTACCAAAAGAAGTGTTAGAGGCTAGAGATTACCAATACAATTTAATATAGTTGAGTTATAAATAATTGAATATATAACAATGAGATTTCTTAATGCCCTCGTGGTGAAATTGGTAGACACAAAGGATTTAAAATAGTTTGAGTTGAGGAATTTCAGAGTCTCTAATAGTCTCTAATGGTCTCATTCCCTTATAATACCATAACTTTTAAATTTATTGAATTATTTCTATCGGAAAATATGAATAATAAATTCTGTTAAACTAGAAACAGACTAGAAACCAGAGAGATAAAATAAATAAATTTTATTTTTCCCAATCAAATCTTGGAAAAGAGTCAAATATTTTAAATATTCCATCTGACCATTGATTACAAACTTTAGAATATTCTTCATCATTAAGATTAAGACATTTTTGAGATGCAATTTTATATTCATCTTTTCTTAAAACTGTAAAATCTATTGGAGGGCCTACTGTTAGATCACTTTTTAAAGTTGAGTCCATTGATATTAATGCACATCTTGATGCATCACCGATAGAAACATCTGGTTTTATAACTCTATCTAAAATTGGTTTTCCATATTTAACTTCGCCAATTACTAGATAAGGCTTACTGTCAGCAGGTTTTATGTAATTTCCTTGTGAATATATTAAATATAATTCCATAGGTTGACCTTTTATTTGACCTCCAAGAATAAATGTAGATCCTAATAATACTGTATCCGTATTAATTCCTTTTGGTGACGAGTGTTTAATATTTAGTGATCCTATGTAGGAGGCAATTTGATCAAAATCTTTACAAGTATTTAAATTCATTACACCAGTTGTGTTTTTTAAATCTGTATCAATAGATTTAAATACAGCTTGAGATGTTCCAAGGTTACCAGATGTAACGATAATTACAGTTCTATCGCCAACATCATAGGTATACATTTTTGAATATATATTAACATTGTCAAGACCTGCATTAGTTCTTGAATCTGATGCAATAATTATTCCGTCCTTAGCTTTAATGCCAACACAATATGTCATTATTTACTACTATTTAATAAAATCATTATTTTATAATTAATTATTATCATATCAGATATATCTATTATGCATTTGATTATTTCCTTTAACTATTAAAAAATAACATAATGGTTTCTAAATTTTGGAAAAATTACAATTCAGGTGATGCATATGATGGTTATCTAACTAAGGATAATAAGCTTAGAAAGCATGCCTCAATAATTTCTAATATTTTAGAGAGACACGGAAAAAAGAAACTGCAAGAAATAGAAAAAAACTGTCAGAGCACTATAAGTGCTAGAGGTATAAATTTTAGAGTTTATGCTGCAAATAATAGAGCTGAACAGAAGAAGTGGCCACTAGACATAATTCCCAGAATAATACCAAAATCTCAATGGAATAAAGTTTCAAGAGGTTTGAAACAGAGAGCAAAAGCATTAAATTTATTTATAGATGATACGTATAATCAAAAAAGAATTTTTAAAGACAATATAATACCGAAAGAGATAATTTTTAAATCTCCATACTACGTTAAAGAGTGTGAAGGATTTTCTCCCAAATATAAAGCTTGGGCAAATATTTCAGGTATAGATCTTATTAGAAACAAGAATGGTGATTATTTAGTTTTAGAAGACAATTTACGTGTACCGTCAGGTGTTTCTTATATGTTAGAAAATAGAATGGTAATGCGAGATGTCTTTCCAGAGCTTTTTACTAGATATAAAGTTGCTTCAATTCATCAATACACAAATAAACTTTACAACTGTATGACAGAGTGTATTCCAAAAAAAACTTCTAATCCACACATGGTTTTGCTTACACCCGGTGTTTACAATTCAGCTTATTTTGAACATGAGTTTTTGGCTGAGCAAATGGGTATAGCATTAGTAGAAGGCAAAGATCTTTTTGTAGAAAATGATAATGTGTACATGAAAACTGTAAAAGGTCCTTTAAAAGTTGATTGTATATATAGACGACTTGATGATAATTTTTTAGATCCCAAAGCATTCTTTAAAGAGTCTGTTATTGGGGTGCCAGGTCTTTTTAAGTGTTGGCTAAAAAAAAATGTTGGAATAGTTAATGCTGTTGGCACTGGTATTGCTGATGATAAAGTTGTTTATTCTTACGTAAATAAAATGATTACCTATTATTTAGGTGAACAACCAATATTAAATCAAGTGGAAACTTTTTTGTGTCATGATGATACGCACAGAAAATATGTAATTGATAATATTTCAAAACTAGTAGTTAAACCAGCAAATGCATCAGGAGGATACGGAATACTAATTGGACCAAAAGCATCTCAAAAAGAGAAGAACGAAACTATAGACAAAATAAAACATAATCCTAGAGAATTTATCGCTCAACCCTTAGAGGTTCTTTCAACTGCTCCAACAATAACAAATAGTGATATTGAACCACGTCATTTAGATTTAAGACCATTTATTTTAAGTGGTAAAAATAGTTATGTTACTACAGGCGGCTTAACAAGAGTTGCTCTGAGAAAAGGAAGTACAATTGTTAATAGCTCTCAAGGTGGTGGTTCTAAAGATACTTTAATAGTAGATTAAAAAGATACTTCCAAATAAAACTTTAAAAATTCAAGATATTTTTAGTCAATCCAGGACTTTATAGGATAACTAGAAACAAACTAGAAACCATGGAGATAATATAAAAAAATTTTACTTATTACACTTGTTGAAATATAAATATTAGCATAAATACTCATGAAATTCATTAATGCCCTCGTGGTGAAATTGGTAGACACAAAGGACTTAAAATCCTTGCCGCTTGCGGAGTGCCAGTTCGAGTCTGGCCGAGGGCACCACTAAATGAGTAAATTACAAATTATTTCAGATAGAAATAAAAAATCTTCTAAAATTAAAAACATACTAATAAAAAAAATAAAATCATACCAATTTAAAAAAGAAAACCTCATCATTGTTATTGGTGGAGATGGTTTTATGCTTCAAACACTTAAAAAAAACAAGAATTCAAAAAAACATTTTTATGGGATTAATTCTGGAAACTATGGTTTTCTTATGAATAAATTTTCTTCAAAAGATATTATTAAGAACCTATCAAGAGCAAATATGGTTTCTATATTTCCTTTGGAAATGACTGTTAAAAATAAAAATAATCAAATCAAGAGATCTATAGCTATAAATGAAGTATCTGTTCTAAGGCAGAGTAGGCAGGCCGCCTCATTGTCTATTAAACAAGGTTCGAAACAAATAATTAAAAAATTAGTTTCTGATGGGGTATTGGTATCTACTCCAGCTGGTAGTACTGCTTATAATCTTTCTGTTCACGGGCCTATCTTAAGTCTTCATTCAAAAAAATTATCAATATCTCCAATAAGCGCTTTTAGACCAAGAAGATGGAAGGGTAAAATTGTTAATGATAAAATTAAAATTGTTATTACAAATTTGAATTCATCAAAAAGACCCATAAGTGCTGTTGCAGACAATTTAGAAGTAAGAAATGCTAAATCAATTACAGTAAAAACTAATAATAAAATAAAGTTTAATCTTCTTTATGATAAAAATAGAAGTCTACAAAAAAAAATTAAAATTGAACAAATACGAAGAGAGACTAGTTAGATAAATGAAAAAAATTAATCCAGTAATATTAGTTTCAATAATTTTAATCGGAGGTTTTTTTTCATTTAAAATTATGTCTTTTCTAGGTTGTTATGTACGTATTGAAGATATTGATAAGTGTTGGAAATTGACTGCTTGGTAGAAAGTAATTCTGGTGCCCCCGCACGGATTCGAACCGCGGACCTATTGATTACAAATCAATTATAAAACTTTAAATAGATATTTGTTTCCAATGAATTTTGAAATTTAACTTTGATCTAGTCACACTAGCGTCACAGTGATATTAATAAAAAATGTTATTAGTTGAACTTCCTTTCGCGTTTGCTTGTTTGGTTTTTGTCGTAGGTATTTATATGACTTTAGTAGATATCTTTTATCATAAACAATTTGATGGAGATGGTTTAAAAATGTCACTAGGTGGTTTTGTATTTGGTTTTATATATCTATTAATAATAAAATATACTTTTATTGAGGGCATATTATTTAGATGTCCTGATATTCAATTTTTTTGTAGGTAAAAAATATGAAAAGAACGTATTTAGTTGTTTTGTACGTTTCTTTATTAGCTGGTTTAGAATTTCCAGATTTTGATTTGCACCTGTTGGTATTTTTAGGACATAGATCAATATTAACTCACGGGATAATTGTTCCGTTTTTTTTATATAAATTTTTAACCAAAGAGGGATATTCTAAAATTTCAAATAAGATTTTTGGAAGATTTTTTTCCAATAAAGACTTCTCTAGAGAAATTTTAGATTATGCCTATATTGGATTTTTAACAGGTATTGCAATTCATCTTTGTGCAGATTTATTTCCAAAAGCTTGGATGGGATTTGCTCTAATAAAATTTCCACCTTGGATATCAATGGGAGCTCCTTTTTCAATAGTTTGGATGTTATTAAATATGTTTTTTGCCTTAAAAATTTCATTTCAAAAAATTAAAGAAAAAGAAATAGAAAATAAAACCAAAAATAGAATATTTTTATCTATATTAGCAATTGGCTCAATTTATTTGATCATAGATACAATGTTTGTTTCTAAAATTATTTTAATGATAATTTCTTTCCCAATTATCTGGTACTATGCAAACAAAGGTTTTAAAGTCATAAAAAAGAAAGATTAAACGACTACTTGATCACATCACACTCACGTCACACTGGCGTCACACCAATTAAAGAAATTTGATTAAAATTAAAATTCTGAAAAAAAATTAACGTTGATTTTATTGAGTGATGGTGCCCCCGCACGGATTCGAACCGCGGACCTATTGATTACAAATCAATTGCTCTACCAACTGAGCTACAAGGGCATGCGCAATAATTATTAATTATTTGTTAAATAATCAACTCTTTTTTTTTAAATAACTTAGGTGATGAAAGACAATTGCTGCACTATTTGATATATTTAAACTTTCAATTTCTTTATTGATATCAATTTTGACAAAAAAATCTGCATATTTGCCAGTATGTTGTCTCATC
>CACDUV010000031.1 GCA_902556065.1 uncultured Pelagibacteraceae bacterium
TAATTAATGTAAGATCATTTTTATCTTCACCAAATAAACCAAGTTTATCTCTCATCATATTTAACCATTTTTCTTCATAAATATTTTGAAAGTTATCAATTAACTCTGTTGCAATTTTAATTGCTGAATCTTCATTTTTATCAATAAGTGGTATCAGGCATTCTGCAAATCTTGCTAAATTCCATTTTGTAATTGGTGGTTGATTTGAAAAAGCATATCTTCCAAATTTATCTATAGAGCTAAATACAGTTTTTGGATCATATTGATCCATGAAAGCACATGGACCATAATCAATTGTTTCCCCAGAAATAGCCATGTTATCAGTGTTCATCACACCATGAATAAATCCAACCCTCATCCAATTGATCACTAACTGACATTGTCTTTCCATTACAAGACCTAATAAATCTAAAGCTTTGTTTTTAGATGATTTTATTTCTGGATAGTGTCTATTAATTGTGTAATCAACTAATGTATTAAGATCTTCTTGATTTTGAGTGGCTGCAATATATTGAAAAGTGCCAACTCGGATATGACTGGATGCAACTCTTGTTAAAATTGCTCCATTTAACAAATTTTCTCTAACAACTTTTTCTCCAGTTTTAACAACAGCAAGACTTCTAGTTGTTGGAATATTTAAAGCATTAATTGCTTCACTAATTATATATTCTCTTAGCATTGGACCTAAAGCGGCTCTTCCATCGCCACCTCTAGAAAAAGAGGTTCTGCCTGAACCCTTAAATTGTATATCAAAACGTTGATTTTTATTAACTAAATGCTCTCCTAATAGAATAGCCCTACCATCACCAAGCATTGTGAAATGACCAAATTGATGACCAGCATATGCTTGTGCAATTGAATCTGTTCCATCAGGTAAACTGTTTCCCGAAAATATTTCAGCTAATTTTTTTTTATCTATTCCTGAAAAGTTTAAATTTAAATTTTCAGCGAGTTCTTCATTTAAAATAATAAGCTCAGGCTCATGAACTGGAGTAGGCTTGATATCTTCTTTAAATGTTTTTGATAGTTTTGAATATGAATTGTCAAAATGCCAACCAATGGTCATTTTAATTAACTAACTTCAGCTTGATGTTCTTTTGGCTTAACTTCTGTTTTAAATTGATTAGAAATTTTTTGAACTTCAACTGATGAAACTTTATATTCTGCACACATTGTCTCTTCGTCTTTTCCATGGCCTGTTACCATATTGACCATGTGTTCTGGGAAGTGAAATGTTGTAAATACAATTCCTTCTTTAACTTTATCTGTTACTTCTACTTTTAAAGCAACTTCTCCTCTACCAGAATATAATCGTCCAATATCACCTGTATTCAGATCTCTATGTGCTGCATCTTTAGGGTGAATTAATAAAACATCTTCATCAACAATGTTTATATTTTTTGTTCTTCTTGTCATTGTTGCTGCATTATAATGTTGTAAAACTCTACTAGTTGTTAAAATTAATGGATAATCTTTTTGATTAGCCTCTATCTCACTAGATTCTTTCCAATCAAAGTTTTTCAATCTACCTTTACCAAGTTTAAACTCTTCAGTATGTAAAATTTTTGTATCTGAGCCATCTTCTTTTACAGGCCATTGTAATCCTAATTTTCCAAGTCTTTCTCTTGTTACTCCTTTAAAGAAAGGAACAATATCAGCTATTTCCTCTAAAACCTGATCAGCATCATAAGACGGTTGATCAAAACCTAATTTTTGCATCATTTCAGTTACAATTAACCCATCTGGTTTTGTACCTGGTAGTGGAGGTACTGCTCTATTAACTCTTTGAATTCTTCTCTCAGTATTTGTGAAAGTTCCGTCTTTTTCTAAGAAAGTAGTTCCAGGCAAAACTACCGTTGCAAGTTTTGCAGTTTCACTCATAAATATTTCTTGAACAACTAATAGCTCTAGTGAGTTCATTGCTTCAATAACATGTGCACTATTTGGATCTGTTTGAACTATATCTTCACCAATAATCCATAAACCTTTTAATTCTTTACTGATTGCAGCCTCAAACATTTGAGGAATTTTTAAACCAGCTTTAGCAGGATGAGTTACACCATATTTTTCTGTATAAAATTTTTGGTTTTCTTCTTTATCTACTGGAAAATAACCTGCACCTTGGTGAGGCTGACATCCCATGTCTGCTGCACCTTGAACATTATTTTGACCTCTTAGAGGATTTACACCGACACCTTTTCTTCCAATGTTTCCTGTAATCATTGCTAAATCAGCAATTAACATCACAGTTTTTGAACCTTGTTCGTGTTCAGTAACTCCTAGTCCATGGAATTCCATAGAATTTCTTGCTGTTGCATAAGCAATTGCAGCTTCTTTAACTAATTGTTTATCAACACCAGCAACTTTTGCTAATTTATCGACATCTTGTCTTTCAATTTCTTTCAAGAAATTATCAAAACCTTCTGTTCTGTCTCTTACAAAGTCAGCATTATACAGTTTTGATTTAACAATAAAGTGTAACATCATATTTAGAACCGCAACGTTAGTTCCAGGTCTAAGTTTGATATGATAATCTGCAAGTTTAGCTAATTCGGTTGTTACTGGATCAAGGACAATTAATTTTTTACCTTTCATCACTTGCTGTTTAATTTTTGCACCTGTTACTGGGTGAGCATTAGTTGGGTTAGCGCCAATAACTAAAAATAAATCTGCATGGTAAATATCTTCTGTTGAGTTTGTTGCAGCTCCTGTTCCAAAAGTTTGCTGCATACCCCAAGCTGTAGGTGAATGACAAATTCTTGCACAACAATCAACACTGTTAGTCCCAACAGCAGCTCTAATCATTTTTTGGAAAACATAATTTTCCTCGTTTGTACATCTTGCAGAAGAAATACCAGCAAAAGCATCTGGTCCGTTTTCTTTTGTAATTCTATTCATTTCTTTTTTGATAAAGTCATACGCTTCATCCCAACTAGCTTCTTCAAACTTTCCATTTCTTTTTATCAATGGAGTTTTTAACCTGTCAGGATGATCATAAAAACTGAAAGCATATCTTCCTTTAATACATGTGTGACCTGCATTTACTTCTGTTTGCTTAGGTGTATCAATTGCTACTACTTTATCATCTTTGATTGATGCTTCTAAGTTACAACCAACACCACAGTATGAACAAGTAGTTCTAACTTTTTTATCTACAGCTGCAGATTTAGATTGGAATACATCTGAAATAGCATCTGTTGGACATGTGTGAGCACAAGCTCCACATGATACACAAGAACTATCTCCAAACATCATATCGTTATCTGTTGTAATTCTTGACTCAAATCCTCTGCCACTCATTGTTAAAACAAATGATCCTTGAATTTCATCGCATGCCCTGACACATCTTCCACAGTTAATACAGTTATCTAAATTCATTCTCATGTAATCATGAGAAGTGTCTCTTGGAATTCCTTTATGTTGCTTAGGACTATTGTATCTATGATCATCAATACCTAAATCATTTGCAACTGTTTGAAGTTCACAGTTATTGTTTACTTCACAAGTATCACATTCCATTGGATGATCAGTTAAAACTAACTCAACAATATTTTTTCTGAGACTTGTTAGTGCTTCGTTTGAAGTAAATATGTGCTGGTTTTCTGCAACTGGCGTATGACAAGATGCAACCACTCTAGTTGGTCCATCTTTTTCTAACGCAACTTCAACTGAACAAACTCTACATGCTCCATAGGGCGCTAAGTTTGGATCATCACATAAAGTTGGCACCTTTTTTTCACCAACATAGCTTTTAACGAATTTTAAAATAGATGAATGATTAGGACCTATTTCATAAGGTTTTCCATCAATATATGCAATTTTTCTTTTCTCTGAACTCATTAGTTATCTTTCACCATATCATTTTTCATTTCATCACCAAAGTATTTTAGGATGTTCTGAATTGGAGTTGGGATCGCTCCACATAGAGCACATAAGCAGCCTTTTTGCATAGTAACCAACAACTCTTCTAGTAATTTTAATGGAATTTTAGCTGTTTTCTTCTTAGCTTGATCAAACATTTCTTTTCCCCTGTAAGATCCAAGTCTTCCTGGGAAACATTTTCCACAAGATTCTTCTGCAGAAAACTCAAATAAATGATGAATGTATTCAGCCATTGGAAAATCTTTTGGAATACTAACTACACTTGCGTGACCTAACATAAAACCTTTTGCTGTGAATTCTTGAAAATCTAAATTTAAATTTTCTATTTCACTTAAAGGAACAACTCCACCTAAGGGACCTCCAATTTGAAAAGCTTTAACAGGTTCTTTATATCCACCACCAATTTCATTAAATATTTTTTTCATTGGTGTTCCCATGTCAATTTCATAAACACCAGGATTGTTAAAGAAACTATCTAAGCAAACTAATTTAGTTCCAGCTGATTTTTTATTTCCAACTGAAGAAAATTTTTCCGATCCATTTAATAAAATTCCAGTCGCAGCAGCTAAAGTTTCAACATTATTAACTACAGTTGGTTTTTTATATAACCCTTCAGTTACAGGGAAGGGAGGTCTTACATCTACTTCAGCTCTTCTTCCTTCAATAGAAGCTATCAAAGCTGTCTCTTCCCCACAAATGTATGCACCTTGACCAATACAAATTCCAAGATCAAAAGAAAAATCTGTTCCTAAAATATTTTCACCTAATAAATTTAATTTTTTAAGTTCATTGATACAGCCATTAATTGCTTCAATAGATTTTGGATATTCACCTCTGATGTATAAAACTCCTTCATCGCCTCCAATTACAAATCCACACAATACCATTCCAAAAATAACTTTTAGTGGTTGATCCTCTAACAAGTATCTGTCTGAAAAAGCTCCAGAGTCACCTTCATCTGCATTGCAGATTACATATTTCTTATCACCTTTTGCTTTACTACAAAAATCCCATTTCATTCCAGTTGGAAAACCTGCTCCACCTCTTCCTGTAAGGTTTGAATCTAATAATGATTTTACTATTTCTTTTTTATCTGTTTTTAAAAATTTACTTAATTGTTCTTTGAATTGATCTGTTGATGATAATTTATCATCCATTAAAAAACTTGTTGTTGCATAACTCTTGGAGAAAAACTTTTCTTGTTTAATTTCTTCACCCTTTAAAATTTGATCTATCTTTTCAATATCTTTCCCAGCATAATTTTCACCATCATAGTGAAATGCATGGTTTTCATAACAATGACCTAGACAAAACATCTCTCCAACTTTGTCATCACCTAGTTTTTCTTTTAATTTATCTTTTAATTTGTCTTGAGTACCTGCACACATGCATGCACTACCGTTACAAACGAAAGCTTTTTTTTCTCTATGTGAAGGTCTTAAAAATTCATAAAAAGACTCAGCACCGTGAAGTGTTGAAACTCCAAGGTTATGTTTTTGTGCGATTTCTTTAATATCTTGAGGGTTTTCACTTAAAGTATTTTCTGAGATTTGGTTAAACAGGTTGTCTTTTAAGCCTATTCTTCCAGATAAATTACTTATGTTTTTTGACACAATTACCCTTTTTTTATTAATCCACCTTAACTTTTTTGTTATTTGTGTAAATATTAAAACTGTCTCTCTTTACGAAACCTACAAGGGTAATGTCAAACTTATTAGCTAAATCGATAGCAAGACTTGTTGGCGCACCAACCCCGATCATAATACCAATATCTGTTCTATTGGAATAATTGTATCAAAACCTTTTGGAATTATACCACCTGTCATTATTTCAACAGCATCGTATTTTTTAATTTTTTTATTTAATGATTTAGTTCCTG
>CACDUV010000032.1 GCA_902556065.1 uncultured Pelagibacteraceae bacterium
AAAAAAATAGAATTAAAAGAAAATTTAATTAATAGACTTCATTTAAATGAGAAAAAAATAAACGAAATCAAAAGTTCTATTATTAGTATTATTAGATTTAAAGATCCTATTGATCATGTTTTAGAAAAGTGGAAAAGACCTAATGGATTAAATATTAGCAGAGTATCAATTCCAATAGGGGTGATTGGCGTAATTTATGAAAGTAGACCAAATGTTACATCAGATGTTGCGAGTTTATGTTTCAAATCAGGTAATGCAGTAATCTTAAGAGGAGGTTCTGAAGCAATCAATTCAAATAGAGTTTTGTCAAAACTATTTAGAAAAGCGCTCAAAAAAAATAAAGTAGATGAAAACTTTATACAATTTATAGATTCAAAAAACAGAAAAATGGTTGATGTAATGCTTTCTAAAATGAAAGAATATATTGATGTTATAATTCCACGTGGTGGTAAAAATCTTGTAAGAAAAGTTCAAGAGCTTTCTAAGGTTCCTATTATTGGTCATCTTGAGGGTATTTGTCATACATATGTGGACAAAGACGCTGAACTAAAGATGGCAAATAAAATTGTTGCTAACGCAAAATTAAGAAACACAAGTATATGTGGTGCAACTGAAACTATTCTTCTGCATAAGAATATTGTTAAAAAATTTAGCAATCCAATTCTGGGTAATTTAGAAAAAAATGGTTGTAAAATTTATGGAGAAAAGATTTTAGCTAAATTTTACAAAGGAAAAATTTTTAAAGCTACCGAAAAGGATTGGTCTACAGAATATTTAAGCTCTGCAGTTTCAGTTAAAATAGTAAATAACCTCAATGAAGCTATAAATCATATTAATAAGTATGGAACTATGCATACAGACTCAATAATTACAAAAAGCAAAAAAACAGCAAATCAATTTCTAAAGGGTGTCAAAAGCTCTATTGCAATGCATAACACTTCGACTCAATTTGCAGATGGAGGTGAGTTTGGGTTCGGAGGAGAAGTTGGAATTTCTACCAACGTGCTCCCACCAAGAGGCCCTGTTGGACTTAATCAACTTGTTTCATATAAATATCAAATTACAAGTAACGGCAAAATAAGAAGTTAATTTGAAAGTAAATAAGACAAAAATAGGAATTTTAGGAGGGTCATTTGATCCTGCTCACAAAGGTCATTTGGCTATTTCAAAAGAAGCAAAAAAAAGATTTGATCTTAAAAATATTATTTGGGCAATCACAAAAAAAAATCCTTTTAAAAATCAAAGTAAAACCTCAGTTACAGAAAGAATAAAATTTTGTAAAAAAATTATTGGCAACAATTCATTTATAAAAGTGAGATTTTATGAAAACAAAATTAATTCAAATAAAACAATTGATTTAATTAATCATTTAAAAAAAAATAAAAATATTGAAATCTATTTTTTAATGGGTGCAGATAACTTGATAAATTTTCACAAATGGTATAAGTCAAAATCTATTTCACAAAAGTGTAATATTTTAGTTTTTGATCGACATGGCTATAAGAAAAACTCATTAAAATCAAAGACATTTAAGGCTCTAAATAATAGCACCCTCAAATTCATAGAGTTTAATAAAGTCAACATTTCATCTTCTCAATTAAGAAAAATTTGATAGTCTTATTTTAATTAATGGATAAAATTTCAGATCTCAAAGAAATTGTAATCACCACATTAGATCTTAACAAAGCTAAAGACATAGTAACTATTGATCTAAAAGATAAAAGTTCGATGGCAGATTATATGATAATAGCAAGTGGAACATCATCTAGACATATACAGTCTTTATCTGAACAAGTGTTAGAAAAACTTAAAGATAATGGAATTAAAGACTCTAAAATAGAAGGTAAAGAAAGTGGTGAGTGGAAATTAGTAGATGGTATAGATTTAATTGTTCATATTTTTCACCCCGAGAAAAGAAAATTTTATGAATTAGAAAAAATCTGGTCAGAGTTTATTCCCAAAGAAAAAGTAATGATATGAAAATAGTAAAATATTATTTATTTATTTTTTTATCATTTTTTTATTTAAATTCAGCAAACTCAGCTGAAGTAGATATTTATAAAAAAATTGATTTATTTGGTGAGGTTTTAGAAAAGATAAATAGAGAGTATATAGATGAGATCAACCAATCTGAAAGCATGGACGCTGCCATCAATGGTTTACTTCAATCTTTAGACCCTTATTCTTCTTATATGTCTCCTGAAATTCTGGATGAGATGCAAACAGAAACTAGCGGTGAATTTGGTGGCCTGGGAATTGAAGTAAGTATGGAAGCAGGTGTTGTTAAAGTTATTTCACCTATTGACGACACACCAGCATCAAAAGCTGGCCTAAAAGCTGGTGACTACATTGTAAAGATTAATGATACCCAAGTTCAAGGAAAATCTCTAAGTGAAGCTGTTGACTTAATGAGAGGCCCAGTAGGCTCAAGTATAGAATTAACAGTTAGACGTAGAGGAGAAAAAAAAGCGTTAACATTTAATATCACTAGAGAAATAATTGAAATTCAATCAGTGAAATCTGAGTTATTAGAAGAAAATATTGGCTATATTAGACTAACTTCATTTAATGAAAACAGTAGTGACCAAATAGAAAAACAAATAAAGAAATTAAAAAAAAATAAAAATCTTAATTCGTTTATTTTGGATTTAAGAAATAATCCAGGTGGATTACTAAACCAAGCAATAAGAATATCTGATTTCTTTTTAGAAAATGGTGAAATTGTCTCCACAAAAAGTAGAAAAAAATCTGAAAATAGAAAATGGTTTGCGAAAAAAGGAGACATAACTGATGGAAAAACATTATTAGTGCTAATAAATTATGGATCAGCTTCAGCATCAGAAATTGTTGCGGGAGCTTTAAAGGACCACAAGAGAGCAATTGTTGTAGGTGAAAACAGTTATGGTAAAGGTTCAGTTCAATCTATTATTCCTCTCAAAAATAAAGGTGCAATACGTTTAACTGTTGCAAAATATTATCTTCCATCTGGAAAATCTATATCTGAGGTTGGTGTTCGTCCAGACATAGAAGTGAATGAAGAAGGTGATAATTTTAAAATAAGAACTGACACTGATAATCAGCTAAATTATGCACTTAAATTACTAAACGGGTAAAATGAAAAAAGTTTTAAATAATCTTCCACTAAGAAGTGGTGTTGGAATTGTTGTGTTAAATAAAGAGAATAAAGTATTTGTTGCCAAAAGAATAGATAACCCCAAAAATTTTTGGCAAATGCCCCAAGGCGGTGTAGATGAAGGTGAGGATTTTTTAAAAGCTGCTTACAGAGAACTTGAAGAAGAAACCAGTATTAAAAATGTTAAATTAATAAAAGAGTTAGATGGGGCCATAACCTATGAACTTCCAGATAGATTGCTTGGTTTGATCTGGAAAGGAAAGTACAGAGGTCAAAAGCAAAAATGGTTTTTAATGAGATTTGTTGGAATGGATAATGAAATAAACATCAAAACCAAACACCCTGAATTTTTAGAATGGAAATGGGTAGACCTAGATAAAATCACAGACTTGGTAGTTGATTTCAAACTACACGTGTACAAAGAAGTTAAAGATAAAGTAAAAAAAATTCTTAATTAAGAGTTTTTAAAACTTCAATTTTTTGATCTACTAAATATTTAGTTTGATCATTTATATCTGATTTTCCTGCCTCTTCTTCAGCTTTTTTCAGTAAATCCAGTTGAACAGATTTATCCATATCAGATAAATTATAAATTGAGCTAGTTAGAATAGACAAATTATTATTTTTAAACTCTACTATACCATCCTCAACATAATAATTTTCATCACCAGATTTTGAGCTTACTTTGATGATACCTGGTTTTAAAAATGAGATAATTGAAATGTGATCTTTTAATATCCCCATTTCTCCCTCAAAAGCAGGTACTACTACCTCTGACACATCTTCTTTCACTAAAAAAGATTTTTCAGGATTTACTATCTCAATTTTAAACTCTTCACTCATTAGGCCGCGGCTTCTTTTTCCATTTTTTCAGCTTTTTCAATAGCTTCTTCAATTGTACCTACCATGTAGAAAGCTGCTTCTGGCAAGTGATCATATTCACCTTTGCAGATTGCATCAAATCCTTTGATTGTAGATTCAAGATCAACCAATTTTCCTGGTGAACCTGTAAATACTTCCGCAACAAAGAACGGTTGAGATAAAAATCTTTGAATTTTTCTTGCTCTTGCTACAACTAATTTATCTTCCTCAGATAGTTCGTCCATCCCAAGAATAGCAATAATATCTTGAAGAGATTTGTAAGACTGTAAAATCCTTTGAACATCTCTTGCAACTCTATAATGTTCGTCACCTACCACTCTTGGATCCAAAATTCTTGAAGTAGAATCTAATGGGTCTACCGCAGGATAAATACCAATTTCTGCTATTTGTCTTGAAAGTACCGTAGTAGCATCCAAGTGAGCAAATGATGTAGCAGGTGCTGGATCAGTTAAGTCATCCGCTGGAACATAAATTGCTTGCACAGAAGTAATTGATCCCTTGTTTGTTGTTGTAATTCTTTCTTGAAGATTGCCCATATCAGTAGCTAACGTAGGTTGATATCCTACCGCTGAAGGAATTCTACCTAATAAAGCAGATACCTCTGAACCAGCTTGAGTAAATCTAAAGATATTGTCAACGAAGAATAAAACGTCTTGTCCTTCTTGATCTCTGAAATATTCTGCTACTGTTAATCCAGTTAAAGCAACTCTTGCTCTTGCTCCTGGAGGTTCGTTCATTTGTCCATAAACTAATGCCGCTTTAGAACCAGGGCCATCTTTTTTTATTACACCTGAATCCATCATTTCATGATAAAGATCATTTCCTTCTCTAGTTCTTTCTCCAACACCAGCAAAGACTGAAAATCCACCATGAGCTTTTGCAACGTTATTAATCAATTCCATAATTAAAACTGTTTTACCAACACCTGCACCTCCAAACAGTCCAATTTTTCCTCCTTTGGCGTATGGTGCTAATAGGTCGATAACTTTAATACCAGTAACTAATATTTCAGTTTCAGTTGACTGATCGTTAAATTCAGGTGCAGCTCTGTGAATAGGCCAGCTTTCTTTAGTTTTAACCTCACCTCTTTCGTCAATTGGCTCACCAATTACATTAATAATTCTCCCTAAGGTTTCTGGTCCAACAGGAACTTGGATAGGAGCATTTGTATTTACAACTTCATCTCCTCTTTTTAATC
>CACDUV010000033.1:2500-5147 GCA_902556065.1 uncultured Pelagibacteraceae bacterium
TCACTCCCCTAATAGGGGTTCTTTTCACCTTTCCCTCACGGTACTAGTTCACTATCGGTCACTGAAGAGTATTTAGGCTTAGAGGGTGGTCCCCCTATATTCGAGCAGGATTTCACGTGTCCCGCTTTACTCAAGAATTTTGTTAAACATTACTCATACGGGACTATCACCCTCTATGGTTAGCATTTCCAAACTATTCAAATTTTTTTAACAAAACTGCTGGCCTAGTCCGCGTTCGCTCGCCACTACTAACGGAATCTCAATTGATTTCTTTTCCTCTGGTTACTTAGATGTTTCAGTTCTCCAGGTTGTCTCTTTAAACCTATGTATTCAGTTTAAAGTACCACATAAAGTGGTGGGTTTCCCCATTCGGAAATTTTCGGATCAAAACTTACATACAGCTCCCCGAAACTTATCGCAGTATATCACGTCCTTCATCGGCTTTCAGTGCCAAGGCATCCACTACACGCCCTTAAACGCTTGATTTATGCACAGAAAAAAATTCTGTGTTGAATCAAATTTTTATTTTGAACATTAGCTAATAACATTACTAATGTTCGGATATAGATATTGATATTAATTATTATTTTTTTTTACGATTTTTTATAACTAAGTGTTATGGTGGAGGATAGCGGGATCGAACCGCTGACCTCCTGAATGCAAATCAGGCGCTCTCCCAGCTGAGCTAATCCCCCATGATCTTAAATTGGTGGGCCGAGAAAGACTCGAACTTTCGACCCCACCCTTATCAAGGGTGTGCTCTAACCAACTGAGCTACCGGCCCCCATGCAAAGAGAAACACTACTTTAAGAAGAGAAATGAGGACGGTCAACATTACCTGTATATTATTTAGAATGAAATTTTACTTTCACTCATCCTTAGAAAGGAGGTAATCCAGCCGCAGGTTCCCCTACGGCTACCTTGTTACGACTTCACCCCAGTCGCTGACTATACCGTGGTCAAGGGTTTTAAACCTTGCCTTAAGGTAGAACCAACTCCCATGGTGTGACGGGCGGTGTGTACAAGACCCGGGAACGCATTCACCGTGGCACGCTGATCCACGATTACTAGTAATTCCAGCTTCATGCACTCGAGTTGCAGAGTGCAATCCGAACTGAGGTATCTTTTAAGGATTTGCTTGACCTCGCAGTCTTGCTTCCTGTTGTAGATACCATTGTAGCACGTGTGTAGCCCAACACGTAAGGGCCATGAGGACTTGACGTCATCCCCACCTTCCTCCAGCTTATCACTGGCAGTTCTTTCAGAGTGCCCAACTTAATGATGGCAACTAAAAGTGAGGGTTGCGCTCGTTGCGGGACTTAACCCAACATCTCACGACACGAGCTGACGACAGCCATGCAGCACCTGTGTTTCGTCCGGCCGAACCGAAAACTCTAATCTCTTAGAGTCGCGACGAACATGTCAAGTGTTGGTAAGGTTCTGCGCGTATCTTCGAATTAAACCACATGCTCCACTACTTGTGCGGGTCCCCGTCAATTCATTTGAGTTTTAACCTTGCGGTCGTACTCCCCAGGCGGTGTGTTTATCGCTTTCGCTGCGACACTGAAAATAAATTTCCAACGTCTAACACACATCGTTTACGGCATGGACTACGAGGGTATCTAATCCTCTTCGCTACCCATGCTTTCGTTCCTCAGTGTCAGTAATGATCCAGAAAGCTGCCTTCGCAATTGGTATTCTTTCTAATATCTACGAATTTCACCTCTACACTAGAAATTCTGCTTCCCTCTATCATACTCTAGCTGAAAAGTTTTAATGGCAGTTCCAGAGTTAAGCTCTGGGATTTCACCACTAACTTTTTCAACCACCTACGAACTCTTTAAGCCCAGTAATTCCGAACTACGCTAGGTCCCTTCGTATTACCGCGGCTGCTGGCACGAAGTTAGCCGGACCTTCTTATTCGGGTACAGTCATTTTCTTCCCCGACGAAAGAGCTTTACAACCCAAGGGCCTTCTTCACTCACGCGGCATCGCTGCATCAGAGTTTCCTCCATTGTGCAAGATTCCCCACTGCTGCCTCCCGTAGGAGTTTGGGCCGTGTCTCAGTCCCAATGTGGCTGATCATCCTCTCAAATCAGCTATTGATCACAGTCTTGGTAGGCCATTACCCCACCAACAAACTAATCAAGTGCAGGCTCATCCAATGGTGCATAAAGCTTTCTCCGTAAAGACTTATCTGGTATTAGCACAAGTTTCCTCGTGTTATTCCAGGCCAAAGGGTAGATACCCACATGTTACTCACCCGTCTGCCACTAAGTATTGCTACTTCGTTCGACTTGCATGTGTTAGGCGTGCCGCCAGCGTACGTTCTGAGCCATGATCAAACTCTCAAGTTTAAAAACGGCGCACACTAGCTTCCATATAAATTTTAAGAATAAAATTTATATGTGATTGAAGTGTGTACGACAAATTTTTGGTAACCTTAACCGTCCACACTTCTCTTCTTAAATTTAAACTTTTTAAATAGCTAATTGAGCAAAAAAGGCTCAATAATCCTCACTAATTTATTGTATTAACAATAATTTTATTGAGAAAGTTCAGTGCTTATAGGCTAAAAATAATGGAAATCAAGCATTTAAGAATAAATTTTTAAATAAAAACACCCCATTTTAAGGGCTTTTTTTTG
>CACDUV010000034.1 GCA_902556065.1 uncultured Pelagibacteraceae bacterium
ATATAGAAAAATATATCCAAGCTTTTTTTGATAAAATTTCTGCAACAATCAGTAACTACAAAGTTCTTAAAAAAGATGAGCAAAGAAGAATTAAACTCGAAAAACAGGAGCAAGAAAGACAGGAGAAGCTAGCTTTACAGGAAGCAAAGCAGAAGGAACGAGAACTAAAATTAAAACTAAATGAACAAGTATTAAAAGAAGAGATAAGATTAGAAAAACAAAGAACAAAGGAAATTAAATTATTTTTAAGAAAAGAGCAGGCTTTATTAAGAATTGAACAAGCTGAAAAACAAAAGAAATTTTTACAACAATTAAAATTAGAAAAACAGATTGAAAAATTCAGAGTAAGGGAAGTTAAAGAATTAGAAAAATTAGAAAAAATTTCATTAAAAGAAAAAAGAGAAGATTATGCAGGACTTCAACAGAGAATTGAGAAGTTAAAAGAGAAATATCGAATAATAAGAGATCAAAAAATAAGAGAGAGAGTAGAGGCGTTAGGAGTAAAAATTCAAGGTGATGAAGATAGGGAAACATTATTAAGGAAAGAAAAAGAATATACATTGGCAAGACAAAAAATTGAGTTTGCCCTTGAAAGTTTTTATAGAAGCGCCAGTAGTTTAGTTTTTCAGTTAAACAAGAGACACATTACTAGACATATGTCTATTTTTAGATGTATCGATAGAAGATTTGAGACAGGAGAAATATTTATAAAGTGGGATGAAGCTCCTGATGAGGAATGGCTATTGTTAATTTATATTAAAAATAATTCTCCAGACGAAGGAATAGTCATTGAAGATAAAACCAATCCTGAGAAAAATATATCTCACGAATTTAAAAATAATGAAATATTCACAGCTTCTGACACTATGGTGGATTCGTTAACCCAATTAATTGCAAAAAAAAGAGAAAAAAATAACAATTAATTATTAGATCTAAATTAAGTATTATTAATTATGTTTTTTGGAATAATTGGGATGATGATTTTGTATGTGCTTTTAAAGTATATACTTGCTTGGATTAGATACTTTAATAGTCAGGATGAAAGGTTAGGGCAATCAACTTGGAGATGGAGTTATGATTATGAAGTTGATGGTGAAAGAGACATATCAGATTTAGATGACAAAAATTTTGTAAGATTGAGAAGAAAAAGAAATAAAATTATTACTCTTATGTATTCTGTAGTTTTAATTATGTTTATTCTTTCAATGTCTTTATTAAGTCAGATTTTAATTTTTTTTCTTAATTAATTTTTTAATTGTTTTTTATTTTTCAAATATAAAAAATACGCAACTATTTCATACCCATATTTAAAAATAGTAAATATGACGGGCAATTTAAAAAAATTATATAAGAATTTATATTTTGGTATTTTTTTCCAAACATAAAGAAAAGCTTCTGCACCTTCAATCACTTGGTCGTTTTCTTTGATGTGTAATCTTCTCAAAAGCTCTTTATCATTTTTAGAAGTTTCTTTTTCTGCATCTTTGTTATCGGTAATATCTATCCAATCAATATCCTCAATATTTTCTTTTTTATATATATTGATTTCTGATCTGCAGATTTTACATGAGTTATTAAAATAAACTTTCATAACTTAATACTAACTTTAAAAATAAGCATGTAAATGCGCCAAATGATTAGTTGAAAATTAATAATTAACCATTATTTAAACCAAGTGAGTAATTTTTTTGATAAATCTGATCTAACCGAAAAAGATGCTGATAAAATAGTATCTGATACCTTGCAAAATTGCGATGATGGTGAACTATATTTAGAAGACACTAAATCTGAATCAATTTTATTGGATGATAATAAAATTAAAAGCTCAAGTTATAGCTCAGATTTAGGTTTTGGATTTAGAGCGATTACAGGAGAGGTAGTTGCTTATTCTCACTCTAATGAAATATCAAAAGATTCACTAAAAAAATCTTCTGAAAATTTAAAATCTACCCTGAAGTCGATGAAAGGTACGTATAATCATGATATTTCAAGATCTAATAAAAAATTTTATGAGGATATTAATCCATTAGAGCAAAAAACATTAAATTCAAAATTAGAAGTTTTAAATAAAGTAAATGAATATTTAAGAAAAAAAGACAAATCAGTAAAGCAAGTTACTACAAGTTTTGCAGGCGAACAAAAATCTATCGAGATTATTAGATCAGGTGGTGAAGTATTAACGGATGTCAGACCATTAATTAGATTTAATGTATCAGTGATGTTAGAGAAAAACGGGAGAAAAGAAACTGGTGTATATGGAATAGGCGGAAGGCAATCTTATGATGAATATTTAAAAAATGATAATTGGAAAACAGTATGTGAGGAAGCCTTTAGAATTGCATCAGTCAATTTAGAAAGTAAACCAGCTCCAGCAGGAGAAATGAAGGTAGTTCTAGGTCCTGGGTGGCCAGCTATTTTAATTCACGAAGCAATTGGACATGGTTTAGAGGGAGATTTTAACAGAAAAAAAACTTCCGCTTTTCATGATCTTATGGGCCAAAAAGTTGCTAGTGAAGGAGTAACGATTGTTGACGACGGAACAATTGATAATAGAAGAGGTAGCTTAACTATTGATGACGAAGGTACACCAACAGAAAAAACAGTATTAATTGAAAATGGGATATTAAAGAATTTTATGCAAGATAGATTAAATGCTAGATTGATGAATACAAAATCCACGGGCTCAGGAAGAAGAGAAAATTATAGACACGTTGTTTTGCCAAGAATGAGAAACACTATGATGTTGAGTGGAAATCAAACCCAAGAAGAAATGATTAAGTCAGTAGATAAAGGAATTTTTGCAGTAAGTTTTGGAGGAGGACAAGTTGACATTACATCTGGAAAATTTGTTTTTAATTGTACTGAGGCATACGAAATCAATAATGGAAAAATTGGTTCACCAATAAAGGGAGCTACATTAATCGGAGATGGACCATCAATTCTAAAAGAAGTTTCAATGGTTGGAAATGATATGATGTTAGATCCTGGTATTGGGACTTGTGGTAAAGCTGGACAAGGTGTACCTGTTGGAGTTGCTCAGCCCTCTATCTTAATCGATAAAATGACAGTTGGTGGAACTAAACTTTAAATTATGGTTAAGGATCAACAATATTTAAGATCAAAAGCTTCATATTGTTTAGATTTAGCTAAAAAATTGGGTGCAACTGGATCAAGCGTAACAGTTGGTCATTCAATTTCAGAAACAGTCAATTTTAGAAACAATACTTTAGACGAGTCAAATAGATCTGATGGATTAGCTATAAGCATTGAAACTTATTTAGGAAAAAAAAGATCATCAATTTCTTCGTCAAACTTGTTAGATGATAACATTAAAACCTTAATAGAAAAATGTTTTGAAACAACCAAAAATACCCCTGAGGATGAATTTAATTCTTTACCAGATAAAGAACTTTTAGCTAAAGAAATTAAAAATTTAAATTTATATGATGAAACACACTTTGATAATGAAAAAAAAATTGATTATTTAAAAGAGCTTGAGAGCGTTGCGTCTTCAGAGGAAAAAATCATAAACACGGAATCAAGTTTTACTGAAAATAAATCTAATTTTATTTTAGCAAATAGTGATGGATTTTGTAATGGATACAAATCATCTTCATTTAGTGCCTCTTGTGTAACTGTTGCAAGAGATGAAAATAGTATGGAAAGAGATTATGAATTTACAAGAAAACGTCATTTATCAGACATTAAAGGCGCAAAAGAACTTGGTGAAAAAGCTTCTGAGCAAACTATAAGAAAATTAAGCCCAAACAAAATTGGCAGTGAAAAAATAAGCATTATATTTGACAAAAGGATAGCACAAGGAATGCTAGGTGCGTTTGCGGGTGCGATTTCTTCAAATGCTATTGCAAGAGGAACATCTTTTCTTAAGGATAAAATCAATGAACAAATATTTTCAGAAACTATAAATGTAATTGATAAACCAGACATGAACAAAGGTGTTGGATCTCAAATTTTTGATTCAGAGGGAGTAAAATCAGATACTTTAAATCTTATACAAAATGGTATTTTAAAAAATTATTTAGTCGATACTTACAATGGAAAAAAACTTAATTTAAAATCAAATGGAAGATGTGGGGGTACAACTAACTTATATTTTGATAATGGAAAAATTAGTTTCAAAGATTTGTTAAACGCTAACTCAAAACATATTTATGTAACTGAAACAATAGGCCATGGAAGTAATTTGGTTACAGGGGATTATTCAGTAGGTGCAACAGGTTTCCTAATTGAAAATGGCGAATTTAAATTTCCGGTAAACGAAATAACAATTGCTGGAAATTTTAAAGATATGTTCAAAAATATAACTTTAGCTAGTGATTTAGATTTTGAATATTCCATCAACTCACCAACTATGATGATAGAGGGAATGACAGTTGCGGGTAAATGAGCACTTACTGTGTCATTGGATCGGGAATATCTGGAGCTACAATTGCAAACCTATTAAATAAGAAACATTCCGTAGATCTCTATGATAAAGCAAGAGGTCCTGGTGGCAGATCATCATTTAAAAGGTTAGATAAAAAAATAGGGTTTGATCATGGTGTTCAA
>CACDUV010000035.1 GCA_902556065.1 uncultured Pelagibacteraceae bacterium
ACATTAGAGAACTTAAATATTATTGGCTTAGAGAGTATGAGCTTGATGGAATTCCATTAGTTGTTTCAAGAACTGGTTGGTCAAGTGAACTTGGTTATGAAATATTTTTAAGAGATGGTTCAAGAGGAAATGAGCTTTATGAAAAAATAATGGAGGCTGGTAAAGAACATGGAATTGAACCAGGTCACACATCTTCAATTAGAAGAATTGAAGGCGGTATGCTTTCTTATCACGCAGATGCAGATATACATACAAACCCATTTGAATTAGGTTTTGATCGATTGGTTAATTTAGATACTGATATAAATTTTATAGGTAAAGAAGCACTAAAAAAAATAAAACAAGAAGGAATTAAAAGAAAACAAGTTGGTCTTATCATTGATTGTAATCCATTATCAGGACCTAACACAACTTTTTGGCCTATCGAAAAAGATGGCAAAACAATTGGTAAAGTAACTTCGGCTGTATATTCTCCTAGATTGAAAAAAAATATTGCACTTGCAATGATTGAAATCAATTATTCAGAGTTGGGAAATCAATTAGATGTTAAAACTCATGAAGGAAAATATTCAGCTAAAATTGTAGAAAAACCTTTTTACGATCCAAAAAAGAAAATAGCTAGTGGCTAAGACTTTATATTATATCCTTTTTTTAGTAATACCGTTACAACTGTTACACAGGAAATTAAGAAAACGACCATAGAAATTATACTAACCCAAATATTAAAATCCGAAACACCATAAAAGGCAAATCTTAAACCGTTTATTAAGTATACAACTGGGTTAAAATAAGTAACTGTTTGCCAAAACTCAGGCAACATATCTAAAGAATATAAACTACCGCCTAAAAATACCATTGGTGTGATAACTAACGTTGGAATGATAGACATCTGCTCAAAGTTAGAGCTCATTAAACCAATTAAAAAACCAAATAAAGCAAATGTAAATGCCACTAACACTAATAAAAATATCATTAATAATGGATACATTACTTGAACCTCAACAAAGAACGTTGAAGTTAAAAATATAACTAATCCAACAATAAGAGTTTTGGTAGCTCCAGCACCAACAAAAGCTAAAACAATTTCAAAAGTTGAAATTGGGGCTGCTAGAATTTCATAAATAGTTCCATTAAATTTTGGAAAAAATATCCCAAATGAGGTGTTACTGATTGATTGAGTTAACAATGTTAACATCAAAAGACCGGGAACTATAAAAGATCCATAACTAATTCCATCGATTTTTTCTACGTATCCACCAATTACAGATCCAAAAACAATAAAATATAATGATGTGGATAAAACAGGAGAAAACAATGATTGCATCAATGTTCTCCTAAATCGGTCCATTTCATGCAGGTACATCGATCTAAATGCGTAATAATTAAACTTCATTGTTCTCCTTTACTAATGTCACAAATATTTTCTCTAAAGTAGTTTGTTCTGTTTTTAAATCCTGTAATTTTAAGTTTGCATCTTTTAAATCTTGTAGCAAGTTAGTTATTCCAGTGCTTTTAGCTCTGACATTATAAGTATAATTAATTGATTTTTTATCTTCTCCAATTTCTAGTGTGTACTTGTCTAAACTACTTGGGATTTGAGTGATTTCTTCTTGAAGATCTACAGTAAGTTTTTTATGTCCCATTTTCTTTAAAAGTTCTTTAGTTTCATCTACAACAATAATTTCTCCTTGATTGATTACCCCTACTCTATCAGCGATTGCTTCAGCCTCTTCGATATAATGAGTGGTAAGAATAATTGTAACACCAGTTTTTCTTAAGGTTTCAACTACCTTCCACATATCTTGACGTAATTCTACATCAACACCAGCTGTTGGTTCATCTAAAAATAATATAGATGGTTCATGAGACAATGCTTTTGCAATTAACACACGTCTCTTCATTCCTCCAGATAACTGTCTTAATCTTAAATCTTTTTTATCCCAAAGACTTAAGTCTTTTAAAATTTTTTCAATATGTTTTGGATCTGGTTTTTTTCCATACAAACCTCGTGAATAAGAAACATTGTTAAATACTGTTTCAAACTGTTCTAAAGTTAACTCTTGTGGAACTAATCCAATTCTAGATCTTGTTTCTCTATAATCATCAATTATATCAAAATCATCTACAGTAACTTTTCCTGAAGATGGTCTTACGATACCACAAATTATACTTATAAGTGTAGTTTTACCTGCTCCATTTGGTCCAAGCATTGCAAAAATTTCACCCTTTTTGATATTTAGGTTTATTTTCTTTAAGGCTTCAAAGCCATTATCGTAAACTTTTGATAGATTATTTATGCTTATTTGATCTGTCATGGACTAGGCATATATAGAGACAATTTATGGTATTACAATAATTTTAAATTTGTTTACAACCTGTAATTAATGAGAAAATTTTTTATATTTATTTGTTTTATATTGGCATTCACCACAAAAGGGATAGCTAAAGAAACAACTTACACTAAAGAGTTATTTGATAAAGCTTTGTCAGAAGGAAAAGTTGTTGTGGTTAGTTCATGGATTAAATATTGCTCATCCTGTGCCAGCCAAATGAAAGTTCTCGATAAAGCAAAAAATGATTTTGATAAAATTGAATATTTTACATTTGATGTAACCAATAAAGAAATTGCTAAATTTTTTAACGTTCAATACCAAACAACTCTTTTAATTTTTAAAGATAATAAAGAAGTTTACAGAAGCATTGGTGAAACAACCAAAGAACTTATTTATGATGCTTTAAACTCCGTGATCTAAATCAATTACTTTTCAATTTCAAAATTATTGCTGGTAAAAAAGTTGCAACAACAAATGATAAAAACAATAAAGATTGAGCCACAAAAGGTGAAAATAGATCTTTGGGAATCAATACCCCGACCAATAAACTTTTAGAAAAATCTGGATACGGAAACATTAAAAATCCACCAATTAAACCAATTATAACCGAAACATAAGCAGTTTTTTCATTTACCTTATTGTAAAAGCTATAAAAAACTGTGAATACAAATGCACAACAAAATAAATCAGCCAGCAAAAATAGATACAAAATATCAAATCCTTTTGAAGCAACACCGAATGCAATTAATGATAAAAATATAATAAAGTATTTAGAAATTTTTAAATAATCTGTTTTTTTATTTAAATTAAAAGTCGCTTTACCATCGACAACAAACAGACTTGATATGGCATTAACCAATGTATCAACTGTTGAAATTGTTAAAGCTAAACCAAGAATAACGATAATTAAAGATAGCATTTCAGTTTGTTCTTTTAACAATAAAGTAAAAAATCCTAAATCAGCTCTTGCTGATGAATCAATAGAGAATGACACCATTCCGATAAAACCCATTAAAAAAACTATTGGCACAATTACAAAAAAAGAAATGATTAATGCTGATTTTAAAGTGTTATAATTTTTAGCAGCATAAACCCTTTGCCAATTTCCCTGGTGAAATAAATTTGTGGCTGCAACTGCAATAAAAAAAGTTAATCCAGCTGTATAACTTGGAATATAAGATGAACTTAATAATTGTGGATTTTTTTCTTTAATCAAAGCAAACGAAAAATTATCTCCTGTAGATGAACTGATAATTAAAATAAGAATTAACAAGAGAAATCCAATTACTATCATTTGAATATTATCGGTAAAAA
>CACDUV010000036.1 GCA_902556065.1 uncultured Pelagibacteraceae bacterium
CAGCTCTATATTTACTTCTAAAGGTTAATTTAAAATCTTTTAAATTTATTTTTTTTAAAAAAATACTGTCTTTACATCTACGTTTCATTTGAAAATGATGAAGATTACTACCATAGGCAAAATACAACATTAACGATTCACTATTTCAATATTTTTCTCGTTCACAAATTTTAAAATTTGAGAATTACAATTATTAATTTTACTTTGATCTTGCGATCTAATAACTATTGATACACCTAATTTTCCTGCATGAAATGGATAACTACCGATTTCAACATCCATATTATCATTTTGGACTTTAGTTAAAGAGTTTGCTATTTCGCTTTCAACTGTTTTTAAACTTATTGTAAGACTTTTAATAGGTTCTCCACCAACAATTTCATTTGTTAAACCACCTAACATAGATTTCAAAATAGAGGGAACGCCAGGTAAAGAAAAAACATTTTCAACATTAAATCCTGGGGCACCACTTGTTGGATTTAAAATTAATTTTGCATTCTCTGGCATCCACGCCATTTTTTGTCTTCCATCATTAAATTCACCTGGTTGATAATATTTTTCTAAAATTTTAAAAGCTTCCTTGTGGACTTCATACTTTATTCCAAAAGCCTTTGATATTGATTGAGCAGTAATATCATCATGAGTTGGTCCTATACCTCCAGTTGTAAAAACATAGTCATATGTTGACCTAAGCAAATTTAAAGTATCCACTATTATTTTTTCAACATCTGGAATTACTCGAACTTCCTCAACATTAACTCCAATTGAATTTAACCATATTGCTAAAGTTGAGGTATTTGTGTCTTGGGTTCTACCAGACAAAATTTCATTACCAATAATTAATATTGATGCATTAACTTTTGCTTTTTTATTCATATGAAATATATAATTTAGTAATGGAATTTACCAAGTCTTTAGTAAAAGGCAAACTAATCAAGCGATATAAAAGATTTTTTACTGATATAAAACTAGGCAAAGAAATTGTCACAGCTCACTGTCCTAATACAGGATCAATGAAAGGATTATTGGATGAAGGAAATCAAGTTTATTTACTTCCTAATAATGATCCAAAAAGAAAACTTAAATATGGATTAGAAATTATCAAATCTAAAAAAAATTTAGTTGGGGTGAATACTCACATGGCAAATAGAATAGTTGAGCACGGGCTTAAGAACAATCTTATAAAAGAGCTTAAAAATAATGACTCTATAAAACCAGAGGTTTTTTTTAATGAGGAAACTAGATTTGATTTTTTATTAGAAAAAAAAGGTCAAAAAACCTTTGTTGAAGTAAAAAATGTTACTTTATTTAGAAATAAAGATACCGCTGAATTTCCAGATGCGCCAACAACTAGAGGAATTAAGCATTTATTAACCCTTATTGATGCCATAAAAAAAAAGTTATAAAACATACTTAGTATTTTTAGTTCAAATTCAAAATATGAAATATTTTAAAATAGCTAAAGATATAGACGAAGAATATTACAACGCCTATCTAAAAGCTAAAAAAGCTGGTGTAAATTTTTTAGCTTATAGATGTGATATAAGTTCAAAAAAAATTTTTATAGATAAAAAACTTAAAATTTTAGATGAGTGATTATAAAGAAAAATTTGAAAAAATGAGAGTTGCTGGAAACTTAGCAGCACGTACTCTTGATATGTTAACTGAAAGTATTAAAGAAGGTATCTCTACAGACTATATAGATAAATTAGGATACGAGTTTATAAGAGATAATGGAGGTCATTCTGCTCCACTCTACTATAGAGGTTTTACAAAATCTTTATGTACATCATTAAATCATGTTGTGTGTCACGGAATTCCGTCAGATAGAATTTTAAGAGATGGTGATGCGGTTAATGTGGATGTTACGGCAATCGTAGACGAGCATTATGGCGATACTAGCAGGATGTTCTGTATTGGTAAAACACCAATTAAATTAAAAAATCTTATAGACGCTACGTACGAGTCTATGATGAGAGCAATCAAAATATTAAAACCAGGAATGAAATTAGGAGATATTGGTTATGAAATTCAATCTTATGTAGAAGATAAAGGTTATTCTGTGGTTAGGGATTTTTGCGGTCATGGTATAAGCACAACATTTCACGAACCACCAAATATTTTACATTATGGAAAAAAAAACTCAGGTGCAGAGCTAAAACCTGGGATGACTTTTACAATCGAACCAATGATCAATTCAGGCAAATACGATGTTAAAATGTTGAATGATGGTTGGACAGCTGTTACAAAAGATAAATCTTTATCAGCTCAATTTGAACATACTCTAGGAATTACTGAAAATGGTTATGAAATCTTTACAGAATCTGCTAAAGGTTATTCAAAGCCTCCATACTTATAATTAATGATTAAAAGATATTCTCGAAAAGAACTAACTGATATTTGGTCAGAAGAAAATAAATATAAAATTTGGCTAGATGTAGAGGTTGCGGCTGCTGAAGCAATGGAAAAACTTGGACAAATACCAAGGGGAGTTGCCTCAATAGTTAGAAAAAAAGCAGTTATCAATGTAAATAGAATTCATAAAATAGAATCTGAAGTTAAACATGATGTAATAGCATTTCTTACATCAGTTACAGAAAAAGCTGGAATTAAAGCAAGATATTTACATCAAGGAATGACTTCATCAGATGTGCTTGATACCAGTTTTAATATTCAATTAGTTCAATCTGGAAAAATAATTCTTAAAGATATCGATCAAATTTTAAAAGTACTTAAGAAGCAAGCAAATAAATACAAAATGACTCCATGTATTGGAAGAAGTCATGGAATTCACGCAGAACCAGTTACATTTGGATTAAAATTAGCTTCATTTTATGAGGAATTTAAAAGAAACAGAAAAAGACTTAAAGATGCTATAGATGAGGTGTCGACTTGTGCAATATCTGGAGCAGTTGGGACTTTTGCAAATATAAGTCCAAATATAGAAAAACATGTTGCAAAAAAATTAGGTTTAAAAGTTGAACCAATTTCAACGCAAGTTATTCCAAGAGATCGTCATGCTTTTTATTTTTCAGTCTTAGGTATTATTGCAGGTTCAATTGAGAGAGTTGCTATTGAGATAAGACATTTACAAAGAACCGAGGTTTATGAATTGCAAGAGTATTTTTCAAAAAATCAAAAAGGATCATCTGCAATGCCTCACAAGAAAAATCCAATCTTAAGTGAAAACTTAACTGGTTTGTCAAGAATGGTTAGAAGTGCTGTGATACCAGCTTTAGAAAATATAGCGCTATGGCATGAAAGAGACATTTCACACTCAAGTGTTGAAAGAAACATTGGTCCTGATGCAAATATTACAACAGATTTTGCGTTGGTTAGATTAACAAATATTTTAGACAACATGATTGTTTATCCAAAAAAAATGTTAGAAAACTTGAATGTAACAAAAGGACTAATATTCTCTCAAGAAGTTATGCTAGAATTAACTAGATCTGGTTTAAGTAGAGAAAAATCTT
>CACDUV010000037.1 GCA_902556065.1 uncultured Pelagibacteraceae bacterium
TAAACTTAAATGCAAATTATTTCTGTCATAAATCAAAAGGGTGGGGTAGGAAAAACTACAACAGTAATAAACCTTGCAGCTGGACTATCGCAACATAATAAAAAAATTTTAGTTATTGATCTAGATCCACAGGGAAATGCCACAACCGGTCTTGGATTATCTAATATGGATAACTCAAGTGATACAATTTATGGGGTATTGAATGGAACTAAAGAAATTTATCAAGTAATCAAGAAGACCCAGTTTGAAAATTTGGATTTGGTAACTTCTAATGTTGACTTATCAGGTCTAGAGGTTGAAACAGCTGATGATACAAATAGAGCTTTTATTTTAAAACGTAAATTAGCCTCTTATTTAAATGATTCTAGAGGATCCTATGATTATATACTGATTGACTGCCCGCCTTCACTTAGCTTATTGACTGTTATGGCCTTAGTATGTTCTGGCTCTCTTTTGGTCCCTTTGCAGACTGAATTTTTTGCTCTTGAGGGCTTAACACAACTTATGAAGACGATTGAAAGAATAAAAGTAAGTTTAAATCCAGAATTAAAAATAAGAGGTATACTTTTAACAATGTATGACAAAAGAAATAAATTATCTTCACAAGTTGAAAAGGAAGCTAGAGATTATTTCAGTGAAAAAGTTTACTCAACAGTGATACCAAGAAATGTTAGATTATCAGAGGCACCCTCTCATGGAATGCCAGTATTAATTTATGATAAATCATGCCCAGGTAGTAAGTCTTATTTTAGCTTTACAGATGAATTTATAAATCAAGAGTCCACAATAGGAAGTGCAGCTTAATGGATAAAATAAAAAAAGGTCTAGGAAGAGGTTTATCGTCATTGATTGGTGAAGCAAAAGTAGAGCTAGAGAAAAATCAATTACAAATTAGTGATCTTGTTCCAAATAAGTATCAACCAAGAAAAATATTCGATGAAAATAATTTAGTAGAACTAACAAATTCAATTAAAGAAAGAGGAATGATACAGCCAATTATTGTTAGAAAATCTAAAAATGCTGAAGGTAAATTTGAAATCATTGCAGGTGAAAGAAGGTGGCTTGCAGCACAAAGAGCTGGCTTACATAATGTTCCTGTAGTCATCACAGAGGCCGATGATTTAAAATCTTTAGAATTTGCAATTGTTGAAAATGTTCAAAGAAACGATCTAAATCCTCTCGAAGAAGCTCAAGGTTATAAAAGATTAATAGACGAGTTCTCTTATGATCAAGAGAAAGTATCAAAATTTATTGGAAAAAGTAGAAGTCATATCACTAATTTTTTGAGACTTTTAAGTTTACCGGATGAAATAATACAATTAATTGAAACTCAGAAATTAACTGCTGGCCATGCTAAAATTTTAGTTGGGCTTGATAACGCTAGTTTTGTTGCAAATAAAATTATTGAAAAAAAATTATCTGTAAGACAAGCAGAAAATTTTGTTAAAATTTTTAAAAATAAAAAAAAATCAAGTTTAACTAAAGATACAAATATTATTGCACTTGAATTATCAATATCCAATAAGATTGGATTAAATGTTGAAATTAAAAATAATAAAAGAAATAAGGGAAAAATTTCTTTTGAATACAAAGATTTAGATCAATTGAACAAAATAATAGATATAATTAAATCTAATTATTAGATTTTTTAGATACTAAATTTAAGATAAAATCTGTAATTAGATCTACAGAATTGTCATAATTTTTTTTTATCAAAAATTCAATATCATTCACTTTGTAAAGGGTTTCTCTAATTTTTTTTGGAGTCCAATTTAAAATTTGTTTTTTAGTTATATCTTTTTCTTTCCAAAAAATTGGTGGTTTTGCCATTGAGATTGTTAAATCTAAATCTTTATTTTGTTGAAATTCTGAACAAAGTTTTAATATCCTTTTTAACTTGGTAAGAAAAATTCTTGTAATTATAATACAATCTTCACTATTAAAGTTATTCTCAATTAAAATATTAATTGTTTTGTTTTTATTATTTGCCAAACAGTTATCGATTAATTCGGAAATACTGTGATTTTCAATTAAATTTGTTAATTTTAATATACTTTCAGTATTAATTTTTTTTCCATTTTTCGAGTAATTTTCGATTTTTTCTAATTCTGTAAATAATACTCTTCTGTCACCTTTACATTTATTTATAACTAAATTTAAATTTGAAGAAGAAATTGATATATTTTTGCTTTTTAAACTTTGAGAAGCAAGTTTTGCTAGAGTTTCATTGTTATCAGGATAAACTGGTATACAGATACATTGCTGAGACTTTTCAAAAAAAGATCTCAATTTTGATTTTTTTTCTAAATTTTCTGAATCAAGAATGATAGTTAAATCATCAATTCCTTTCTCAACAATTTCATGTATAATTTTATATATTTTATCACTTACTCTATTTATTATTATTATCTTTTCTTCCTCAAAAAGAGACTTAGAGCTTAAATTTTCTATAAAATTACTTATATTATCCACAACTTCTTTTTCATCATAAATTGAAGTTATTTTCTTTTCTTTCAAAATTGAATTTTTAATTTGATCTTTTAACCCAAAATTATTTCCATAAAATAAAATTAGATTTTGATTAGTTAATTTTATTTTATTTATTTCAAAAGATTTAACTATCATCTAAGGAGAGTAAATATAAAATTAGTTTATCTTTTACATCTGATGCAAAATTTTTCTTAATTTCTCTTTCATACTCAATTTGTTCAAAGTTTTCAGAATAATTTTTAATGTTAATACTATCATTATAATTTATTTTAATATTGTTTTTCGATAAAATTGTAATGTTTAAACTTATATTTATTTTATAGTCAGTTGCCACACCAGCTGAATCTTTAGCAATTATTATTTTATCGTATTTTGATAAAATATTTACATCAAAATTCTTTGAAGATGACGGATTTGATGACAATTTAATTTGGTTTTTAATAAAATTATTAGTTTGAAAGTCACCCTCAATATTTTTAATGCTAATTTTTATATCTTGTTGGTTTTGATTTTTTAAGACAGAGGTGTAACCACATCCATAAATCATTGTAAATACTATTAGAAGTATAATTTTTTTCATTAGATTAAATAATAATATTTATTAATTTATTTTTTATGTATATCTTTCTTTTAATTTCTTTGCCTTCCATAAATTTTATTATTTTTTCGTCTTTTTTAATAATTGCTATTAATTTATCCTCCGGAAAATCAATATTT
>CACDUV010000038.1 GCA_902556065.1 uncultured Pelagibacteraceae bacterium
TTATTAAAAATATTTGGTTCTATAACTTTTACTTTAGATGCATGAAATGGTTTTTGAAAATAGTCTGAATGTAAGCTAAAAAATTTAAGATGGTCTGCCTCAAAACTTTCATTTAAGCTATGTTTTACGCCCATAGTAGAAGATCTAATACAAAAATCATTATCTTCTCTAATTCTTAAATATGGATTAAAACCACCTACTTTATTAAACGTTTTTCTGGTTATAATAAAATGTGAAGATTGACCACAATAAGTTTTATTTTCATCTAAACTTTCTTTGAAAAATTTTTCTGAGAACCTATATCTGAGGATTTTATTTTGAATTTTCGAAAAAATACCTTGAGAGAATTTACTATAAATACCCCAGTAAATTTTATCATCTTCTATACCTTTTTCGTTTAGTTTTTTTTATAAATTCAATTGTATTTGAGTTAACCCTTATATCAGAATCTAGGAATAATAAATTTTTTGTAAAACACTTAAGAACACCTTCATTCCTATAATCTCCAGGGTTTTTTCTTTCTTCAAAATTTAAAAATTGAATATTCTTTATATGACTGTATTTATTTTGTAATAAAACCGTATCTTGAGTTTTAAAGTTTGAAACAACAATTTTTTCAGGATTTAACAAAAGTGCATTTTGTAAAACAATTTCTAAAAAAGATGACTTATAATCAGGTATTATTATTCCTAATGAATTTGACATAAAGTTAATTTATATGAAAATAAGCAAATAACAAATAACCAATCAAAAAACAATAATTAAACTTATCTTTTAGTGCAAATAAATAAATATCTTGTTTTATTTTTCCTTGAAAGACTAGTTTAACGATTCTTATCAACCCAATACAATATATGGCAAAAATTATGGATAAATGTAAAATATTTTGTTTATAGCGTGTTTCTGGAGCAGAAAATGACTCAAAAGTATTTGGGTAATTTATTTCATAGAGATAAAGAAGAAATATTAATAAGTTAACAGCTGTTGAAGTTATAACAATTCTTTTTAATAGTGGATAATCTTTAATTGAGTAACTTATTATATTATTTCTTGATACTAAATTATTTACTGAAATTTGAATTATTCTTTTAAAAGTAGAAAAAATTATGAAAAAAGTAATAAAAAAAAATAAAAACCAGTAACTAATATTAATTCCAATCAATTCTGAACCATAAAATAATCGCAATATATAGAATGATGTTAAAAAAATTATATCAAGTAAATAAAAACTTTTAACATAGAAATTATAAAGATAAAAAAAAACTAGATACAAAATTAGATAAAAATTAACCAAGCTAGTAAAATTAAAAAAGATAATTAAAAATAAAAGTAAAAAAAAATTAAGAACTATTACCGTGTTTGATTTTAAAATAGTTTTTTTAATTTTAAGCTTATTTAATAAATCTTTTTTATAATCTGTAAAATCGTTTGTAGCGTAACAAATCGAAGTCATAAAAGTAAATACTAAAAAACCACAAACTAACATTGTTATATCCTTGCTGTTGGCAACTCTATCAGAGAGCAATATAGGAAAAAAAATTAAAGTATTTTTAAAAATATTTTCGACTCTAAAAATTTTACTTAAAGAAAACGATAATGTTTTGTTTGTCATTTTATCATGAATTATTTAAAAAATTTGTTACATTTCTAAGTGCTATAGCCATCACGGTACCTTGTGGATTTTTTAAAAGCTTATTACAGATAAGAGATGAATCATTTATATAAAAATTTTTAAATCCATGAAGTTTTCCATAAGAGTCAACTGCACAAATATCCTTATTTTCCCCCATAGGTATTCCACCTAATATATGGACAGTAGAATAATTTAAGTCTGTAACTTTTTCTATATTATCAATATATTTTTTATAATTTAATTTATTTAATTTATAAGATTTTTTTGCAATTGGATAAATATAATCACATTCAGCATCTATTAGTAATTTACATAGTTTATCTAAACCCTTTTTTATTAAATTAATTTCTTTTTTATTAATTTGATAGTGAACTATTGGGTCTTCAACAAAGGGTATTTTTAACACATCACCCTCTCCTATAGAAAATGTGGAATGAAAAATTAACATATTTTCCCAGTTTTTTTTTACATCTGAATACATTTGTTCATCATGCTGAGTTGAAATTTTTAAAAACGGTAATCCACTAGCAGCACTACCTGATAAAAATTCTGGAAAAAATTGAGTCAACTGATGAGTTAAAATTTCCATATTTTTTGTATTAACTTTTTCAGGAAACTTCGCAATCACTTTTATCATTGGGTGGAAAGAAATTTTATTATTTTTTTTTAATAAATTGTTATTTTTTAAAATCTTTAGATTATCTATTGAGCCGCAACACAAAAAAACATTATTACAAGTGATATATTTTTTCTTTTTATTTTGAGTAAATTCAATTTTCCACAAACCATCTCTTTTATATATTTTGTTAACTTTTGAATTTAAACTTACTTGACCATTTTGTTTTAAATATTCATTAAGGTATGTTTCTGTCATTGATTTTTTTACAAAGGTGTTATGCTCATCTAAACACCATCTTGGGATTTCTTCTATGTTCCAATTATTATTCATTGCTGAATTGATAATTTTTTTGGTTATCAAGGAGTATTTTTTTAAATATGAAACATTTGTTTTTTCTTTAGTTAAGTTTATGAATTTTTTTAGATCGTTAAAATTTAAGTCTTCAGTTTTAAATTTTTTAGACCATTCATTTAAAAATTCTTCGTCAGGCTCGTGATAAAGACCGCTGTTTATTTCACTTCCTCCACCAAAGCATTCTGCTGAAGCATATTGAATTTTTATGTTGCCAAGGGCCGCAGCTAACCCGCCATTTTTCCATTTTGAAAATAATTCTTCTCCTGGATGTTTTAATTTAAAATGTTTAAACCAATTACCTTTTTCTATTAATAATACTTCCCTATTAGATTTATTAAGTTCATTTGCGGTGATACTTCCTCCTGGACCTGATCCAATAACAATATTTTCATAAAAGTATTTTATTTCAGATTTATTTTTAATTTTAATTTTTTGTGAATTTTCTTTTCCATCTAAATGGATTGTTGTTATTGCATGAAAAAGTTCTAAGATTTTATTTGATTGTAAAAACTTTGCTTTATTTATGATAACCAAAAGT
>CACDUV010000039.1 GCA_902556065.1 uncultured Pelagibacteraceae bacterium
TAAGATTTCACAATTGAAATTTATTATAAAATTTTTAAAAAATTGTAAACCTGGAAAAATACTTGATGTAGGATGTGGTCACGGATGGTTACTTTCAGCATTAAATAAAAATTGGAAAAAATTTGGAATAGACATAAGTAAATTTGCATCAAAAAACGCATCAAAATTTGGAAATATATTTACTGGTGAAATAAAAGATTATAATGAAAAAGAATTTGACGTCATAACAGCATTACATTTAATAGAACATTTAAAAAAGCCAGAAGAATTAATTATTAAATTAAATAAAATTTTGAAAAAAAATGGTGTATTGATTTTAGAGACACCAGATTTTGACAGTGCTGCAGCTAGAAGATATGGAAATAAATTTAGACTTCTACATGACAAAACCCATATCAGCTTGTTTTCACAAAACTCATTAATTAGATTTGTGCAGAATTATGGGTTTGATATATTTGATATAAATTATCCATATTTTGAAACTCCGTTTTTCAACAAAAAAAATTTACTCAAAATCATGAATAAAAAAACACTTTCACCTCCTTTTTATGGATCGGTAATTACATTGTTTTTAAAAAAAAAATAGTTTTGATAATTTAAATCTTGATATGTGCTCTCAACTTTTTAGCAATAGGTATTTCCTCTGGTAATATTTTGCCAAGAGACGGTTTTCCTACAGCGAGTAAAACTTTATTTATACCCTCTGTAAGACTTTTCATTCCAGAAAATTCTAGTGACGCTGCTTGGTCAGACCCATACATCGTTCTATCTAAAGTTATATGTCTTTCAAGTGAAGTAATTCCAAACATTAAAGCTGAAATTGATATAAGAACTCCATTTTCATGACCACTATATCCAACATTACAATTATATTCTTTTTTTAATTCATTTATTGTATTTAAATTAGCATCCTCAGGTTTCATTGGATAAGTTGATACACAATGCATTAATTCATAACTACATTTTTTTTTTTCAAAAATACTGACTGCATTATCAATATCTTCCTTTGATGACATCCCTGTGGATATAAAAGTATGTTTTTTTCTTAAAGCTACTTCATTAAGAAAATTTTTGTCTATAATCATCGCAGAGGCAACTTTATTAAATTTTAAATTGTAATTATCAAGAAATTCAATACTTTTTAAGTCCCACGCTGAAGCAAACCACTCTATATTTTGTTCTTTACAATATTTAGTAATTTCATCGTATTCTACCTTATTAAACTCAAGACCTAATTTTTGATCTTTAGTAGTTTTGCCCCATGGGCTTTCTCTGGGAGAATCAAGAGTTTTTTTATCATAAACAATATCTATAGTTCTTTTTTGAAACTTTACAGCATCAAAGCCAGTATCTTTTGCATTTTTAATCAACTGCTTAGCAATTTTTAAATCTCCGTTGTGATTAATACCAATTTCAGCAATTAAATAAGGTTTTTTTATACTCATAATAACTTTATCTTATACTAGAAATACTTTAAATCGATATAAAAAAATTGATTAGATTTAATTTAGAAAAGTACTAAAATGCAAAATTATAAAGTTCATTCAATTATACTAGCTAGAGGTGGATCTAAAGGGATTAAAAATAAAAATCTTTACCCGATAAATTTTAAACCACTTATATATTGGTCTATAAAAGCTTCTCTCAAATCTAAAATAATAAATAAGACATGGGTCAGTACTGACTCAAAAGAAATTCAAAATTTTTCTAAAAAAATTGGGGCAAATGTAATTGAAAGACCATTTAAATTCGCAAAAGATAATTCATCTTCTGAAATAGCATGGCTACATGCGGCTAAAAAATTAGAAAATACTGCTGATATATTAGTTGGAATCCAAGCTACCTCACCTATTAGAGACTCTGTTGATTTTGATAATGCATTAATAAAATTTTTTAAAAACAAATATGATAGTTTATTTACAGCACAAAAGATTAATGATTATTTTGTTTGGAAATACAATAAATCAAAGTTGATACCAAACTACAATTATAAAAAAAGACCTAGGAGACAAAACATACCTGTTAAATTTCTTGAAAATGGATCTTTCTATATATTTAAGACAAAAGAATTTTTAAAATACAAAACTAGACTGTTTAAAAAAATTGGGTTTTTTGAAATGGAAAAAATTAAAAGTTTTCAAATTGATGATATGGAAGATATAAAAATTATAAACAAATTAATGAAATAATATACATTTTAATTATGACATTGTTTAAATCTAATTAATCAACATAAAAATTAGTTATTTATTTTTTAAGAAAAATTACTTAAATAATAGTTTTGCCACCATCAACTAAAATATTTTGTCCAGTAATGTATGAAGATTGATTACTTGCTAAAAATAAAATCAAACCTAATAGATCCTCAGGACTACCCAACCTTCCCATTGGTGTCATATCTTGAATGGCTGCGACCAATTTTCTCTTTTGTTTATTTTTAACTGGACCAGGGGAAATCATATTAACTCGAACACCAGCGGGACCATATAACGAAGCAAAATATTTTGTGAGTCCAACCATACCATGCTTTATTACACTGTATGTTACCGGTTTAATATAATTTGAATATGATGATTTATAAACATTTTGATTTGGAGCTATAACTGACAAATCTGAACCAATATTAATAATTGAACCTTCTTTTTTTAAAATCATTATCTCGCCAAATAAAGAAATCATGAAAAAAGATCCCTTTAAGCTAGAGTCAAATTCTTGATCCCACATTTCCTTCGTTGGAAATTTTTTAACAAAGCCCTTTTTCTTAAACGGAATAGCATCTATAGCGGCATTATTTATCAATATATTTACAAAATATAATTTGTTTATTTTTTTA
>CACDUV010000040.1 GCA_902556065.1 uncultured Pelagibacteraceae bacterium
ATAAATGAGTTCCACCATCTTTTTGATAGATATTATTCGTGTATGGAAATATATCTTCAGCATAACCAGCATTCCATTTTAAAGAACACTCTATTTCAATATTATTTTTTTTACCTTCAATATAAATTGGCTTACGAAATAGATCATTACCATTTTTATTTTGTAATTTTTCTCTTTTTTCATCTAAAAAATCTACAAACTCTAAAACACCTCCATCATATTTAAATTCAGATATTTTTTCTTTTTTTTGACTAGCATCAATAAAAATTATTTTGATACCTTTATTTAGGAAAGCTAACTCTCTCATCCTTTTAATTAAAATATTTGCACTAAATTTTATTGAAGAAAAAATATCTTTTGAAGGTAGGAATGTTATTTGAGTACCTGTATTTTTAGCTTTTCCAACTACTTTTAGTGGAAATTTTGCTTCACCATTTTTAAATTCAATAAAATATTTTTTTCCATCTCTATTTATTTCTAACTCTAATTTTTCTGACAAGGCATTAACAACTGAAACACCAACTCCATGTAATCCACCGGAGACTTTATATGAATCATGATCAAATTTTCCACCAGCATGAAGTTGAGTCATAATTACCTCAGCTGCTGATTTTTTTTCCCCTTTGTGCATATCAACAGGGATACCTCTTCCATCATCATTTACAGTAATTGTTCCGTCAGAATTAATTTTTACATTAATATTTTTACAATGACCTGCCAGTGCCTCATCTATGGAGTTATCTACAACCTCATAGACCATATGATGTAAACCCGTACCATCATCGGTATCTCCTATATACATCCCTGGTCTTTTTCTGACTGCTTCGAGACCTTTTAAAACCTTAATGGAGTCAGCTTGATATGTATTTTTGTTTGTCATTTTTTTAAATTTTGGAAGAAATTAACTATAACATTTTTTAATAAAATTGCTGATTTATCTCAATAATATTTAGATAAAATGCTTAAATTATAGTTGAAAAACTTAATTAATTTTATGGCGGAGAGAATGGGATTCGAACCCATGAAAGGATTGCTCCTTTACACGCTTTCCAAGCGTGCGCCTTCAACCACTCGGCCACCTCTCCTTTTAAATATTAAAATTACTATTTATTTAATATAGTTTTAATATATCAAATAAACATGATTTTTATATCTCACAGAGGAAACATTTCAGGAATACGTAGCAATGATGAAAATAATCCAAATTATATAAATGTAGCATTAAAACTTGGATATGAAGTTGAGGTAGATGTTAGATTTGAAAATGGTAAATTTTTTTTAGGCCACGATTTTTCTCAATATCATATTGATAATGAATTTTTGCTTAATAGTAAGATATGGTGCCATGCAAAAACAAAGGAGGCCTTGGAGGCTTTGGAAAAAATTAAAGCTCATTATTTTTGGCATCAAGAAGATGATTATACTATTACGAGTAAAGGATACATATGGACGTATCCAGGAAAAAAATTATTTGATAAGAGTATTTGCGTTTTACCAGAGAAACATAATTATGAAAATTTCAACTGTTTAGGTATCTGTTCAGATTTTATAGAAAAATATAAAAATGACTAAAGTAATAATTTTTGATTTAGATGGAGTTTTAGTTGATACTAAAATAATACACTATGAAGCTTTAAATCTAGCCTTAGAAAAATATAAATTTGAAAAAATATCTATTAATGATCATGTTAAAATCTTTGATGGATTACCAACTTCAAAGAAATTAGAAATTTTACACAAAAAAAATAAATTGCCTGAGAAAAAATTTAAACAGATAAATCAATATAAACAAAAAATTACTTCTAAAATTTTAAAACTAAGAATAAAAAAAGATATTAAACTAATTAACTTAATTAAATTTTTACATAAAAGATATAAAATAGCGATTGCGACTAATGCTGTAAAATCGACACTAAATATTTGTTTAAAGCAATTAGGAATAAACAAATATGTTGATTACAAATTATCTAATGAAGATGTAAATAATCCAAAACCTAATCCTGAAATATATCTAAGAATTTTTTTACATTTTGGAATATATCCTTCTGAAGCAATAATATTTGAAGATTCACATTACGGAAGAGAAGCAGCTGTCTCTAGTGGTGCCCAATTGTATCCAGTAAAAAATATAAGTGATCTAAATTTGAAAAATGTTAAAATGGTTTTAAATGAAAAAAAAGTTAATTTTAAAAAGAATATATCTTGGGAGGATAATAAAATGAATGTTTTAATACCAATGGCAGGAGCAGGAAAAAGATTTGCAGAGGCGGGTTATATCTTTCCAAAACCTTTAATAGAAATAAACAATAAACCCATGATTCAATGGGTTATTGAAAGTCTTAATCTAAAAGCAAATTATA
>CACDUV010000041.1 GCA_902556065.1 uncultured Pelagibacteraceae bacterium
TATAATAATTGAGTTTGCAAGAATTTATGGATTTCAAGTAGACTTTCAAAGAGATATAAGAAAACAAGACAAGTTTCAAATAATGTACGAAATTTTTCTTAATGAGAAAAAAGAAATTGTTGAAACAGGAGAAATTCTTTACGCAAATTTAAAATTAACTGGTCAAGATAATGGGCTTTACTACTTTGACAATGAGGGAAGTGAAGGACATTATGATAAAAATGGTAAGAGTGTAAAAAAAGCTTTAATGAAAACTCCAATTAATGGAGCAAGGCTTTCATCTCCATTTGGTATGAGAAAACATCCTATAGATGGATACAATAAAATGCATAGAGGCACAGACTTCGCTGCACCAACTGGTACACCAATAATGGCGTCCGGTGATGGTGTTGTTAAAAAAGCTGGATGGTGCGGAGGAGGTGGAAACTGTGTTAAAATCAGACATAACTCAACCTATCAAACAATATATGCTCACATGTCAAAATTTGCTCGTGGTATTAAAGCTGGTGTAAGAGTAAAGCAAGGTCAAACAATAGGATACGTCGGTTCCACAGGTAAGTCTACTGGACCACATTTGCATTACGAAGTAATTGTAAACGGAAAAAAAGTTAATTCTCAAAAACTAAAACTTCCTTCAGGTAAAATATTAAAAGGTGAAGAAAGAAAATTGTTTGAAACAAAAAAAATTAAATTAGATGTTCTTAAATCTGAAAAGATTATAGGTTTAAATTAATTTATGTCTGTCGCAGATTCTGCGTTTGCGTCTTGATTTAAATTTTCTTTTAAGTTTTTGTCTGAAATATCGTTATTTTCTAAAAGCTCATTTGTTCTTGAACTATTTTCTGTAGACTTCTCCTCAAGATTCTTCTCTCTTCTATAACTCTCTCTTTCATTCAAAATCCTCGTAAAATGATCTGCATGTTGAAGGTAATTTTCTGAAAGAATTTTGTCACCATTTGACAAAGCTTCTCTAGCTAAATCATTATATTTTTCAATCAATTTTGGTGCATTATGGTTATTTCTCCCTGGAGACTTTCTTTTAAAATTATCACCATTGGAAAAACTTGAACTAAATTTCTGTCTATCTCCATTGGACTTAAAATTTCTGTCGTTTCTTCTAAAATTATTTCTTCTATTGCTGTTATTATTATTATTTCTAAATGTTACCATGATTTAATAATTATATCTTTGTGCAGATAATACATCGATCATTGTTGGCAAGATCTTTTAGAGCACTATTTATATAAAAACCCTCTTTATTTAATAATTTAATTACTTTATTTTTTTGATCAAAACCAATCTCTAAAATAAATTTACCATTTTTTTTAATCAGCTCAGACGATTTTTACTACCAAAAGATGAAGCTGATAAAAAAAACGCTATAATTGAAATAAGAGCTGGAACTGGAGGTTTAGAAGCAAGTTTATTTGCCTCAGATCTTTTTAAAATGTATGAAAAAGTAAGTAATAAAAAAAAATGGTCACTAGAATTGATTTCTATTTCAAGAAGTGATGCTGGAGGTTTAAAAGAAGTAATAGCATCTATAAAAGGTACGAATATTTATTCAACGTTAAAATATGAGAGTGGTGTGCATAGAGTTCAAAGAGTTCCAGATACCGAAACACAAGGAAGAGTTCATACATCAGCAGCAACTGTTGCAGTATTACCTGAGGCTGAGGAAGTCGATTTAAAAATAAATGATTCTGATTTAAGAATTGACGTTTTTAGAGCAGGTGGTCCCGGAGGACAGTCAGTTAACACTACAGATAGTGCTGTTAGAATAACTCATATACCTACAGGCTTGTCTGTTTCTCAACAAGATGAAAAATCACAACACAAAAACAAAGCAAAAGGGATGAAAATTTTAAGATCAAGATTATATGAACTTGAAAGGTCAAGAATTGATCAAGAGAGATCACAAGATAGAAAAACAAAAATTGGTACTGGAGATCGATCAGAAAGAATTCGAACTTATAATTTTCCACAAGGAAGAGTAACAGATCACAGAATAAATTTAACATTACATAAATTAGAGGAATTTCTTGAAGGTGAGGCCTTTGACGAAATGATCGAATCTCTTACCTTACAAGCTCAAGAAGAAAGTTTAAGTAACTTAGAATAAATGAATATTCAATCAGCAATAATTCAAGGTGCCCAAATTTTAAAAAATAAATTTTCTTCAAATTCATATCTGGATTCAGAAATTTTAATGACAAAAGCAATCAATAAAGACAAAAAATATTTATTACTTAATGCTCAAAAAAAAATTAAAGAAAAAAACCTAGTTTTTTTTTATAAACTTATATATGATAGATCAAAAGGC
>CACDUV010000042.1 GCA_902556065.1 uncultured Pelagibacteraceae bacterium
AAAACCACCCCACCCACATCCAATCTCTAATACTTTATCACCAGTACTTGGTTTGATTAGATCAATTAATTTTTGGTATTTATTATTTTGCGCAACACTTAAAATTTTTGAATTATCATCAAAGATTGCACTTGAGTATGTTAAAGTATCGTCTAACCATAATGAAAAGAAATCATTTCCAAGATCATAATGTTTTGCAATATTTTCCTTACTTCGACTTTTTGTATTTTTGATTATTTTATTTTTTATAAAATTTATTATAGGTAGATCAAGCAAACCTGAGAATTTATATATCACTTGAATATTTCTAGCTGTTAACTCAATTAGATCTGAAAGATTATCAGTTTCAAATTCACCTCTCATATAACTTTCGGCAAAACCAATGCTTCCACCTCTAATTAAATTATAATTAAAATTTGGATTTTTTATCTTAATATTTGCCTTTAAAGATTGATAAGGGTTACCAAATTTTAATATCTCACCTTCATAGGTAGTAATCACAAGGTATCCATTTTTAATTTTACTTAAAAATTTAAAAACTAATTTATCTGCAGCTTTATTTAATAACATTAATTTTCTACTGTTATATTGTTTCTTATTTTTATTTTTTTTTTAATAATTTTAATTCCTTTCATCCATAATTTAAATGCTTCAAAATGGATTGCTGATATTATTTTAATGGTCATTAGGGGATGTTTTAAATAAGACTTTAATAATTGGCTGCTATTTAAATCGGTTTTTTTACCATCCTGAGATGCAAATAAAATTTTTCCCTCTTGATCGTATTGATCAATGATTACAGAAAGTTTTTCATCAGGATTAAGAATTCTAAAGAAATACTTACAATTCATTTCTATAAAAGGTGAAACATGAAATTTTTTAGAACAATTATTTTGAATTAATTTATTTTCACTATCTACTCTAAAAACATAAGTATGTTGCTCACCGAATGTATTTTTCACCTCATATAATATTGATATTAATTTATCATTTGGATTGTAAACGAAAAAGATACTTAGAGGATTAAATACATAACCAAAAATCCTTGGATAACAGAGAAGCTTAATTTTAATATCTGTATTGTCTATTTTATTTTGTTCTAAATTTTTCTTTACCCAATCTTCAAGAGAAGATCCATCACGTTCACCATGATCCTTTTCATGAAAACTAATTAAATTGAATTTATTCAATGAAAAGAAGCTTATCTCCTGATTTATTTTTTTTAATTCAGATAAATCAATTAAAAGCGAGAAAACGCTATACTTAAAATAGTGTTCTTTAGGTTTGAAACGTTTATGGATTACATTCCCATTATATATGCATGAATTAGTCATTTAGGTATTTTAGCATTTCAATCGATGATTTTATTCCATCTTCATGAAAACCGTAACCAAAATAACTCCCACAAAAAAGTAAATCTTTTTTATTTTGTAAACTAAATAGCTCCGATTGAGCATCTAATGCTTGTTGATCATAATAAGGATGAGTAAATTTAACTATTTTAAGTATTTTACTCTCATCAATTTCAAAATATGGATTAAGAGTTAAAAAAATGTCCTGATCGCATTTAAGGTTTTGCAAAAGGTTTAACCAATAAGTAATAGAGTTTTTTTCTAAAACTTTGTCATTGATTGATGAATTCCATGAGGACCATGCCTTTTTATTTTTTGGCATCGCTCTTTTGTCTGTATGAATATATGCAATATTTTCTTTATAACTAAAATTAGATAAAATTTTTGTCTCTTCTTCAGTAGGATTTTCAATCAACTTTAAAGCTTCATCGGCATGCGCTGCTATTACCACTTTATCGTAATCAAAAAATTCACTTTCACCACCATAATATAAATCTAATCCTTTTGACTTTCTTATAATTTTTTTAATTTTATAATTTTTAAAATATTCACCACTTATTTTTGAAATTATTTTATTTACATAAGTTTTACTTCTATTGGTTACGGTATACCACTGAGGTCTATTTTTTAGTTTAAAGAGCCCGTGATTTTGAAAAAATTTTAAAAAGAATGTTATTGGCATCTTGCTCGCTTCATAAGGAGGCATAGACCAGATTGCAGATACCATCGGGATAATATGGTAATCAATAAATGTTTTTGATAATTTGTTATTTTCTAAATATTCACCTAAAGTTAATTTTTGATCTGTAATATTTATTTGATCACTATTTTTATAAAATTTGATGATATCAAAAAACATTTTTAAGAAATTAATATTGAATAAATTTGATCTGTTAGAAAAAATTCCATTCAAACCCTTTCCACAATATTCAAAG
>CACDUV010000043.1 GCA_902556065.1 uncultured Pelagibacteraceae bacterium
CGGTAAAAATATTAATTTAAAATATATTTTAAATACTCATCATCATTACGATCATATTGGAGGTAACACTGAATTAAAAAAAAAATTTGGATCTGTTGTTTTAGGATTTAATGGAGATGCAAAAAGGATACCAGAGATTGATATCTTATTAAAAGATAATGAAATTTGGAATAGTGGAAATTTTAAAGCTAAAATTATTCATATCCCAGGACACACTACGGGACATATTTGTTTTTATTTTTTCGAGGAAAGCTTACTATTCACTGGAGATACTCTCTTTTCACTTGGGTGTGGTAGAATTTTTGAGGGTACATATGAACAAATGTATGACTCTTTAAATAAATTAAAATCCTTACCTAAAGAAACAAAAATCTATTGTGGTCATGAATATACTCTAAACAATTCAAAATTCTGCTTGGAACATGACTCTGAAAATTCTTCTTTATTAAAGAAAATAGAATTTATAAAAAAACAAAGAAATAATAATTTGCCTACTATTCCATCAACCTTACAGGATGAAATTGATTGTAATATTTTTTTAAGAGCAAATGACTTAAAAACCTTTTCAAAATTAAGGGATTTAAAGGATAATTTCTAACTAATTCAGCTTGACTATAGTCTTCCGGTAACTATATTGCGGTAACTTAAATTTAAATTCATACTATGTCATACGCAGTAATAAAAACAGGTGGTAAACAGTACAAAGTTAAATCTGGTGAAATATTAAAAATCGAAAAACTACCAGACTCAAAGCCTGAAACTAAGATAGAGTTTAATGAAATCTTAGCATACGGAGATGATAAAAATATTGAAGTTGGAGCTCCTAATATTGACGGTGCTAAGGTAGAGGCAGATTTAATTAAAAATAGTAAAAATAGAACAATTCTAATTTTCAAAAAAAGAAGAAGACAAAATTCAAGAAGAAAAAATGGACATAGACAGCAATTTTCTTTGATAAGAATTAACAAAATTTTTTCAAAAGATGGTAAAGTATTATCTGAAGCTGAAAAAATTAAACCAGCTTCCAAAAAAGGGGAAGTTAAAGAAGCTGCAAGTAAATAATTATTAGGTAAATTATGGCAACGAAAAAAGCAGGTGGATCATCGAGAAACGGACGAGATAGTGCTGGTCGAAGACTTGGTGTTAAAAAATACGGTGGAGAAACTGTAATACCTGGAAATATAATTGTTAGACAAAGAGGAACAAAAATTTTTCCTGGCGAAAATGTTGGAATGGGAAAAGATCATTCAATTTTTTCTGTTATTAAAGGTAAAGTTGTATTCAAAAAATCTAAATTAGATAGAACTTACGTTTCAGTAAAACCCAATTAATAGTACAACCAAGAAAATGTTGTATTATGAAATTTCTCGATCAAGTTAAAATTTATGTTAAAGCTGGAAACGGTGGTGACGGTTCGCCAAGTTTTAGAAGAGAAAAATATGTTGAGTTTGGAGGACCTGATGGAGGTGATGGAGGCAGAGGTGGTTCTATCATTTTAAAATCAGAAGAAAACTTAAACACTTTAATTGATTACAGATATCAACAACATCATAAAGCTGAACGTGGAGAAAATGGTTCTGGTCAAAATCGAACAGGCAAAAGTGGTGAGGATTTAATTTTAAAAGTTCCTCTTGGAACTCAGGTATTTGAAGAAGATAACAAAACTCTATTATTTGACTTTAACAAGAAAGGAGAAGAGTACATTGCAGCTAATGGTGGCAAAGGTGGTTTGGGAAATACTAGATTTAAAAGCTCCACAAACAGAGCTCCAAGAAAGTTTACGAAAGGAACTTTAGGAGAAGAGTTTACAATTTGGTTACAACTTAAAACAATAGCTGATATTGGAATTATCGGATTACCTAACGCAGGAAAATCAAGTTTGTTAGCAGCGCTTACTAACGCAAATCCTAAAATTGCTAATTATAAATTTACAACACTCAATCCTAACTTAGGTGTTGCTAGCTATGATGATAAAGAAATTACAATAGCTGATATACCGGGACTAGTAGAAGGTGCCCACGAAGGTGTTGGGCTTGGGATACAGTTTTTAAAACATATAGAAAGATGCAAATCTTTATTACATTTAATTGATGTTACTAATCTCGATCTCAAGGAGTCTTATGATCAGGTTAAAAATGAGCTTAAAAATTACAGCTCT